>JBMOQZ010000289.1:0-88046 GCA_049322475.1 Myxococcota bacterium | reverse complement strand
CCCCCGCGACCGCCGGCCTCCCGGCGCAGCGCGCCATCGCGGCCGACGACATCGGCGAGATCGCCCGGATGGTCCGCATGACCCCCGGCACCGAGGGCGAGTCCGCCGAGGGCCGCCGCCACCGCCGCCCGCTCCGCCGTCGCCAGGAAGAGGACGAGGAGGAGGTGTCCGGCCGCCGGCACCGCCGCTTCATCCGCGAGCGCGACTGAACCCCCTCCGGGGCCAGCAAGCCAGCGTCGAGCGAGCCAGCCAGCCCCTCCCTCTCCACCCGCCTCCGATCCCCCTGAACCAAGGACAACTCCGATGACCGCTCCTCTCTGGGCCCTCGTGACCTTCACCGCCGACGGGGAATGCCTCGTCGACCGCACCTCCCTCCGCGCCTCCCTCGACGGGTTCCGCGCCCCCGGCGATCCCAGCTTCGGGGCCGATCCCGACGACGACGACGACGACGACGACTTCGGCGACGACCTCGGTGACGACTTCGGGGACGACCTGGGCGACGACCTCGGGGACGACCTCGGGGACGACCTGGGCGACGACCTCGGGGACGACCTCGGGGACGACCTCGGCGACGACCTCGGGGACGACTTCGGCGACGAGATCGGGATGACCCCGGCGCAGCGCAAGCGTCGCCGCCTCCTGCGTCGGCAGAAGCGCCTCGCCATCAAGAACAAGCGGCTGGAGCGCAAGCTCCGCCGGACCCAGAAGGGGAAGATCGTGCAGCGCAACGTCACCGTGACCGGCTCGGTCGCGACCTCGGTGGGCCAGTCGATGAGCGTGACCCTCACGCCGCGCACCAGCCTCCACCTGTCGAAGATCTTCGCCACCGGCGACACCAGCGCGACGATCAACACCATCATCTCGGGCGACGACCCGGTGGTGCTGGACAACCTCGACGCGGCCCTGCTCGCGCCGACCGCCTACCACGGGCCCGGGTTCTCCGGCCGCGTGCTGAAGGCCGGCGTCCCGGTCACCATCAACTACACGGCCGGCTCGACCACCACCGCCCTGAAGCTCTCCTTCTACGGCAAGGTGCGGGTCAAGTCGAGCCGCTGCTGATCGGGCGGGGTGAGCCGTGGGCGCCTGCAAGCTCTCCCGCCGCTCCGGCACGGCGAAGCTGACCGCTTCGCCGACCGCCGGGGTGGCGGGGATCGAGGGCGAGGTGCTCACGGCGCAGTCCGAGGGCCACGGCGACGGCGACTGGCGCATCCTCGACCTCTGGTCGGACGAGGCCTCCCCCTGGGAGGCCCGCGTCGTCTGGTCCGGCGGCGGGGGCGCGCTCCGTACGGCGCTCGTGGACGTACCGAAGTGCGTCCGGGTCTGCGTCCACGCGACGATGATCCAGGTCTTCGGGGCGAACCTCTCCACCTCGGCGAACATCCAGGCCCGCGCGGCGATCGCCGACGGGTACTGCGACACCGAGAACCAGTGGACGGTGCGCGGCACGGTCACGGACCAGGGGCAGACGGTCAACGCCACCCCGCCGCCCTGGGCGAAGTTCGCCCGCCTGGAGCTCTCCGACTCGACGCTGCTCGGCTCGGCCTTCGTGGAGCTCCTCGACGTCAACGGCACGGCGCGCGGCCGGTACGCGGCCAACGCCCAGCCCGCCCCCGGCGCGCCCATCGGCGACGCCGCCACCGTCCGCCTGGTGCTCCCGGGCGGCTCCTACGCCTACCGCCTCGTCTTCCTCCTCCACCTCTGATCTCCGAGGGCAATCGCCGTGAAGTGCTACCCCAACCGCTTCGGGACGAAGCTCCTGAACATCCCCTCGACCGCGCAGGTCGCCGTCACCACGGACGGCACCGGCTACCGCGTGCTGCCCGACCAGAACGACGGCCAGACGGACGCGGCGCAGGACTACAAGGTCGTCACCAGCATGAACGTCGCCGGCGGCACCTCGCCGACCGCGCAGATCTTCATCCAGGGCTCGCTCGACGGCTCGACGTGGATCGACCTCGCGCAGGGCACCCAGCGCCAGGCCGCGGGGACCTTCCGCGAGATCCTCGACCCGGCCAACGTCGGCCTCCTCCCGTGGATCCGTGCCCGCCTCGTGCTCGGCGGCACCGCGAACCCGAACGTGGACGTCGCCGTCGAGCTCGTCTCGACCGGCGGCTTCCAGCTCGCCACCTCCTGATCCCTCCACCCTCCCGCCCCCGGACGCCGTCGTGAACATCACGGTCGCCCTCACCTTCAACGAACGCGACGCCGTGAGCCTCCTGAACTGGCTCGCGCGCTGCAACGCCCGGCTGCTCCGCGAGCGGCCGACGCTGCCGCGCCTGTACGACACGAGCGTCCGGTACGAGAGGGAGGAGGAGGAGACCTGGTCCGACTTCATCCAGCTCCTCGCGCAGGGCTGGGAGGACTGCGACGCGCTCGCCGCGGCCCGCGCGGGCGAGCTCATCGCCCGCGGCTGGAAGGCGCTCTCGCCCCGCGACCCCGGCTACGCCGCCGCGAAGGCCGCCAACCTCGCCAGCATCCCCGCCGAGGTGGCGCTCACCACCACGCTCCGCCCTGGCGAGCACGGCCTGTACCACTGCGTCGTCCGCTACGTCGTCAACGGCACCGTCTGGTTCGACGACCCCTCGGCGCGCCTCGGGATGCTCCCCGAGCGCCTCGACGGGCAGGAGTGCCACGAGCGCATCGTCACCCGCGTCCGCCTCGCCGGCCTCCGCCGCGACCCCGAGCAGGCGCGCCGCCGCCCCCACCGTCCCCCCCGCTCGCGCCGCGCCCGGCGCTGGGAGTCCTGATGCCCGCCTCCTCTCGCTACATCCGCGCCCGCGTGGTCGGCCCCGTCGAGTTCGCCGGGGACGCCGATGCCGTGGTGTCCGGCCCCCGCAAGAAGCTCACCCGGAAGCAGAAGACGATCCGCCGCCTCCTGCGGAAGGCGCGCGCGCTGAAGAAGCGCATCGCCCACCTCCGCATCCGCAAGCCGCTCGGCTGGAAGGGCGCGGTCCGCAACGCCAAGACCAACCTCCGCGTCGTCATGAGCGACCTGAAGATGGCCGGCTGGAAGCCGAAGAAGCCGAGCCGCGCGCTGAAGCCGGGCGAGGACGAGATGGACGCCGCGCTCGAGGAGATCCCCGGGCCGGAGCCCGGCGAGAGCGACGACGATCCCGAGCTCGACGCCCCCGACGAGCCCGAGGACGCCGCCGAGGGCAACTGGCTCGACGGCCACGTCGGCGCCGAGCCCCCGAAGAAGCCGAAGAAGAACCTCTGGCAGGAGGCCGGGAAGCTGTTCGCCGCGAAGTGGAACGCGCCGGTCCCGCTCGGCGACGGCGCCCGCATCCAGACCAAGCCCGGTCAGCGGGCGATGGTCGCGACGGTGAGCCCCGGGCTCTACATCGTGCAGGTCGTGTCCGACGCCGCGGCGCGCAAGGTCGCCGGGGACAACGTCGGCATCCTGCCGCTCGTCCTGTACCCGCTCGTGAAGAGCAAGGTGCTCCAGAAGCTCGCTCCGCAGCCGGCGCAGCCCGCCGCGCCGGCGGCCCCGGCGCAGCCCGCCGCCACCCCTGCCGCCGCCGGCCTCGGCTGCGACGCCTGCACCGACCGGAGCTGACCGTGGCCGACGCCTCCACCCTGCCCGTCAGCACCGACGCCGTCGTGCGGCTGATGAACGACATGCGGATCACCGCGGAGCAGTCGCTCGCGAGCGTCGAGGCGTACGCCCAGACCAACGCGCAGGCCCTGGCCCGCGTGGTCGTCGCCTACCGTCACGTCGTGGCGGACACGGGGGCGCGGCTCGTCCGCCTGCAGATCGCGATCACGAAGGCGCTGGCCGCGAACCCCGGCGACCCGACCCTCACCGCCCTGCTGAAGCGCTCCATCGAGATGCTCACCGCGTGGACCGCCCATGCGAAGGGCTACACCCAGTACGAGCGACCCGCGAGCGAGGCCGAGAAGGGCCAAGCCGTCTCGGTGGGCTGGGCCGGCGTGGTCATCGCGCTGGCCGTCGCTGGGGCCGTCATCGCCGTGTCCTTCACCGGCGTGGCGTGGGCCGTCGTCCACTACAAGCACGCGCAGACGCTCTCCGACGAGATCGCCCTCGTCGAGCGCAACCCGGCGCTGGTGGACTCCCTCGCCCGCCTCAACTCCACCGCGCCCAACGCCCCGAGCCCCGCGCCGTCCCTCCCCGGAGGGGGCGACGGCGGCGGCGGGAGCGGCGGCGGCTGGGGCTGGCTCCTCGCCGCCCTCGGCGTCGCCGGGGCCGCGTTCTTCATCGTCCCCAAGCTGGGGAAGGGCTGACCACCATGAGCACCACCGGCTTCGAGAAGTTCCGCCTCAACGTCACCGGCGCCGACGAGGACGTGCCCCGCCTGCTGCTCGCCTACGGGCGCGCCTGCGGCGGCGAGGTCGCGTTCGTGATGCGGCCGCGGGACAACACGGCGCTGCTCATCCACCAGGTCAAGAAGGCCCCCGCGAAGGTGTGGCGCACCGACCTGGGGCTCGCCCCCTCGCACCCGCCCGAGCTCGACGCCGACCCGGCCGCCGCGGTGGCGGAGCTGAAGCGCATGAAGGGGAACCCTTCGGGCGCCGGCCCCGCCACCATCAAGGGGAAGTGGGCGGGGCACCTCCACTGCGACAACGGCACGCCGCGCGTCACCCTCGAGCGGAAGGTCGTCAGCTACGGCGTCCTCCGGCTCACCTCGCGCCCGGACGGCCGGTGGGCCGCGACCTTCGAGCGCATGGGCAAGTGGTTCAGCGCCGCGAAGGTGGAGACCATCGAGCGATCCTCGCTCGCCGAGGCGATCACCGCCGGCATGGGCCTCGTGGTGGGCCTCGTGAGCGAGGCGTGCAGCTTCCGCGACACCCGCCGCCGCAACACCGTCGACGCCGACTACGCCGCCCAGCACCCCTACACGCCGCCGCGCGAGCCGAAGGATCCCACCGAGCGCTACCAGCCGAAGTCGAGCTTCCGGGCGGTCGAGCAGGAGGACGGCTGGGTCGTCGTCAACGACGTGGGCGCGGTGGTCGCGAAGTTCGGCAAGCGGGAGAAGGGCAAGGCGGCGAAGCACGCCTCCGCGCTCACCCGGGGGACCGCGCCGGCCGCCACGGTGGCCCCGGACCTCGCCGACGCCTTCGGGCTCGGCGGGATGCCCGGCCTCCAGCTCGTGCCCGCGCTCTCCGAGGTGCCGCTCCCCGAGACCCCGGCGGGCTCCGCCGAGATCGCCCGCAGCGCGTCCGCCACGGACAAGGAGGCCGACGCCCTCGCCGAGCTCGCGCACACCACCTGGGGCGCCGACGACGTGCCCGACATGCTCCGCCGCGCCGCCAAGCTCCTGCGCCGCGCCGAGGCGCTGGTGAAATCGCCGCTCTGCTCGGGCAAGGAGCAGAAGATGGCGTGGGAGGACCTGCGCCGCGGGGCCGACGCCTACACCCAGGCGCGCGAGGCGCTGGCCCGGGGCGAGAAGCCCGACATCGTCACCACCCTGCGCCGGATCGCCGAGCGCGTGTCCCTCGCCGCAGCGCGGGCCGCCAAGTCCTGCGCGGCCGGGCAGCAGAAGATCGGCAAGGCGCCGCGGACGCCGGAGCAGGTCGCCGCGGGCATCGTGGCCCGCGAGACGCCTCCGGCGACCGTGCCGATGCAGCCCGTGTGGCCGCCGGCCGCGCCGTCGATGCCCGTTCAGAGCGCCGAGAAGCCGAAGCGCACCCGGAAGGCTGACGCGCCCCGGGCGAAGGCCCCCGAGGTCGACCCCGAGAAGGACAAGCTCCTCGTCAACGCCTTCGCCGACGCCATCAAGCAGGCCGCCGCGCAGATGGGCGGGGGAGCGTCGTGAGCCGCTGGTTCCTCGGCGTGGGCCCGGCGCTCCTCCTCGCGTCGTGCGCGGTCGCCTTCGCGCAGGACGGCGCGGGCGTGCCCGCCGTGCCCGGCGGGACCGCCCCGAGCCTCGACTACCTGCTCTCCCTCGGGCCCTACGGGGCGCTCGTGTGGGGGGCGTACCTGCTCGGTAAGGGCGTGAAGGTCACCATCCAGGTTGAGCTGTCCGAACGAGATCGGGTACTCCTTCAGGAGTCGTGCCGCGAGGTAGCTCACGAAAGGCTCGCACGCGGATGACTACCTGACGCAGGCATTCCCCACTCGCTGATACCCGGTGTTGCAGTACCACTGATCCCGCGAAACCCAAGAGTTCACTGGTGGATTTATCCAAACGCAGCGGTTGTTGGTGCGGTCCGCGCGAAACCCATCGTTGCAGTACCACTGGTCCCGCGAGTACCACGAGTTCTCGGGCGGGTTAATCCAGACGCACCTGTTGTTGGACCGGTCCGCTCGGTAGCCGTCATTGCAATACCACTGGTCCCGTGAGTACCACGAGTTGGCCGGTGGGTTTATCCACACGCACTTGTTGCCTCCGTAGTCAGCGCGGTAGCCGTCGTTGCAGTACCACCTGTCTCGGGAAACCCACGAGTTCTCTGGCGGACTGATCCACACGCACCGACCGTTTTCATAATCAGCGCGGTACCCATCGTTGCAGTACCAACGCGAGCCAGAAAGCCAGGCATTCGCGGGAACCTTGATGGTGGGGACGTCCGACGAACTGGCGCCCAAGTACGCGGCGGCAGGCGCACGTAGGCTCCCATAGGTCGTGCTGGTGTCGCCCGTCCTCCGTGTGCCTACCTCCCCGGTGTACGGGTTCACGTTTCCATACGTGGACCAGTTGTCGCTGGTCGTGCTGTTAGGCGCAGAGCGCCAGTGTCCTTCTACGTACGTGCCGTCGCTCCGGTAGTAGCCGTCGACCCAGACGTCACCGGCGGCAGCCGTGGTGGTCCAAAAAAGCGCGATGACGATCAGAGGGAGGGTGATGGCACGCATGCGGGACCTCCATCGGAGTGTATCCATCGCTATCCGCGCTCTCAACTTCCCTGCGGGACCGGCCCTAGCTGCTTCGCGCGCGCGGCAAGCGAAACCCCCGCGCGGCAAGTGAAAGTCGCTGCCTTCGCGGCCTGCTCGCGACTACTGCGTCTCCATGAGCGCAGCCGCCGCCCAGCTCCTCGACGCCATCGTCCCCATCGTCCGCACCCGGCTCCCCCGCGGCGTGGACGTGGACTACCTCGACGACTTCCTCGACCGGAACCGCGTCGCGCTCGAAGCCGTCATCGAGCAGAACCTCGGCCCGCTCCTCTCGCGGATGCAGGCGGCCAACCGCCCGTTCGCGCCCGACGAGGACATCCCGGAATTCTGGACGGCCAGCAAGCGCACCGCGGCGAACATCGCCGCGATGGCCACCGCCGCGAAGCTCTACGCCGAGCGCCGCCTCCCCAACGCCGAGGAGCGCGCCGTCCTCGCCGGCTACTCCGGCTGGGGCGGGCTCTCGATCCAGGCCGCCTCCGGCAAATTCCCGGCGGGCTTCCCCGTCCCGGAGGAGCGCGGCCTCATCCACGAGTTCTACACGCCGACGAAGGTGGCCCGCGAGGTCGCCCGCGTCGTCGCGCCCCTCGTCCACGCGCTCCCCCACGACGGCGAGACGGTCCACGCCCTGGAGCCCTCCGCGGGCATCGGGCGCTTCCTGCGCGCCTTCGAGGCGGTGCCGGGGCTGACGTGGCACGCGGTGGAGTGGTCGACGCTCTCCGCGCTGATGCTGAAGGCCCTCCGGCCCGACCTCGACCTCACCAACGCTCCGTTCGAGCGCTGGGTGCGCGAGAAGGGCTCCGGTGCCGCCGGGCGCCTCGGCCTCGTCGTCTCCAACCCGCCCTACGGCATCCGGGGCGCATCCGTCGCGGAGGATCCCGACCGCGCCTACCGCGAGAAGATGGCGTACCACTACTTCCTTCGGCGCGGGCTCGACCTGCTCGCGCCGGACGGGCTGGGCGTCTTCCTCGTCCCCGGCGGCTTCCTCACGAGCCGCACCGCGCAGTTCGTCGCGCTCCGGGAGAAGGTGCTGAAGCGGCACCACCTCGCCGCCGCGTACCGCCTCCCGAGCATCAACGAGAAGCGCCGCGAGGCCATCTTCCCCGGCGCGATGCTCGTCACCGACCTGCTCTTCTTCCGCGCCCGCGGCGGGGAGCTCGACGCGGTGGACGCCTCCGACCAGGAGATCGTCGCGGGGGGCTACTTCCGCCAGTACCCCCGGCACATCCTCGGTCGCGAGGTGGGCGAGGACCACGGCGAGGACGACCAGACCCACAAGCCCCGGTGGGGCTACCAGGTGCAGGGCGAGTTCACCCGCCTGCCCGACCTCGTGGAGCGCCCGGTGTGCGGCGACTGCAAGGTGGTGGCGTTCCCCATCGTCGGGAAGCAGCCCGCCCCCGGCGCGGCGGGCCGGATCGGCGTCACGCGCGTCGCCGAGGCCGACGTCACCGACCTCCCGCGCGAGCTCGCCACGGCGGTTCTGCTCGGCCTGCGCGTGGACAAGTACCTCGCGCTGGTCGCCGCCGAGAACGCCGAGGAGCCGCCGCTGCTCTGGCCGGAGCTCCACGCCGCGCTGACCGCGTGGCACGCCACCAACGGCAACCCCCACGCCAACGTCGACCTCGTGAAGCTCGCCCGCGGCGGGAACACGGGCGCCGAGCGCTTCCTCTCCGCCTACGACCGCGCCGGGCAGCTCATCGAGGGCCTGCGCCGCAAGCCGCCCGTGTTCGAGCCCCGCTACACCGGCCGCGTCGACGACGTGGTGGCCCAGGCCGAGCACCTCTACCGGGCCGCGCGCACGCTCTCCGTCCGCGCGCTCCTCGACTACCACGCGAGCCTCGGCGGCCCGCTCTCCCCGGAGCAGGCGCGCGCGAAGGTGCTCGCTGCCGGGTGGTGCCTCGACGGCCCCGAGTTCGACCAGCTCGTCCCCGCCGAGGTGTACCTCACCGGCGCGCTCTGGCCGAAGATGGACCGGGCGATGGCGCGGCCGACCGACGCGCAGGCGAAGGCCCAGGTCCAGCGCCTGCTCGACGCCATCAAGCCGGCCATCTTCGACGACATCGAGGGCGTGTCCGCCCGGCAGGGCTGGGTGCCGCTGGAGCTCGTCTCCGAGTGGGTGAACGCGACCTACACCAACGCCGGGTACGGCGGGTACCAGGACGTCACCTTCCTCCGCCAGGGCGGCCTCGTGACCGCGAAGGGCCACGACTACGAGGAGCTGACGAAGAAGGAGCGCACGGTCCACCCCGAGGTGCTCCTCATCCTCGGGTGGATCAACCACGACAAGACGCTGTTCGCGCCGTCCAAGAAGTTCGACGACGAGAACGAGAAGGACATCGACAAGCTCCGCATGAAGAAGGCGGCCGAGTGGGACGCCAGCTTCAAGGGCTTCTGCTCCGCGACCCCCGAGCGCCGCCTCGCGATCGAGCACGCCTACAACCGCCAGTTCCGCGGCTACGTCGCCCCGAGCTACACCGCCGAGCCGCTCCCCATCGCCCGCTGGCGCAAGGACGGCCCCCGCCTGCACCCCCACCAGGTCGCCGGCGCCCGGCGGGTGCTCGCCAACCGCGGCGGGCTCCTCGCCTTCGACGTGGGGGTCGGCAAGACCTACACCGGCATCGCCATCCTCGCGCGCGCCCGGCAGGAGGGCTGGTGCAAGCGCCCGGTCGTCCTCGTCCCCAACTCCATCGTGTGGAAGTGGGAGGCCGACATCAAGCGGGTGCTCCCCGACTACCGGATCGCCGTCATCGGGTCGAAGAAGAAGACCATCAGCCGCGGCGAGCGGAAGGGCCTCGCCACCAGCGACACCGACACGCCGCAGGAGCGCGCCGAGAAGTGGACCCGGTTCCAGGCCGGGGAGTACGACGTGGTGCTCCTGACCTACACCGCGCTCGGCCGGACGCGGATGAACGAGAAGGCCGTCCGCGCCTACGCCGACCAGTGCGAGGCCATCCAGCGCGAGGTCGCGCTGCGCCGTCGCAACGCCGCGAAGCGCAAGAAGCTGTCCGAGCGCGACGAGGCCATCCTCCGCGAGGGCATCGCCGCCTGGGTGGCGCAGCAGATGGAGCTCGCCGAGGGCTGGGAGTACGACCCGGGCATCGCGTGGGACGACATCGGCGTCGACATGCTGATCGTCGACGAGGCGCAGAACTACAAGAACCTGTACCTCCCCGAGGACCGCGAGGGCGGCGTCCCCCGCTTCATGGGCAACCCGGGCGACGGCTCCAAGCGCGCGTGGCAGCTCGACTTCCGGTGCGCCGCCGTGCGGAAGAAGACCGGCGGCGGGGGCATCGTGCTCCTCTCCGCGACCCCGGCGAAGAACAGCCCGCTCGAGTTCTACAACCTCATCCAGTACGTCGACCCCGACGCCTGGCGCCGCATGGGTATCCGCGACCCCGAGCAGTTCATCGACCGCTACCTGCGGATCGAGATCAAGCCGGTCGTCACCCCCTCGATGGAGGTCGAGGAGCGGGGCGCCGTCGTCGGCTTCCAGAACCTGCACGAGCTCCGCGACACCATCCTCCGCTACGGCGAGTTCAGGACCGCCGAGGAGGTCGGCCTCAAGCTCCCCGAGCCGAAGGTGGAGATGGTCGAGGTCGACATGGACGCCGCGCAGGACGCCAAGTACGACCGCTACGTCCGCGAGATCGAGGCGGCGCTCAAGAGCGACGACCCCGGCGAGAAGGCGAAGATCCTCGGGCTCCTCGCCCGCATGGCGCTCGTCGCCATCCACGCCGAGCTCGACGCCGGCTACTCGTGGAAGAACGCCGACCAGGTGTCCGACGCCAGCTCGCCGAAGTTCGACGCCCTCGCCGAGCGCGTCCTCGCCAACCGGACCTGCGGCCACATCGTCTTCGTCGACAACGTGGCGGCCCACCGCTGGGTGAAGATGACGCTGGTGGGCGCGGGCATCGCCGCCGACCGGATCGGCGTGCTCAACGCCGAGGTCGCCCCCAACGCCGCCGACCGCCAGCGCATCGCCAAGGAGTTCAACGGCGACCCCGAGACGGGGACCGCCCCGAAGTACGACGTCGTGATCGCCAACGCCATCGCCTACGAGGGCATCGACCTCCAGACGCGGACCTGCGCGATCCACCACCTCGACCTGCCGTGGGAGCCGGCCACCCTCCAGCAGCGCAACGGCCGCGGCGTGCGGCAGGGCAACACGCTGTCCGCCATCGCCATCTACTACTACTTCGCGCGCCGGTCGCAGGACGGGCTCCGGTTCAACCTCATCCAGGGCAAGCGCGGCTGGATGGTGGAGCTCCTGAAGTCGCAGGCGCGGGACACCAACAACCCCGGCGCCCAGATGGACATGGGGCCTGAGGAGATCCTCCTCCTCATCAGCCGCAACCCCGAGCAGACCCGGGCCCGGCTCGAAGCCGTGCGCGCCCAGCGCGAGGCCGAGGCGAAGAAGAAGATCGCCAGCGAGGCGAGCAAGCTCCTGCGCGCCATCAACGCCCGCTTCCGCAACGCGGAGCGGACCAAGGACGCCACGGAGGCCGCCCGGCTCCGCGGCGAGGCCGAGGAGCGCCTGAAGCACCTCACGCGGGTGAACGTCGAGGCGTGGCCGTGGGCCGCCGCGAGCGTGGTCGTCCGCGAGCGCCCCGTGCTCGTCCCCGAGGGGGGCGGGCCGCTCTACGAGGGCCTCCGCGTCGGCGTCCCGAGCCAGTGGAACGCGAGCCGCATCGACTTCATCGAGTTCGGCAAGGTCACGAAGGACGGTCAGATCGCGTTGCGCGCCGCCGGCGAGGCCGGCTGGAAGCTCGCGAAGAGCGACGAGTCCCGGTTCACCGCGTTCAAGCCCGAGCACTACGGCGTCACCTTCCCGACCGACGAGGAGGAGGCGACCCTGCGCGCCGTCGCGCAGGTCGGGCAGGACCGCCTCCGGTACTCCGGCGACTGGCCCGGCCTCGGCTGGCAGCACGCCCCCGACGAGTGGGTCGAGCGCACCTGGCCGCGGGTCGCCGACGCCATCCTCGGGGCGCTCGCGAAGGTCAGCTACTACAACGCCCAGGCCCAGAAGATCCCCGTCGTGGCCCCCGCCGGGATGCGGATCGCGAACGGCGGCGCCGCCTACGGCACCGCCGGGGTCACCGTGCTCCCGCCCACCGAGGGCGGCTGGCGCGCCTTCCTCGACGCCGCGCCGTCCAGCGGCCTGAAGTTCGGCGAGCTCGCCGAGGCCGGGCGCTGGTGGTGGGGGCGGACCATCCCGCGCAACCTCCTCTCCGGCGAGGGCGAGGAGGAGGATCTCGAACCCGCCAACGCGACGCTCCCCTTCGAGCGCCGGGTGGGGGCCTGATGGCGCGCGCGAACAACACCCCCCTGCTCCTCGGCGCCGGCGCCGTGGGGCTCCTGCTTCTCGCCGCGGCCTCGTCGCCGTCGGCCCGCCGCGCCGCGCGGCAACTGGAGGAACGTGTGGAAGAGCTGCTCACCGACTGGATCCCCACCCTGCTGAAGAAGACGAGCGAGCACGAAGGCCAGTTCTGGTCCGTGCAGCGCAACCTCGACGGCAACGGCGTCAGCTACGGCATCCTCCAGTGGACCCAGAAGTCGGGCTCCCTCGGCAAGCTGCTCAAGGCGATGGCGCTCGCCGAGCCCGTGGCCTTCGCCCGCTTCTTCGGCCCGGCCTCGCCGCAGCTGCTCGCCGTCACCGCCCGCGCCTCGCTCGAGGCCGTGGACGGCGCCGTCCTGTGGGCGGAGCCGTGGGTCTCCCGCTTCGTCGCCGCCGGGCGCTGGCCCGCCTTCCAGCAGGTCCAGACCCGCGTGGCCTCGGAGTCCGAGTACATGGCCGGCGCCATCGAGATCGCCCGGGTGCTCGGGGTTTCCAGCGAGCGGGCGATGACTATGTACTACAACCGCACGGTCCACCAGGGCACCACCGGCGCGATGAAGCCCGCCCAGCGCCTCGCCGCCTGGTACGCCGAAGACCCGAGCCGCCGGCCCGCCGCGCCCAACGACGTGCTCGCCCAGTACGCCTGGACCTGCGCCGCGAAGTTCCGCCGGACCACCCCGCCCGAGCGCCGGAACTACAACGACGACGGCAACATCTGGTGGTCCCCGGTGGCCACCGAGTGGAGCGAGCTCGGCGTCGGCGCCCACCGCGTCCGCCGGGTGGCAGTCTCCGGGGTGTGGCACGCCGTGACCGGCCCTCCGAGCAAGCCGTGGTCGCTCTACGACGGCATCACCAAGCGGTCGAGCGACATCCTCACCGACCCCACGCTGCGCGACGCGCCCGTGGACCTGAACGCGGCGAAGCTCGCCGCCTGACCCCGAGGACACCCCCCGCCTATGCCAGCTTCGACGCCCAGGAACACGAGCCCCCCGTAGACGGCCGCCCGTGCCCCTCCAAGCCGCCCTCCGCGGCACCCATCCCGACACCCTGCCGACCCTCGCGGCGTCGCTCCACGCACGTCCTGCGGGTCGTCGTCGCCACTCATTTGCGTTCGGAAATCACCCCTCACGCCCATGTACGCCCTCTCGCCCGCCCCCGCTCCTGCCCCGCGCCCGATGCGCGGGGCACGGCGTTCGTCAGGCACGCCTCCGGCGAACCCACGGAGTCGACGGGACTCTGAAGGGCTCGGCGCCGACGGCCGCGACCAAGTGGATCTCGCACGTCAGCCCCGACGAGATCACCTCCAACTCGCGACGGTACGCGAAGAGCTTCGCGACCGTTCCGAGTTCGCGACCGTCGAGCTCGTCCACGAGCACGTCGCCGGTTGCGATGTCTCCGTCCGCCCGGCCAATGACCCTCACCAAGTGGCTGGGCAGCGTGAGAGACACGCCGGCGACGATGAACTTGCTCCGCGTGGGGTCGTTGTCCACGCCCGCCATGTACTCCGGCGCGACCGCTTTCGAGCGGGCGATGGGTGCTCGCCATGAGGGTGCTCGACCTGTTCGCGGGCGCGGGCGGCGCGGCGCTCGGGCTCCACGAGGCGGGCTTCGAGCACGTCGCCTGCGTCGAGCGCGACCCCTCGGCCGCGGCGACGCTCCGGGCCGCCGGGTTCCCCGCCGTCGAGGCCGACGTGCGCGACCTCGACTACGCCGCGCTCGCGGGGACCATCGACGTGCTCTGGGCATCGCCGCCCTGCCAGGCGTGGTCGCAGGCCAACCAGCACGCCGACCGGAAGGGCGCGGCCGACGTGGAGCGCAACGGCTGGCCGTGGACGCTCCAGGTCGTGCGCGTCGTGCGGCCACGGTGGGCGATCTTCGAGAACGTGAGGAACGCCCGGCGCTACGTCGACCGGTACGTCGTCCCCGAGCTGCGGAAGCTCTACCCCCACGTCGCCGTGTGGCTGCTCAACGCCGCCGACCACGGCGTCCCGCAGAGCCGCACCCGCCTCTTCGTCGTGGCCGGTCCGTTCCCGGTGTTCCCGCCGGCCACGTCCACACGCCGCACCATGCGCGACGCGATCGCGGTGCCCTGGGACCGGCCCGCCCCCTGCGTCATGACGAACGAGTGGAAGGGCCGCCCGACCGACCCGTCCTGGTGGAAGAAGCTCAACAACGCCAGCGACGCCCTCGCCCTCGCCACGAAGGGCGCGCGGCGGAAGCTGACCCTCGGGGAGTGCGCCGCCCTCCAGACGTTCCCGGCCGGGTACCCCTTCGCCGGCCCCGTCGAGGACCGGTACCGGCAGGTCGGGAACGCCGTCCCACCCACGCTCGCCGCCGCGGTGGCCCGCGCGATCCGCGCCGCCGAGGAGGGGGCCGCCACCATCCGGGAGTCCCTGCCCGCCCTCGGCGCCTTCGCCGACCGGGTGCTGGCCCGGGCCGTCGCGCTGCTCCACGCCCACCCGCCTCGCGGGATCGACCCCGAGGACGTGGACGACTTCGTTGCCCGGCACGGCGACCGGCTGCGTGAGCTCGTCTCCACCACCCTGCACAGGAGGGCGGCGTGACGGCTCTACCGGTAGTCCAGCCCGTCGCGCATGGCTTCTCGCAGCGTCGTGAGAAGCGCCTGCGCCGCCTGGGACTGCCCATCGAACTCAAAGGCCACTGGGACGCCGTCCTGGTAGCCGTAGACGTTGTTGCAGCTCCAGCAGATGGACGCCTCCACGACAACCACCCCGGCACGCCAGAAGCGCAGCCCGAACGGAGGGACGTGGCAACGCATGGCCTCCCCGACGGGGAGTTGCCGCCAGAGGTCCGCAACCGCTCCCGCAGCGTCGCCGTCCAGCCTCACCCAGGCACACCTATCGACATGGCGCATGTACTCGGCCACGCGCGGCGGGTCGCTTCCACGCAGACCAATCACGTCCACGCCATCGATTTCGGGCAGGTCGTTCGGTCGGTACATCACCGCCAGCGTACCGCGACCGAGCTCGCCGCCACCACCCTGCATCGGAGGGCCGCATGACCTGTCCCTGCCAACACGCCATGCCCGTCCCCGGCGCCTTCCCGAAGGCCGCCGGCCGCCTCTCCATCGACCGCGCCGCGCTTCGCCGCGAGCTCGGCGGCGACGCTGGCGTCCGCGAGGCGATGACGGCGAAGGCGACCGGCCGCCCGTCCGCGAATGTGTCGGTGCTCTGGGGCTACTTCACGAAGGCCGTCTACAAGTCGGGCGACCTCCCCTGGCTCGCCACCCGCGAGGCCCTCCAGAACAGCATCGACGCCGTGAAGGCCGCCGTGCGCCACCGGAAGATCAAGGTCGACGAGGGCTTCTTCGGCGTCCGATGGAACGAGGAGGAGCGGTCCCTGTCCTTCGAGGACAACGGGATCGGCATGGACGCGGAGACGGTGCTCACGAAGTTCCTCTCCATCGGCGAGAGCGGGAAGCGCGACGCGGCCGACTCCGGCGAGGCAGCGGGCGGGTTCGGCGTCGCTAAGGCGGTGATCCTCGGTGTCTCCCGGTCGTTCCGCTGGCGGATGCACACGCGCGACAACCTCGTGGTCGCCGAGGGGGCCGACGCCGAGGTCCGCATCTTCGACGCCGAGCCGCGCGCCGGCACGCTCCTGACCGTCTACGACGTGGACCCCGACTTCATCCGCTACTGGGACCGGGCCCGGGGCGTCTACGTCGGCATCGAGGACCGCATCCGGGAGCTGCTCGCCGCCAACGACCTCCCCGGCGTCCGCCTCTACTTCGGCGACGAGGAGGTGAAGCCGATGTTCAGCCGCCGGGGCGGCTCGCGCGTGTCCGTCGAGGGCTCCTGGGGCGCTGGCACCACCGCGGCCGTGAAGGCGTACCGCCGCGCGCCCGGTGACCGAGGAGGAGCCTACTACCTGCGTCTTGGGGGCCTCTTCCAGTTCAAGGTGCCCGCCCAGCGCAACGGGCTGAAGGCCGACGTGGTGGTCGACCTCGCGACCACCGTGCGCCCCGGCCAGCGCGGCTACCCGATGAACGCCGCGCGCGACGGCCTTCAGGACCAGGCGCAGTGGACCTTCTCTGACCTCGGGGACGAGGTCGAGCGCGAGAACGAGTCCGTCGGCCGCAGCGAGGAGGACGAGTTCTTCGGCGACGATGACGACGACGGCGGCGAGGAGCTCGCCGACCAGATGGCCGAGGCCTTCGCCGACGACGCCGTGCGCCGGGCCATCGCCGAGGCCGCGGGCGGCATCGCCGACTTCTACGGCGAGCAGGCCAAGTACGCCGGGGTCGAGGAGCCGGTCGCCTCACTCGCGCCGCGCGGCACCAAGGCCGTCCAGGATGGCGACGCCCCCGAGCGCGCCTGGGTGCTCCCCACCGGCATGACCGCGGCGGCCGAGGCGACGTCCGTGGAGGCCGACGCCGAGGCGCCCTCGAACGTGCAGGCGGCGAAGGTGCTCCGCGCCGTGCTCACCGAGGCCGACGAGGCGGGGCGCGCCGCTGGCGGCGTCCGCACGGTCATCGTCACCGAGCAGGTGGACCAGGCGCTCCGGCGCGCGGAGGTCGGGCAGGAGCTGGACGGCTGGCAGCGGCAGGCCGTCGAGGGCGCCATCGAGCGCGCGGCCGAGGCGGCGCTCGCCCCGGGCGGCGGCGGGCTCATCCAGGCCGTAGCCGTGAGCAAGGCGACGGGCGCGCTCGATGCGCTCACCCCGACGTGGTTCAAGGCGATGGACCGCGCCGAGGGCCGGAAGGTCAGGAACCCCTTCGGAAAGTTCGCGGGGATGCGGATCTCCAAGAAGACCTACGACCGCCAGCGCGCCTACCGCTTCCGCAAGGGCTACGCGAAGTGGGTGCCCTACCTGCTCGCGTGGGACGGCACGCTGCGGCTCATCGCGTCCGAGGCCCGCATCCGCCGCACCTTCCGGCCGGGCTTCGTGCTGGACGACAACGTGGTCGGCGAGGCCGTGGAGCGCCCCGGCGGCAAGCGATTCCTGTTCATCCACCCCGACCGGTTCGCCCAGGTCGTGAAGGCCCACAAGGAGCGGCCCCTCGCGGTCGCGGCCTTCGTCCACGGCGTCGCCGTCCACGAGCTCACCCACCTCGACGGCAAGATGGGCGACGGCCACGACGAGGAGTTCATCGCCCGGCGCGAGGATCTCGGGGCGGCGACGGCGCACCTGCTGCCCGCGATCGCCGTGCTCGTCGGGAAGCTGCTCGGCGTCGCGGAGCCGGAGCGGGAGGAGGCGAAGCGGCTGGCGCGCGTCGAGCGCGAGCTGGAGCGGGCGCGGGCGACCGTGAAGGAGACGAAGGCCGAGCTGGCGAAGATGCAGCGCGCCGCCGCAGCGGCGGGCGGCCCCGTCGTCACGACCGGCACGCGGATCGCCTGGTCGGACCTCTGCGGCTGGCTCGACGGCTGGCGGGAGATCACCGGGCGGCCGACCAGCGGCAAGCGCTACGAGCAACTCGCCGCGCACCTCGGGGCGCTCACGGAGGCCCACGTCGAGGCCGCTGGCCTCGCGGAGCTCGACGAGCTGGATGGCGTGCTCGTCCACGGGCACAACGTCCTGTCGCCCAAGGGGCAGCGCGAAGGGCACCACACCACGAAGCTGCGCGACGCCATCGACCGGCGGCGGACGCGGCTCCTCCGGGGTGGCAACCGGGCCGAGCGTCTCCTCGAGGCGGCCGTCGGGGTGCTCCGAGCGAGGCCGCCCTACGGCGTGGAGCCCGAGTACGTCGCGGGGTTCGTGGCGCGGAACCGGGGCACGCTGCTCGGGATCGTGCGCGGCGCGTTCGGGGCGTAGGTCGCGCCGGGGTGCAGCTCTGGTGTCTACGAGGCATGGAACGCCGCAGCCGCAAGTACTCGGACGAGGTGCTCGACAGCTACAAGGCTACCTTCGAGCCGAAGTACGGCCGACCGATCTCGGACTTCGAAGCTGAGGATGGCCTGAACAACCTCACGGGCTTCTTCGAGACGCTCCTGCGATGGCAGCGGGAGGACGAGGAACGGCGTGCACGCGGCGAGCCTGACCCGCCGGTACCGGCCCCGCCGAAGCTTCGCCCGAAGAAGCGGAAGTAGAAGGGGCGGCAAGCGATTCTGGACGCGGCTTCTGGCCGCTCGCGGTACCAAGAGTCGGAGGTCAACGCCGATGTCCGCCACCCGCTCCCAGCCCCGAGTCGCCCTCTACGCGCGCGTCAGCACCGTAAACCATGGGCAGGACGTGGGTCTCCAGGTCGATGAGCTCCGCCAGGCCGCAGGGCAGCGAGGGTGGAGCATCGCCGGCGAGTACATCGACGAGGGGGTCTCCGGCGCCAAGGCCAGCCGCCCCGCGATGGACCGGATGATGGTGGACGCCCAGGCCGGGAAGTTCGACGTGGTCGCGGTCTGGAAGCTCGACCGGCTCGCGCGCAGCGTGATCCACCTGCTCTCCACGACGGAGGCCCTTCGCGAGTGGGGCGTGGGCCTTGTCTCCCTGCGCGACGCGCACATCGACACCACCACGCCCTCGGGCCGGTTCGTGCTCCAGATCCTCGGGGCGGTCGCGGAGCTCGAACGGGGCCTGATCCAGGAGCGCGTCGTCGCCGGCGTCCGCCGGGCGCAGGCAGCTGGGAAGCACTGCGGTCGTCCCCGGAAGGAGGTCGACCTACGGCCGGCCGTTGCGCTCCTGAAGGAGGGGCGCGGCCTCAAGGACGTGGCGCGCATCCTGAAGGTGCCGCGCGCGACCCTGCGGCGCCGGCTCGCCGAGGCAGGTCAGTGGCCGGTCGAGCGGATGGCCGCGTAGAGGGGTCCAGAAGCCTCGCCTCGTGGGTGCCCCGTAGGCCCGGGGTTTCGGGGTCCGCAAGGTGGGGCCAGAAAGGTGGCCGGAAGGAGGTGGAATTGTCCACCGGTGGGTCACAACACGCTTGCGGGCGCGGCCAGCCTTCGATAGACTTTTGTGCATCATCTTAAGAGGTCGCATGGCCCTGCCCCAGCTCAACGAACTTCCCCGACGCTTCTACTCGCTGGTCGGCTTGGCCCTCGGGGAGATCCAGTCGCGAGACCTCTCCGAGCTCCGCGGGTGCCCGCGGAAGGGGCTGGGTACGGCGGTGACCGGGATCTTCTGCGAGCATTTGGTCGAGCTGGTGAAGGTGTACGGGCGCGGCGACATCCAGGTTCTAAGCGAGTACGAGCCCTACAAGTTCGGCGTTGGTGGACTTGAGATTTCGGTCTACGCGATGCGTCCCCGAAACCGCCGCATGGCCCCCGCCGAGTTCATCAACCCGGCCCACTTCCGCGGGAACGGAATCCGTCGCCACCTCCAGAGCTGGATCGACGAGGCTGTCGTCACCGCCAACCCCCTGCGCGGGACGTCGGGTGCCGCGCTCGTGCCGTTTGACCTCCGGCCCAACGCGGTCCTCGCCCTCGGGCTCGACTTCCAGGATCGCGCCGTGGCCCCTCGGCTTGAGCTCCGGGGAGCCTGGCTGGGCTACCCCTCGAACTACGACTCGGAAACCAAGAGCATCACCAACTGGTTCCCCGGCTTCGCGCCGATCACGCCGCACCATGACCTGTCCGTCGCGTTGGTTGACGACGCGCCGGTCAAGGACGAGGTGATGCCCAGCTTGGACAAGGTCCTGCCATTCCGGCCGCGGACGGTCGCTGGCCACGAGCACGACGAGCCGGCCGGGGAGTGACGGCTCATGGCGACCTTCCATCCTGTCCGGCTTGTGCAGGCACGGCAGATTCGACGGGTGACGGCCAAGGAACTCGCGACGGCCACAGGAGTCAGCCCCAAGACCATCTCGTCGTACGAGACGGGTCGTGTGGCGCCTCCAGCCGCAACGCTCGCGTTTATGGCTAACCATCTGCAGTTTCCCCTTGGGTTCTTCTGCCGCGCCGTGCCGCGTGAGCCGACCCCCGTCGCCAACGTGTACTTTCGCTCGCTGCGCTCCTCTGCGGCCGACGACAGGGAGCGGGTGACCGCCCTCGGAGACCTGTTCCACGAGCTGATGGCGGACGTGGCACAGGTGATTCCGCTCAAGGCAGCCGACGTCCCGCGGGCAGACGCCATCGACCGGACCTGGGACCTAGCGGCCTCGTCGTTGGCCAGGAGCGCGGAGCTCATCGATGAGGTCGCGGTGCGGGTGCGCCGCGCGTGGGGGCTCGGCGACGGTCCCATCCCGGACATGGTGCGGCTGCTTGAAGGGCACGGCATCTGGGTCCAGGTGCTCGCCGAAGAAGCCTCGGAAATCGATGCATTTTCCTACTGGTCCGACGGCAGAGCCAACGTCGTGCTGAACCACGCCAAGGGGGACCCGTTCCGATCGCGCTTCGATGCGGCGCACGAACTCGGTCATCTGGTCATGCATGAGACTCCGGGCCCGGAGGGAAAGGAGAGGGAGAAGGAAGCCAATCTCTTCGCATCCGCCTTCTTGCTTCCTCGCACCACCTGGTCGCGCGTCGCCCCGAGGTCAACCAACCCCTGGCACTACGTGCCCCTCAAGAAACAGTGGCGCACGTCAGTGGCCTGCATGCTCTACCGGTCGAAGACCCTCGGCCTGTTGGACGAGCGCCGGTTCACCAGCGCGATGGTGCAGTACAGCCAGCTCGGGTGGCGAAGCCGCGGCGAGCCGCTCGTGGATGGTGCCGAACACGAGTCGCCCGTGCTCTTCCGCCTGTGCCTCGAGGCCGTCGGCGTCCGCACGATGAGCCAGTTCCTCGACGAGATGCAGCTACCTGGGGATGTCGCTCGCGACATCCTCCCCGTGCCGCTTGCTCCTGCGCCACGACCGGGCACCACGCACCTGCGCTTGGTGACGTAGCTACTTCGCGCTCGCGAGCATCGGCGGCGTCCACCTCGGCCTCGGCATGGGCATCTCATCCCACGTCCGCCCATCCAGCTCGCGGCCGGTGGCGGCCTTGTTCACGCCGCCCCATTGCTTGAAGAAGAAGGCCGCGCCCTGTGCCTCGCAGGCGGCGCGCACGTCGCGAGCCCAGGCCGGGTCCATCGGCCTCGCCCCCGGGCCCGACTCGCCACCGACGATCACCCAGTCGATGCCGGTGAGGTCGAGCTCGGGCAGAGCCGCGATGAAGGGCTCCACGGAGAGGAAGCGGACAGCAGCCGGCACATCACGCAGTTCGTCGATTCTCCACGCCACCTTCGGGCCCTCGACGCTCACACCCTGCCACACGTTGACGGGCCACGGGAGCCGCCCCGCCAAATCCCGGAGCCGGTCCGCGCGCTTCGTGAGCACCTGGAAGGTGTGCCAGCTCGCGCGCTCCATCGTGTCGAACACGTCGCCGATGAAGGACTCGGGGATGTCCTTGTGGAAAAGGTCGCTCATGGAGTTGACGAAGATGGTCCGTGGCTTCCGCCAGGTCAGCGGAAGGGCGACGAGATCGGGCTGTAGGGTGAGGCGGAAGCCGTCTGCGTAGCGGGGCTGGCCCATCCGGCGGAGCCGCTCGGCCATGCGCTCGGCGTAGCAGTGCGTGCAGCCTGCCGAGATCTTCGTGCAGCCCGTGACGGGGTTCCAGGTGGCGTCGGTCCACTCGATAGGGGAAATCGTTGCCATCAGGAGACCCTCACGCTTGAAGCGTACCTGAACACCCGTTCATAAGCAACCACTTCCTTGATCATGCACCTCATGCGTTACCTTGACCCGGCAATAGTTGGAGGTCGCGATGGCGGACGAGCAGGACGGCAGCCCGACGATACCGGAGGTCGGGCCGTGGGCGCAGGCGAAGCTGGACATCCTCGGCCGATATCTCAGCGCCTACACCACGGTCTTCCACGGAACCAACCGGACGCGGGCTGTGAAGGGTCGCGACCCCTTCAAGACGGTCTACGTCGATGCGTTCGCGGGCGCCGGCACAGCGCGCATCCGACAGGGCGAGCCCTCGGTGCCCGCTCCGGCGGCGCTGCCCCTCGTCGAGACGGTGCGGGACCAGGACCCGGGCGTGCGCCTCGTGATCGCGGGCTCTCCGAGGCGTGCGCTGGAGGTGGCGCACCCTTTCGACGTGTACGTCTTCATCGAGCAGGCGCCCGACCGCCTTGCTCTGCTGAACGAGCTGGCGACGGAGTTCGGGGCGCGCCTCGGCCCCAACCGCGTTCTGGTGCGCGCGGGGGACTGCAACGCCTACCTCCAGAACCAGCTCCTTGACCCACGTCGGGACTGGATGGTGTGGAGGGGGCTGGTGTTCCTCGACCCCTTCGGCATGGACGTGCCCTGGGAGACCGTCGAGCGGCTCGGCGCCACGAGGTCCATCGAGGTCTTCATCAACTTCCCCCTGCACATGTGCATCCAGCGGTTCATGCGGAGGAACCCGGACGAGATCACGCCCGCGGAGTACGATCGGCTCGACCTCTACTTCGGCGGACGAGGCTGGTTCGACCAAGCGTACGAGCGGCGGACCAACATGTTCGCCACCTCCGCGGTCGTGAAGCGCGACGACGCCAACGAGCGCCTGCTGGCCTGGTACCGGGGGCGGCTCGCCCAGCACTTCGGCTACGTGTCGCCCGCCGGTCTCATCAACAACACCGTCGGAGGTCCGCTGTACTACTTGATCCACGCCGGGCCGAACGCCACGGGGAGCAAGATCGCTAGCGAGGTGCTGGAGCGGCCAGAGAAGGCCGCGCGACGGTAGGGCAGTCACAGGCGGCCAGAGAAAGCGCGATCGAGGATCGTCGAACGCAGGGTCTCGATGTCGTCCGCGTGCACGCTGTGGTCGCGCATCTGCCGCTGTAGAGCAGCTATCCTCTGCACTGCGCGTTGTGGCCCGGCATCGGGTCGGGGCATCGTCACACGCATGAACGTGGTCGGCATGAGGCGATTCCGACGGACGTTGGTGCCCGTAGAACCTCCCCTCAGGTCGGGTAGGCTTCTTGGCGAGCGGAACCAGGCGTCGAGTACCTCGGGGGCGATGACTCCGGTTGGGCGAAACTGGACAAACTCAGGGGAAACGAACCTCCCGTCGAACTCCGCTGGCACGACCGCGAGAGCCCCTTCCCAGGCCATGAGCTTCGGGTAGACGAGGTGCCCCTCGCGCAAGGGCACCAGCACGTCGTATTTGAAGTGCTCGCCCGCGACCTTTTTGCCCGCGTCGAACATTCCCTTGCCGAAGCTCTTGATACCCGCGAAGTGGTAGGTCTGGCCCCGTTGGACCTCGACGGTGCGTGTATCGATCTCGACGACGGCGGACATCGGAATCCGCGGGTGCGGGTGGTCTGGCGGTCCGACGACCAGTTGATCCACCGCGCGGGCGAGCGAGGCGTGTCGCTCAGTGATGCCAGCCTCGGCTTCCGCGAGTCGGGACCACAAGGCGTCAAGTTTCGCGACGAGACGGTGCTGCTCGGCCAGCCGTGGCACCGGCAGCGGGATGCGCTCGAAGGCGTCGGGCTTGAGTCGGACCCGGTTCGTCGTCCCCTCGCTGG
This sequence comes from Myxococcota bacterium, assembly GCA_049322475.1. Lineage (GTDB taxonomy): Bacteria > Myxococcota_A > UBA796 > UBA796 > SXON01 > JBMOQZ01. Next base: position 64,489 of record JBMOQZ010000289.1, on the reverse strand, counting down.
CCCGCACGCAGGCCTTGCGAAACGCGCCCGTCGCCACAAAGTAGGCGAGGAAACGCGGATCGAGTCGCGAATCGATATCGAGGGACCAGAAGTCGTTGGTGATGACGCCACCATTGACCTCTGGTGGAACGAGACCGACCGCGCCGTGTCGCGCGTCGATGCCGGAAAGGATGAGCTGCCCGGTGCGAACAGCCCATCGAGCCGTCCCGAGTTCCGCACCCGGAACCTCCTTGCGCACGGTCACCCCGCGGTTGTTCACCCGGATGGTCACCAGCTTGTAGTAGCGGTCAGGCTGGAGTTCCACGGGCTCGTACCGGCGGGAGAGTAGTTCGCCAGCGGGAACGGTTGGCCAAGGATAATCGGAGGCAGTTTCGCCGGTCACGACTGCCCCCCTGTCAGCGCCGCCCGTACCTCCTCCATCAGCGCCACGATCCTCCTCTCTTTGGTGAGGATGTCGTCGACGAGTTGTTCAGGCGTTCGCTCATCCGTGACCGCAACGGCGCGGGGGTTCCTACGGTCCAGATTGAACACCGGCCAGTACGCGGCGTCGCCCTCCGTCTGTGCCTCTGCCCCTTTGCACTCGATCTCCTTCGCCCGGGCGACCACCGCCTCGATATCGGCCGGGCTCGCGCCGTCCGCCTTCAGCTGCTTAGCGTCGTCCCGCTCGCGCTTCGCCTCGCGCTGGAAGTACCGGGCACGGTCCCAGAGAGGCTGGGACTTTCCCTCGGCTGCCGCAAGTTCGCCTTCGAAGTCTACGCGCCAAGCCCGCTCGTTCTCCGTTCGGTTCGTCCACCAAGCCCTGAGGTCGTCGAACTCCTCGAACCGGAGGGCCTTGGTCTTGGTGTACCCGGACGACCCCTCAGGCAAGGGGTGCTCGTAGTACCAGATGTCCGTCGTCGTACGCCCCGCGTCAAAGAACAGCACGTTCGTCGCAATGTCAGTGTACGGGGCGAAGGCGCCCTTCGGCAGCCGGAGGATCGTGTGAAGGTGGCACTCACGCAGGAGCTCGCGCTTCACCTTCGCGCAGACGCCGTCGCCGAAGAGCGTACCGTTCGGTACGACCACCGCGGCGCGTCCCCCCTTGGTAGCGCCCCCAGGACGCCGTAGGCGCCGGACAATGAGCTGGAGGAACAGCAGCGCCGTCTCGGACGTCCGCGTCTCCACGGGGAAGTTGAGCGGGATTCCGGCGGTCTCCTCGCCCCCGAAGGGCGGGTTGGTGAGGATCACGTCGACCTGGGCGTCCTCGCCCAGTTCGTGAAGCTTGACGGCCAACGTGTTGCCGTACTCGACCTGGGGCACGTCGACGCCATGCAGGAGGAGGTTCATCTGCGCGAGAAGGTAGGGTAGCGGCTTGGCCTCCTGACCGCGAATGCCGGCGTGGAGTTGGTCGCGTTCCGCTCGCGTCCGCGCGGCCGGCCGCATGTGGTTGAACGCCTCGACGAGGAAGCCCGCGGTGCCGCAGGCGGGGTCGAGCACGACTTCGCCGAGTTTCGGGTCCACCACTTGCACGATGAGCCGCACGAGCGGGCGCGGGGTGTAGAACTCCCCGGCCGCCCCAGCGGCGTCGCGCATCTCGCGGAGCATCCCTTCGTACAGGGCGCCGAGGGTGTGAAGCTCGTCGGACGAGTTGAAGTGGATGCCGTTCACCTTGTTGAGTAGATCGCGCAGGAGGTAGCCGTCGATCATCCGGTTCGTGGTTCCCGCAAACACACTCGCGATGACGGCCCGGCGGTCCTGGGCGTCCTCAGCGGAGAGCGTGCGGAGAGTGCGAAGCAGCCCCGGGCCCTCCCGGCCGTCGGGGAGCGTCACCTTGTCGCCGCCGATGAACTGGATGAGGGCGTCACCCGTCAGGCCCGTGGGATCGGCCGCCCAGTCGCGCCAGCGGTAGGGCGCCGGGATGATCGGAACATGCGGTCGGCTTCCCGCCTTGGCCTTCTCCGCGTCGCGAAGCTCAAGATCGTCAAGGAACTTCAGGAAGAACAACCAGGTGAGCTGCGGCAGCCGCGCTGCGTCCGTGTCGGTGCCCCGGTCCTTCCGCATGATGTCGCGGCACGACTTGAGCAGCGCGCCGAGGCGCTGGGGTGTCGTAGGCGCTGGGGCGCCTGCATTCTTGCTCGCTCTGGCCAAGGTCTCTCCGAGGTGGGCGCCGGATTACCCGGCTTGGGCGACGTCGTACAGGTGCCGGTGCAGCGCGCCGACCGCATCGCGGAGCTGCTCCGTGCCGCCAAACCGCCCGGCGACCTCGATGATGTTCCCGAACTCGGAGATTGGCGGCACGTCGAGCACGTCGGGCAGGGCGATCTCGCCCTCGCCGTGCTCGGCGTACTTGTCGAGGATGGCGGAAAGCACCTCGCGCGCCTGCGGCGGGTACTGGTCCCAGAAGGAGGGCGACGCTAGGCGCAGCCGCTCGGCCCGCTCACGGCGGGTCAGCAGGGGCGCGTTGAAGGCGACATGGCATAGGAGGTCGAAGGGGTCCGCATCATCGGCCTTGGCGCGCTCGGCGAGTTCGCCCAGATCGATGCCCCGCGCCCCCAGCTCGTCGATGACCTCCCGCCGAAGCTCCGGTTGGACCCACTTCGCCTGGAGCGCGGTCGCGCTCCGGTAGAGCGTCCGCACCTTCTCACCCGCGTACTGGGTGTACCGCACGGTGCGGAGCTTGCCATTGGCGTCCATGACCTGGACGACGTCGGCGAGGATCGTCACCGTCTCGCCATCCACGTAGATCTTGGGCCGGGGAGGCGGCGGTGGCGGTGGAGGCGGCCTTGGCGGCCGAGGTGGGACGGGCTTCTCGGGCCCCCCACCGTCGTCGCCTTCGTCCTCTCCCACAGGCGTCGTCGGCCTCCCTCCCTCTTCTTCTCCGGGCTCGTCCTCGCCGTCCCCGTCCACACCCTCCTCGGTGTCGGCCTCGGGGAATCCGTCGAACTCCGGGTCCGCGAAGTTGCGGGTCGCCGTGCCGGTGAAGTCGAGGATGTCGAAGAAGAGCTTGCCCTTCTGTTCACAGAGCCGAGTGCCCCGGCCGATGATCTGCTTGAAGGTGGAGATCGTACCCACGACGCGCACGAGCACGACGACCTGAACGGTGGGCGCATCCACGCCGGTGGTGAGCATCTCGGAGGTCGTGAGGATCGTCGGGGTGGCCCGATTGATGTCCTGGAAGTTGCTCAGGTGGGCACGGCCGACGTTGGCTTCGTTCGCGGTCACGCGGCACACGAAGTCGGCGTTCCGCCTCACCTCGTCAGGGAACTCGGCCACCAGGGCGTCCCGCATGGCCTGGGCGTGCTCCTGATCCACGCAGAACACGAGGGTCTTGGAGTAGGGGCCGATGCGCTTGAGGTAGCGGGCGATGTACGCAGCGATGGCCTTCGTCCGGCCGTCGAGCACGATGCGGCGCTCGAAGTCCTTCGTGCCGTAGAGTTGGTCGGGGACTGCCTTGCCCTCGCGGTCGGCGGTCGTGGCTCCAGGGCGCCAGCCGATCGCGTCGGCGTCGGTGAGCACGCGGCGCACCTTGTAGGGTGCGAGGAAACCGTCGTCGATGCCCTGCTTCAGGCTGTACTGGTAGACGGGAGCTCCGAAGTAGTCGTAGGTGTCGCGGTTGTCCTCACGGAGCGGCGTGGCGGTCAGCCCGAGCTTCGCCGCCCCCGTGAACCAGTCGAGGATGTCGCGCCATGTCGAGTCGTCCCGGGCGCTGCCGCGATGGCACTCATCCACGATGACGAGGTCAAAAAAGTCGCGCTGGTACTTGCGGAAGAGGCCCGGCCGGTTTGCGTCCTCGGCAATGGCTTGGTAGGTGGCGAAGTACATCTCCCTGCCTAGGACCGCTTCGCCTTCGATGCGCCAACGGGCCGATTCGAAGGGTGCGAAGTCCTTGGTGTACGGGTCCGAGACAAGCACGTCCCGGTCCGCGACGAACAAGATGCGCGGCTTCCCTGGGCGCCCTTTCCGGTTCCAGCCAGCGTTCCACAGCCGCCAACAGATCTGGAACGCGATGAAGCTCTTGCCAGTGCCGGTGGCCAGGGTCAGCAGCACGCGCTCGTCGCCTCGCGCGAGGGCCTCCACCGCGCGGTTGATAGCGATGAGCTGGTAGTAGCGGGCCTGCCGCTTCCCCGTATGGAGGGGAGTGGAGAGCACCCGCTCAACCTCGGCCGTCAGCCCGCGCGCCGTTCGCCACCGGGCGTAGAGTTCATCCCGACTCGGGAAGGCGTGCAGCGTGGATTCGACGCCGGTGAGCAGGTCGCGCTCGATGATGGTGGTCCCGTTCGTCGCATAGGCGAACGGGATGCCGAGCGTGGTGGCGTACTCGATGGCCTGCTGGAGTCCGTCGGAGGCGGGCACCTCGATGGACTTCGCTTCGACGACCGCGAGGAGGTGATCGCGGGACCAGCGCAGGACGTAGTCGCAGCGCTTCACCGTCCCGCGGCGCGCGGTGCGGCCCGATACCGTGATCCGGCCATCCGTGAACTGGAACTCCCGGCGGATGTGCTCGGGCGTCCACCCCGCGCCAGCGAGCGCGGGGTCGATGAGGGTTGCTCGGGTGTCCGCTTCAGTGTCGCTCATCGCCTCATCCTCATGCGAGTCTACTTCGTTCGAGGCGCGCCTTGGAGTCGCATCTGTCGAACGGCTGCCCGGGCGATGCTGGCGATGTCCCTCCACGCTGCGAACGCGGAGCAGGCCGTAGGCGTAGCCGCCTTTGGTCACCGCGATGTTGCCCTCGACGGGAACCTCGACGCGACGGCCGTTGGACCTCGTACGCCACGCCTCGCTGACCACGAGCCCAGCACGCTCTACCTCGCTGCGGCCGACGAAGCCCTTGAACGAGGCAGCGTGAACACCGTCGAGTGGGCTGCTCCACTCCCGGATCTTCGCGAAGGCCTGACTGCGGATGAGGCTCCAAGCCGAGCGATCGAAGCCGTAAAAGGCGAGCACCTCCGCCGACAGCGGTAGCAACCGGCCTTCGATGCCCGGGACGCCCTCCACGACGTCCCCGGCGAGCTTCGGAAGGCGGAACGTCTCCCCGTCCGCGTCGCGGAGCACGACGCTGTCCAGCGCGTCCAGGGTGCCCATGCGCGCCAGGGCATCCAGACGTCCCGCGAGGGCGTGGAGCATCGCCGGCTTGCGGATCAGCCCAAGCTGGCGCGCGAAGAACACGAGCCGAGCGAGGAGCTTGTACCGCCCGGGATCCATGGCAGGAGCGTCGGCCGGAGGGTCCATCACCCACGCCACCAGCGGCTCGTCCGAATCAAACGGGAACTCGGTGATGACGCCGAGCATCGTCGCCGGGTTTCCGTTCGCCCGCTGGACGTTCTTCTTCTCGATGACCTCCCGCGCCTTCCGGTTGACGTCGTATTGGCGCTGCCCCGGCGTCGCTGTCACCATACCGCGCGCCTCGACCGCGACGAAGCGACCGTCAAGCGTGGCGGCCTGGTGGTCGAGCGCCTTCTGGCGCCGACCGCTCGGGTTCCAGGGGTAGATGCGCTCCCAGTCCGCGTCGTGGGTCCCCCACACCTCATCGGCGACCGCGATGGAAGCGGCGACGCCCGCCTGCTCGATCACCCCGGAGACCATCTCGTCGGCTGGAGCCGTCGCGGTCATCGTCCCGTTGCGGACGTCGAACTCGGCGTGAAGGATGGCCACGAGCCGTGAGTCCTGGACGAGCTCCTTCCTGGACCTTCGCCCGTCGCGATCACGCTGGTAGACGAGAGACGCGTGGGCGATCAGGGTCTCGGAGGGAATCTCGATGCCCTGCTCGAACAGCTTCGCCAGTGCGGTGGCGTCGGCCGACGCCAGTAGGATCCGCTGCTGGTCGGCGTTAAGAGGGCAGACCTGGATGCGGATGGGGGGCACGGCGGAAGGGTAGCACCAAGCGTCGAGTGCCGGGGCGGCAGCCATTAGGACCGCCCGCCGCGCGAGCCCAAGCGGCCCATGCCCCCCCGTCGGCGCCGTGCTACCTTTGCGCCACGGCCGCCTCGCCGGACCTTTCGCCGGGTCAAAGCGGGCAGGAACCTACACCAGTGCCTCCGATCCACTTCTGTGGTCGTCGGTGCGTAATCGGCGAACATCGACGAGATTCCAGAAGAGGATCCCATGAACGCACCCATCTTCGCTCCGCTCTCGGAGCGTCCGCTCCTGCACGCCCGCCGCGCCATCAAGGACCTTGTGCCCGCGGCGTCCACCTCCCACATCGCCGAGGCCCTCGCGCGCGCGATGGGCTTTCGCACGCACGCCGCGCTGCTCGCCGCCGCGAGCGACGTGCCGCAGTGGCGCCAACTCGACGAGGCGGCGTTCCGACAACGGCTCGGGGAACTGACCGGGGCCACGATCGACCCCGGCGCGACCGGTCGGTTCTTCGATCAGGTCGACTGGACTGACGAGTCCGGGGTGATCGAGACCTACTCCAAGGGCTTCCATGCCGCGCGCTACGCCACGCCTAGGGCACGGGCCTGGCGAAACATGATCGTGCTCGCGGTGAACGAGGGCCTCGACCGTGGCCTCGTCACCATGGAGCCCGACGGGAACTACTGGTCGCCGACGGCGAAGGAGGACGCGCGCCTGCACCGGGCGGAGGCTCGCTTCGTTCACGAGTTCGTCGTCGACGGCGACATCCCCGCGATGGTGTCGTTCAGCGACGGCGGCTTCGGTGAGCTGCGGGTGTTCCTCGCCTTGTGGCCCACCCCTCGAGCCGCCGAACTCATTGGCGCCTGGGGAGCGTCCTTCCTCTGCGGCCGCGCCGAGGCGGATGGCTGGGTTGAGCGTCGCGATGGGGCCCACATCCAGACCCCCTCGCGACCGTCGCTCGCCTGCCGGCGTGACGTTCTCGACCGGCTTGCGGCCCTGCAGATCGAGCCGCGCTGCTTCGCCGACCGGGGATCGTTCAGGATGTGACCGAGGAGGGGGGGCCGCCGGACTACAACCTGTACATCAGCCCCGCCCGCCCGCCCGCCTCCGCTTCGCCAAGCTGATCACGGTCCCCACATCCCGAGGCCCCGTCCAGTCGATGGGCGGCAGCGAGTCCACCGCGGCTCGCATCGGCGCGAGGAGGGTCTCGCCGGCGGCGTAGTGCCGGCTCCGGACCGTCTTGCCGTGGTGGCCGACGAGCTCGTCGATGACGGTCTCGGACGCACCGGCGAGCCGGAGCGCGGCTTGGAAGGCGGCCCGGAAGGCGTGCTCCGGTCGCCCGGTCATCCGGTTCGCCGGCTTCCACGCGACCTCCCGAGCTTCGCCCCAGCGCACGGCCTCGCGCCACGCCGCGCCGAAGGTCTCGGGCCGGATGCTCGCCTTCCTGTCCGACCCGACGATGCCCCACGCCGGGAACAAGAGCGCGTCAGCCGGGAGCTCCGCGGCCCAGGGCTGGAGCTCGGCGACGAGCGAGCGGCACACCGGGATGGTCCGCATCTCCGCCTTCTCCGCCCTGGACTTCCCCGTGGTCACCGTCAGCAGGCCGTTCACCAGATCGAGGTCACGGCGGCGCACGCTGACCACCTGGAAGATCCGGAGCCCGGTGTAGCGGAGGACCGTGCCGATGCGGCGGCTCTGGATGGCGTCGATCGGCAGATGTCGAAGGGCGGCGTCGCACTCCGCCATCGTGGGCGCGGGCGGCGCGGCGTAGATCGGGGGCTGCGGGAGGACAGCCTTCGCCTCCCTCGGAGGAGTGGGAACGCCGGGGTAGTTCGCCGGGTCGTCGGCCACCCACCTCCACATCTCCAACGTCGAGCGAGCGACGCTGTAGACGTGGGACTCCGAACGGCCGGCCGCCTGCAGGCGGCGGACTACCCGGGTCACGAGGTCCCGCGAGAGGACGCCCGCGGTGACCACCCGGTCAGCGGCGATCCCCTCCAGGGCCCGGACCGCGTCGAAGAGGACCTTCATGTGCTGCCGGTAGAGCGCGACGGAGGAGGGGGTGCAGCGGGTCGCCTTGTACACGGTCCACGCGAGTGCCGCGGCCTCGAGGTTGGTGACCGGCGGCGCGGGCGCAGCGGTGGGCGGCTGGTACTCGCCCTCCTCCAGGAGCGCCCGGCGAATGCGGGCCACGGCCTCGTCCCGGGCGTCCTTTCCCTCCACGACGAGCGAGCGGGCGCGGCGGAGCAGGCGACCGTCGGGACCCTTCGCGGGCGTTCCGTCGGGGCCGGGGAGCAATTCCCGCCAGCGAAGCTTGAACTTGTTGCTCCCGAGGTCATCGACGGAGAGGGACGCCATGGAACAGCCCGGCCGCCCGGACCTGTGCCCGGCGACCCCCTGACTCTACCCTGTGTGTCCTCGGTGTGTCCAGGCTCGACGCGTCGGCAACGACGACATGCCGAATAATGGGCCAGCTACCTACTTTCCATCATGGATCGGACCGTTGATTGCAGCGAAGAAGTCGTTCCCCTTGTCGTCCACCACGATGAACGCGGGGAAGTCCTCCACCTCGATCCGCCACACGGCCTCCATGCCGAGCTCCGGGAAGTCGAGCACCTCGACCTTGCGGATGTTGTCCTTCGCGAGGATCGCCGCCGGGCCGCCGATGCTGCCGAGGTAGAAGCCGCCGTTCTGCTTGCAGGCCTCCGTGACCGCCTTGCTGCGGTTGCCCTTCGCGAGCATCACGTGGCTGCCGCCCGCCTTCTGGAACTGATCGACGTAGCTGTCCATGCGGCCCGCGGTGGTGGGGCCGAACGAGCCGGACGGCATGCCCTGCGGCGTCTTCGCGGGCCCCGCGTAGTAGACGGGGTGGTCCTTGAAGTACTGCGGCAGGGGCTCGCCGCGGTCGAGCCGCTCCTTCAGCTTCGCGTGGGCGATGTCGCGGGCGACCACGAGCGTGCCGGTGAGCGAGAGCCTCGTCTTGATGGGGTAGCGCGACAACGTCGCGCGGATCTCGCCCATCGGGCGGCGCAGATCGACCTTCACGACCTCGCCGGCGTCGGCCTCCACGTCGGGGAGGTAGTGCGCGGGCTCGCGCTCGAGCGCCTCGAGGAACACGCCCTCGCGCGTGATCTTGCCGACCGCCTGCCGATCCGCGCTGCACGAGACGCCGATGCCGACCGGGCAGCTCGCGCCGTGGCGTGGCAGCCGGATGACACGCACGTCGTGACAGAAATATTTCCCGCCGAACTGGGCCCCGATGCCGGTCCGCCGCGTGAGCTCCAGCACCTGCTGCTCGAGCTCGAGGTCGCGGATGGCGTGGCCGAGCTTGCTGCCCTGCGTCGGGAGCGCGTCGAGGTAGCGGGCGCTCGCGAGCTTGACCGTCTTGAGCGTGGCCTCGGCGGAGGTGCCGCCGATCACGATCGCGAGGTGGTAGGGCGGGCACGCGGCGGTGCCGAGCGACCGGATCTCCTGGTCGAGGAACGCGAGGAGCGCCTTCGGGTTGAGCAGCGCCTTCGTCTCCTGGTACAGGTACGTCTTGTTCGCGGAGCCGCCGCCCTTGGCCATGAACAGGAACCGGTACGCCTCGCCGGGGGTCGCGTAGAGCTCGATCTGCGCGGGGAGGTTGGTGCCGGTGTTGACCTCGTCGTACGTCGTGAGCGGCGCCACCTGGGAGTACCGGAGGTTGGTCTCCGTGTAGGTCCGGAACACGCCGCGCGCGAGCGCCTCCTCGTCGTCGCCGGCGGTCCAGACGCGCTGCCCCTTCTTGCCGACGACGATGGCGGTGCCGGTGTCCTGGCAGCTCGGCAGCACCATGCCCGCCGCGACGTTGGCGTTGAGCAGCATGTTGCGGGCGACGAACTTGTCGTTGCCGCTCGCCTCGGGGTCCTCGAGGATGTTGCGGAGCTGCCGGAGGTGGCCCGGGCGGAACAGGTGCGCGATGTCGCGCATCGCCTCGGCCGCGAGCCGCGTGAGCACGTCCGACTCGATCGCGAGCACGTCCTCGCCGCGGAACCGGTCCACGGCAACCCCGCCGACGTCGAGCTTCCGGTACGGGTACGGGTCGTCGTGCGGGTGCGGGAACATCTCCTGGAACACGAAGTCGGGCATCACGGGCTCCTCGGGAGGGGCCTCTTATCCGTCCCCGTCGCGCGCGATACACCGGGCCGATGCCCTACCTCGGCCTCCGCACCGCCTCGATCAAGGCCCCCGACCTCGCCCGCGCCCGCGACTGGTACGCGGAGGTGCTCGGGAAGGCTCCCTACTTCGACGAGCCCTTCTACGTGGGGTTCAACGTCGGCGGCTTCGAGCTCGGGCTCGACCCCGACACGTCGGAGGGCTCGCCCGGGCCCGGCGGCGTGACGGCCTACTGGGGCGTGCCGGACGCGCGGGCCGAGTACGAGCGGCTCCTCGAGCTGGGGGCGTGCGAGCACTCGGCGCCGCGCGAGGTCGGCGGCGGGATCGTGGTCGCCAGCGTGCTCGACCCGTTCGGGAACGTCTTCGGCATCATCCAGAACCCGCACTTCCCCAACGAGGCGTGATCGCGCCGGGTGCTACGATCGCGCCCATGTGGAAGAGAGCGGTCGGAGGCGTCCTCGCGCTGGGCGCGCTGGTGGTCGGCGGGGCGGTCGCCTACGGGGCGAGCCAGCCGAAGACCTGGCACGTCGAGCGCTCCGTGATCGCCGCGGCGGCGCCGCAGGACGTGGTGCCCCTGCTCCACGACCTCGCCCGCTGGCAGGGCTGGGTGGGCAGCGACGGCATGACCTTCACGCTCTCCGACCCGAGCGCCGGCGTCGGGGCCAGCTACACGTGGCAGTCCCCGGGCTCGCACGGGAAGCTCACGCTCACCGCCGCCGACGAGACCGGCGTCGCCTACGAGATGACGATGGAGGACAGCGAGACGCCCGCGCGGGGCAGCGTCCGCGTCGCCCCCGACGGCAACGCCACGCGCGTGACCTGGACCGACGAGGGCGACTTCTCGGCGATGGGCCCGCTCGGCGGGCTCATGGTCCCGATGATGGAGAAGAGCCTCGGGCCGCACTTCGACGGGGCGCTGAAGAAGCTCGCGGGGCTCGCCGAGAAGGCCGCGGCCGAGCGCGTCGAGGCCGAGAAGGCCGCGTCCGCCGCTACTCCGCCCACCGCGACGGACGCGCCGCCAGCCCCCTGAGGCCGCCCCGCGCGCAGAAGTCGCCCCACGCCGCGCGCGGGACCCCCTTCCAGCGGAGGTCCTCCAGCGACTCGGCGAGCGGCACGTCGGTCCACAACGTCGCGAGCTTCTTGAAGAGCATCGCGTCGCCCCGGTTCGCCGCGAGCGTGGCGGCGAGCCGATCGGCGCCACGCACCTTCACGTCCCACGCGGCGGGATCGTCCGGCACCGCCTCGATCGTGCCGTAGCGGGCGAGCACCGCGGCGGCGGACTTCTCGCCCCAGCCCGGCAGGCCGGGGATGCCGTCGGCGGAATCCCCGATGAGCGCGAGCAAATCGGCGATGCTCCCCGGCCCCACGCCGCGCCACGCGCGCAGCGCGTCCTCGTCGATCACCTTTTCGGTGAGGCGGTTGACCTGCACGATGCGCGTGCCGCGCAGCACCTGGCCCTGGTCCTTGTCGGGCGACAGGATGCGCACCTGCTCGACCTCGCCGGCGAAGCGCACCGCGGCGGTGGCGAGCGCGTCGTCGGCCTCCCACCGGTCGCAGACCCACACCACGCCGCCCATCGCGCGGACCGCCTCCTCGGCGGGGACCATCTGCGCGAAGAGGTCCTCGGGCATGCCCGCGCCGGTCTTGTAGCCGTCGTACAGGTCGTTGCGGAACGACTCGATGGGCCGGTCGAAGGCGACGGCGACGTGCGTGACCGCCTCGGCGGGGTCGTGCAAGAGCGCCAGGAGCGACGACGCGAGCCCGGCGACGGCCTTGTACGGCCGGCCGTCGGGCGTGACGTGGTCCGGCCGCTTGGAGAAGTAGGCCCGGAAGAGCTCCCAGGTCCCGTCGACGACGTGCAGCCTCATTGCTTCGCCAGATACCCGATCGTCCCCATCGTCGCGAACAGGACGCAGTGGAGGATCCACATCGGGAACGAGCTCCGCGCGCGCAGGCAGAACCAGCCGGCGAGGACGCCGCCGGGGAACGACGAGAGCATCTCGAGGTCGGGCTTCGGGTAGTGCAGGAGGAAGAACGGGATCGCGCTCGCGAAGATGGCGGCGAGCGCGTCGCCGCGGCGGGCGAAAGCGTTGAGCAGGAAGCCGCGCCAGAGGAACTCCCACCCGAAGAGGTCCATGAACAGCGCCGTGAAGTAGAGCGCGAGCAGGGTGGGGTCGCTCTGCGCGGGCTTCCAGCGCGGGTAGAAGTCGACGAGCTTCTGGGACAGGAGCCCGCCGATCAGGCAGAGCGGGACGATACACGCGGCCATGAACGCCACGCGCGGCGCCCACCACCGCCAGTTCCCCATGCCCATGCCCCACGCCGCGGGGTCGGCCGGCGTCATCGCGATGCCGGCCCGCACGAGGAGCGCGCCGGCCGCGAACGGGGCCAGCATCCACGTCAGCGGCTCGGCCGCGAGCGTCTTCTCCATACCCGGCACGAGGATGCGCGCGCAGAGGGGGGCGAGGATGCAGGCGGCGCCGAGCAGGACGGGCAACCGGGCCCGGGCGACGCGGCGCGCCTCCCAGAGGCCGACGGCGACGAACGGGAGCGCGCCGTGGACGCCCATGCGCCAGATGCCCGTCGGGAGCGGCGTGTCGCCGCGCACGTTGTAGGCGTCGCCCACGAACATCGCGGCGACCGCCCACGCGCACGCCCACGAGAGCAGCGCGACGCTGCCCGGCTCGGGCTCGGTGCGCGGCATCGGCTCGCCGAGGAGCCACGCGAGGAAACGGATGACCGGGTTGCGGCGCGGGGACGCCGGCGGATCGGGGGCGAGCGCGGGTTCGGCGGGCACGGCGCGGCCGTATAACAGCGGGCGATGACAACACCGCTCGCCTCCCTGCTCGCGTTCGCGATGTGGACCCTCTCGCTGGTCCTCGTCGGGGTCGGGTACCCCCGCGTGTCGGCCGTGCTCGCGGGTCGCGCGAAGCCCGGCGACTTCAAGGCCGACGAGCCACACGGCGGCGAGACCTACCGGCGCACCATCCGCGCGCACCTCAACTGCGTCGAGAACCTCCCCGTCTTCGCCAGCGTCGTGCTCGTCGGGCACGCGGCGGGCCACGCGTCGCGGGCGTTCGACGCGCTCGCCGTCACCTACGTGGCGGCCCGCGTGGGCCAGAGCCTCGCGCACGTCGCGTCGGGGCGCCACCGGGTGGTGCTGGTGCGCTTCTCGTTCTTCACGGTGCAGGTGATCGCGGTGATCGGGATGGCGGTGCTCATCGCGGTCGCGTGAGATCTACGGTCGGTAGCAAAACCCGCGCGCGGATGGCTCGCAGGCTGGCACGCTCATTGCGACGTCTCTGGGGCGAACCCCCAGAAGGAGTCGGACATGATCGCGCTGTACCTGATCGCCTGCAACCCCGAGACGAACGCCCCGGCCCCCGAGCCCGTCGCCGTCGCCGCCCCCGAGCCCGAGCCGGTCACGGCCGAGCCCGAACCCGTCGCGTTCGCCGAGCCGGTCGTCGAGGCCGTCCCCGCCGTCGTCGCCGACGTCGCCGTCGAGGTGCAGCCCGGCGAGACGCTCGTGGACCTCGCCGGCTGGGCCGGCCTGAACGCGGAGGACCTCGCCGCGCTCAACGAGCTCGACGTGAAGGCCCCCATCCACGCGGGGCAGCTCCTGCGCATCCCGTCGGGGACGGACTTCGAGGTCAACCGCGAGTCGGCGCTCGACGCGCGGCTGGCGCGCTACTTCGAGGCGCACGAGGGCCTCGTGGGGCTGACCACGCGGACGGTGCGCACGGGCGACACCGCGTGGGCCATCGCCCGCGAGGAGGGCCTGCCGCTCTGGATCGTGGCCGCCTACAACCGCCCGCTCCACCTCTCCGCGCTCGGCATCGGCGACGTCCTGTACCTCCCGGTGCTCGGCGACCAGCTCGAGCCCCTCGCCGAGGAGGGCGCGCCGAACCCGGAGATCGTGGAGGAGCCGACGGAGGATCAGACGAGCGTGGTGACGGAGTAGCGGATCCCCGGGGGCGCCGGCCACCGCGCCGGCGCCCCGCGGGAATCACCCGCCTTTCACGGATGTTTCACCTGGCGACCATGACCGCCGGCTACGCTTTCTCCATGCGCTTCCACTCCCCCCGCTCGGTCCACGTCCCGCTGGAGGTCCCCGGGTGGCGGACGCCGCTGCGCCTCGCGCACCTCACGGACCTGCACGCCGGGATCGTGACCCCCGCGCGCCTGCTGCACGACGCCGTCGACCTCGCCAACGACAGCGACCCCGATCTCGTCGTGCTCACCGGCGACTACGTCGCGCGCTCGCTGAACCACCTCGACACGCTCGTCGGGGCGCTCGAGCGCCTCCGCACGCAGGCGATCGCCGTGCTCGGCAACCACGACCACTGGTGCGGCGCCCCTGCGGTCCGAGAGGCGCTCGAGCAGGCCGGGGTGAAGGTGCTGGAGAACGCCCACTGGGACCTCGGCGACGTCGCGCTCGTCGGGCTCGACGACGGCGTCACCGGCCACGCCGACGTGGACCGCGCGACCCACGGCATGGGCGACAAGCCCGCGGTGGCGCTCTCGCACGATCCGGCCTGCGCGCCCGCGCTCTGGGATCGCGGCGCCGCCGTGGTGATGTCCGGACACACCCACGCCGGGCAGGGGGTGTCGCCGGCGATCTGGTCCGCGCTCGGCGTGAAGTTCCTCCACGGGCTCTACGGCGAGCCGGGCGCGCAGCTCTACGTGAGCGCGGGCGTCGGCAGCGCCGTGGTCCCCTGGCGCGCGGGGAAGGGACGGCGCGAGGTCGCCGTCCTGGAGGTCGCCGGCGAAAAACCTGTGGACGTCATTTCGACCGGCGCGTAGGAAGGGGGCCCCGGAGCCCCGGATGTTCCTCTTCGCGCGGGTCGCCCTCGCGGCCGAGCCCATCACGATGACCGAGGTGCTCCCCTCGCCGCCGGACGCCGTGCGCGCCGCGCTCGCGGAGGCGATGGCCGCCGGCCCGATGGCGCCGGACGTCCTTTCGCTCGAGGTGCTCGCCCGGGGCCGCTGCGACACGCTCCGCGCCACGGTCGGGAGCCGGTGGGCGCCGATGTCGTACGTCTACGAGCGCTGCCCGACCGCGACCGGGTGGCGCGAGGCGCTGGTCCAGAGCGACGCCTTCGACGCCTACGAGATCACCTGGGAGCTCCTCCCCGACGCCGCCGGCACGCGCGTGTCCTACACGGTGCACGTCGAGCCGCGGCTCCCGCTGCCGGACGGGTACGTCGCGTCGCGGACCCGCGCGTCGATGAAGACGGTGCTCGCGACGCTGGCGGCGCGGCTGGCGCGATAGGGCGCGCCCGTGCTGCTCCTCGTCGCCTGCGTCCACCGGTACGAGCCGTGTGATCCGCCCGTCGGCGAGCGCGTCGCGAACGAGGGCTGGGAGCACGTCCACCGGCGAGCGCTGCTCACGCCCGACCCGGACCTCGACTCGAACGCCGCGATCGTCGCCGCCGACACCGTCCTCGAGGGCGACGCGCTCGACGTCGCGGACGTGGTCGCCTTCGCGGAGGCCTGCCGCGCGCACGCGCCCGAGGACGTCTGCGCCAGCGGCGGCGCCGTGCCCGGGCCCCTGCTCTGAAGCCTTGACGACCCCGACCCTCGCGATACATGGCGGGGGCTCGGGCGCTTAACTCAGCGGAAGAGTACTACCTTCACACGGTAGGAGTCACTGGTTCAAATCCAGTAGCGCCCACCACATCAAGGGGCCCCGAACCTCGGTTTCTCCGCGGTCGGGGCCTTTGTGCATGCCAAGTGGTGCGCCCGACATCCGCGCGTGGCGACGCGGAACTCGGCCGCCATCGTCAGCAACCTGCCCCGGGGTAGACAGTCTCGTCGGCGTCGTCGCAGTCCCACCCCGCCGAAGGGTACGCGCTCGTGTCGTAGGCGCCGGGTTGCCACCACGCGGGGTAGCCGTCGCCGTCGAGGTCCCAAGTGGCGCCGTACGTCCCGCTGTAGACGCCGATGTCCCCCGCGGAGCCGTCGGAATCCGTGGAGTCGCCGACGGCGTCGACGAGCGACGAGGTCGTGGCGAGGTGGAGATCCCACTCGGTCGGGTCGGCGGAGGTCGTGTCGAGGAAGACCGGGTCGATCTCGACGTTGCCGTCCGCGCCGGTGGGGGAGTCGATGCCGAAGTAGGCGTCGGCGCCGTTGTCGTACACATCGGTGGACGAGATGCTCGTGCTCGCGGCGGTGGACTCCAGGCAGACGCCCTGGCCCGCGTTGTGGGAGACGATCACGCGGTCGAGCCGCAGGTCGCCAACCGCGTCGTAGGTCCCGACGCCGGCGCCGCAGCATCCGGTGGCGCCGCCACACATGGCATCGTTGCCGACGAACGCGGAGTTGGTGACCGTGACGTCCGTGGTCTCTCCGGCGAGCAGCATGGACGCGCCCCAACTCCCCGACCCTGCGTTCCCGAGCACGACGACGTTGTCCAGCGTGGCGGGGGAGTCCCGGAAGTAGAGCCCGCTGGCCCAGCTTGAACTGGTGTTCCCGGCGACCACGGTGTTCGCCATCGCCACGAGTCCGGCGCCGTCCGCCACGAGCCCGCTGCCCTGGTTCCCGGTGATCCACGCGTTGACGACGGAGACGTCGGCATCCTCCCTCACGTAGATCCCCGAGTTCTGGTTGTCGGCGACCTCCAGCCCGTCGAACGCCGGCGCGCCACCCTCGATGGAGAGGGCGCCTCCGGAGCCGCTCCAGTTGCCGCTGACCTCCAGGTCCGTGGCCACGATCGACGACTCGTTCAGCAGGAGGCCGCCGCCGCCGCCGGAAGCCGAGTTGTCGGTGACCGACACGCGCGTGAGCGCGAGCGGCGAACGCTGGATCTCTGCGCCGCCGCCCGAGCCGGAACTCGCGCTGTTGCCGGTCATCGTGACGTCATGGAGGGTTCCTTCCGCGTACAAGGCGTAGAGGCCGCCCGCCTCGCTCTTGCCGCTGTTGTCGGCGATGGTGATGGACGACAACGCGATCGACACGCTGTCCAACCAGATCCCGCCGCCGTAGCCGACCTCCACCGCGTTCGCCTCGACGGTCCCTCCCGTGAACGTCAGCACGCCTTCCACGACGTAGAGGCCGCCCCCGTAGTAGTGCGCGAAATTGTCGTGCAGGGTCACGTCGTCGAGGACCACCGAGCCCCCCTCGATCCGGATCCCGCCGCCGAACCCGTTCTCCGCCGTGCAGTTCTTGATCTCCACCCGCGAGATCGACGAGGTGGCGCCGTCCAGGTACATCCCGCCTCCTCCGCCCCAAGCCTCCGGCGCCTGGCAGCCGGTGAGGACGAGGTCCTTCAACGTCGGCCCGCCACCTTCCACGCGCACGCACCCGCCGAGGTTGCTCACGCCGCCCGTGAGCGTGAAGCCAGAGAGCACCGTGCCCGCCCCCTCTCCGCCGACGAAGGACACCGTGCTGCCGGCGCCATTGGCGTCGAGGGTCGTGGCCTCCGCCCCCTCGACGCCGACCACCTCGATGGCCTTGCCGAGGAAGTCGAGCGTCTCCTCGTAGGTTCCGGAAAGCACGCAGACGACTTCCCCGTCGACCGCGGCGTCGATCGCGGCCTGGATCGTGGCCACGTCGGTGGGCACCAGGGTGTCACATCCGGGGCACTCCTCGTCGGTGGCCCCGTCGCAGTCGTCGTCGCGGAGGTTCGTGCAGTCCTCCTCGCTCCCGGGCGAAACGCCCGCGTCGGCATCGTCGCAGTCGGTGGCGTCACCCACATAGCCCTCGGGGGCCACGCAGGCGTCGACGCCGGAGGTGGCGTCGCCGAAGCCGTCGGCGTCTGCATCCGCGAACCAAAGCACGTCGCACCCGGTGTCCGGGGGTGTCCCCGTCTCCCCAGAGCCGTCCGAGTCGGGCGCGGCGGTATCTCCCGCCTTGGCACGGTCGTCGCCCGGCAGGTCGAGGTAGGCATGGCAGCCGGCGAAGAGCAGGATCATCGGAGCTCCGATCCAAGATGGGATAGGCGGGCGCGGATGCCCCCGACGAGGTCCTCGTCGGGCCCCAGGGCGAGGGCGGCCTCAAGGGCGGCCCGCGCGGCGGCGGGGTCGCGGGCGGCGAGGCAGTCGGCGCGGGCGATCTCGTCGGTGACGATGCGCTCGCCGGGTGGGACGGCATCGACGTAGTGGAGGGCGGCGTCGCAACCCTCCGCAGCGAGCGCCATCCGGGCGGCGACCCGGGCCACGTCGGCCCGGCGTGCCCCGCCGCCAGTGGCGAGGAAGGTGTCCGCCGCCGCGCGCGCCTCGTCCGCGCGGCCCGCGTTCGCGAGCGTCGAGATCCGCAGGGCGCCCAACTCGTCGCGCACGGGGGCCGACGAGTCGGCGGCGACGAGGCCGGCGTCCAGCGTGGCGAGCACCTCGGCGGCCGGCGCGCCGCGCTCCTGGAGCGCGTAGGCCCGCCCCAGGAGCGCGCCCGCGCGCACCGGGAGGCAGGAGACCTCGTCGCCGGCGAGGAGATCGACCTCGGCAGGGGCGGCAAGGCAGCGGACGCGCACGTGGCCGCGCGTGACGCGCACGCCCGTGCCGAGCACGTCCCGGCGCACGCCGAACTCGGTGCCGACGACGCGCACCTCCGCCTCGGGCGTGTCGATCCGGAGCGCCACGCCGCAATTGGGCGTGACCGAGGCCTCGATCGTGCCGCGGTCCCACCGGATGACCGGCGCGGCCTCGGTGCCGGAGACGGCGCCGGTCCCCTCGTACACGAGGGCCACCGCGGAGGTGAGGGCCTCGGCGCGTCGCTCGGGCGCGTCGAGTGCCTGGTCGAGGGCTCGCTCAGGGGTCTCGATCGGCGCCCCGACCCGAAGTGCCAGGAGCGCCGCGAGCCCGGCGAGCGCCAAGCCGCCGAGGGCACGGACGCGGGCGGGCATTCGCCGCTCCGGGGCGGCGCCGACGGCGATCCGGTCCCGCACGCGCCGCACCGCCACCGGTGACACCGGCACCAGCCGCCGGAGCAGCGTGTCGGTGGGCGTGTCACCGGCGGGGTCGACGCCGAGGCGCGCACGGAGGCGGGCCACGGTGGCGCGATCGGGCCGGCGGCGGGCGCGGTACCACGCGAGGGCGCGCTCGAAGTTCACGGTTCTCCTCCCCCGAGGAGCGTCGGGTCGGACGCGAGGCCCGCGACGCGAGCAAGCTGCTCGAACCGGACCCGCGCGCGACGCAGCCTGCTCTTCACGGTGCCCAGGGGTACGCCAAGCAGCGCCATCACCTCGTCCTGGGGCCGCTCCTCTACCACGCTGAGGACCAGGACCTCGCGCAGGTCCCACGGCATGCGGTCGATGACCGCCTGGACCCGCTCCGTCAGCTCGTCGCGCTCCCGGCGCCGCTGAGGGGTGTCCGACGCGTCGACAAGCTCGGCGGTCGCGCCCGGCATCCACGAGCGCAGCCAGCGGGAGCGGCGGTGCCTGGCGAGCACGCGCCGTGTGACGCCGAATAGCCACGCGGGTAGGTGCGCGGGCTCCCGCAGGCCGTCCAGGCGCGTGAGCGCAAGGACGAGCACATCGTGCGCGGCATCCTCGGGATCCACCAGCGGCCCGCCCAGGCAGGTGCACCATCGCAGCACGACCGGCAGCCACTCGTCCACGAGCCGGGCGCGCGCGTCGGCGTCGCCCCTGCGGACGGCCTCGACGAGGGCAGCGCTGGCGTTCCCTTCACCCATGCCCGCAACAGTGCGTGGCGCCGGCGACCGGGGTCACGGTTTTTTCGGGACACGCGCGCCCACGACCAGCCCGGCCTCCACGCGGAGCGGCGAGAGGTCGAGCACGGGCGTGTCGCCGACGCGGACGGTCACCGGGACCACGTCGACCGTGGCGCCCAGGCGCGGGCCGATCGACAGGGGTCCGACGGCGAGTCCAGCGTCAGCGACGACGCCGGCGACAGGAACGGCCAGGTGGTCGGACGCCCGGGCCGTGGCGATGTACCGCCAGGAAGCCCCCACCTCGCCGAGCAGCTGGAGCGTCACGGTGCCCGGCCGCCGCCACCCGCCCACGAGCACGACGTTCGTCTCCCCGAGACGGGCCGAATCCGGGAGTTCGTCCACCGCTCGGAAAGGGTCCAGGCGCGCTGCGACACCGACGACGGCGGCGTCTGTGCGGACCCCGATCCCGAGGGTGGCCGAGCCCGTGATTGCGAGCGCAGGCCGGATCGACGCCCCTCCGCCCACCTCGACCCAAGCGACGATGTCGGGGCGCCGGTTTTTCGCCTCCGCCTCCGGGGCCGGACGGAGGACCTCGGGGGGAGCCACGACGGCACCAGCCTCGGGAGCGGCTGTGGCAGCGGGTGGCGAGCCGGCGAGCAAGGCGACGTCCGGAGAAGCGGTGGGTCCATACGCGACGGGTCCCGGGTCCCGCACGGGGGTGGGTTCCGGCACGTTGGTGGCGCTCGTGCCCAGCGGCGGGCCAGGCGAATTGCCGGGGCCCCCGCCACGGGACGAGCCGGCGTCCGCACCGGGGGCCACTCCTGCATCCGTCGGGAAGGTGGCGACCTGCGCGGGCAAGTGCCGCGGCGCTACGGCGCCGGCCCGTGTGGCGCGAGCCGGCTCCCCGGCACCTGCACGCGCCGGCGTTCCGGCAGCCGGAGCCGGTGGGGAGGACGCGGGCGGGCGCGTCCACACCCCCTCCCCCGCCACGGGGCGCACGAGGCTGGCCGCGAGAAATGCGATGTCCTCGCGATCGGCGGCGTACACGGGCGTCGCGACCGGGACGGTGACTACGCGCCCGCCGGGGCCGTTCACCCGGAGCACCCAACCCCCGTCCACGCGCAGTTCCACCATGGCGGACGCGCCCGGCGCCACGAGGGTCAGGCCCGCCTGCGCAGCCGCTTCCTCCCACTCCGAGGCTGCCGCGCCCTGAGGGGGCGAGAGCGTCACGGTGCCCGCCGAGGCTGTCGCGACCCCGGACAGCAGCGCGAGGCCGATGAGAGGACGCGCGAGTAGGCTCGGGCAGGCAGAAGGTCGCACGTTCACGGTGGGTATCTCGGCGGAGCGAGACGTCGTAGGAACGGTTCACCGCCGCCGGCGACCCAGGCAGGCGAACAACCACCGGGTGCCCTCCCCTACTTCGCGGCGGCATCCGGCATCGCGCTCGTATTCGACGAAGCCCAGCCGAGCGGCGCTCCGCTGCCAGGGAACGTCGGCGAGCCCCTGGCCACAGTGTGTTTCGCGACAGCGGCCAGGGTCATGGAGGCGTTGAGCATGAAAGACCTCCGACCGCATCCTCGTGCGCCCGCTCGCCTTCGGCCAGACCACCCGACTGCACCACCTTGCTACCGCGCGGCCACCTCCACCACGTAGACGTGGTCGCTCATTCCCCAGGTGTTGTCGCGAGCCACCTGACGCACGCGGCCGGGGAAAGCGTCCCCCCACTGGCGCTCGATGCCGTTCAGGTAGACCCCGTAGAGCACGATCCAAGCCGGCAGGTGCGGCTGTCGGCCGAGCACGCGTGAGATCAGGCCCTTCGCCTGCTCCTTGAACGCCGATTCGTCGCACAGCCCGTAGTCCCCGATGTAGACCGCATGGCTCCGTCCTTCCCGGTGGATGAGGAGCGCCTCACCCTCGCGCTCGACGTGTGCTCCGAGCACGGCGGCGGCGCGGATCATCCCGTCCGCGAGGATGTCCGCCATGTCGGCCCGGTCGAAGAGGCGCGACTGTGCCGCGAAGTAGCTGACGAGGGCGTCGGTCATCGCCTCGCTGCCTAACACGCTCGCGACCACGACTCGCTGTGCCCACCCTGTGCCCAAAACCCCGTCACGCGCTGCACGGATGGGCACAGGTGGGCACACGATGCACTCCGCGATTACCCGCCTCTCCCGCCATTCTTCACCTTCAAGCCAAGTCTCCGCCGCCGGCCGGGGCCGGGTTCAAATCCAGTAGCGCCCACCATACCGGACGGCGCGGATCCGCGGATCCGCGCCGTTCCTGTTTCACGTCGCGTGTTCGTAGGCGGACACGCCGGATTCGGCATTCCGACCGTTCACGGGGGCGCCGGTGAGAACGTTGCCACCGATCCCGAGTGCGGCGTGCCGACCAGAACGCTCGATCCCTTGCGCGCCGAGCGCGAGAACACGGACGACAGCCTGCGCTACGAGCGCGCGCGCCGACGACGAGCTCCTGCGCCTCGACGCCGCCATCGCGGAGGCGGCCGCGGTGGACGTGGGCGTGGCGCGCAAGCGCGCCGACGCGGCGGTGCGGAGATCGCGTCGTCGAGCCGATCGGAAGGTCCTCGACCCCTCCCCCGAGGACGTCCGGCAACGCCGCGTCGCGCGCGTGGAGGAGGACGAGGCCCTCCATCTCGAGCGCGCCCAGGCGGACGCAACGGTCCGCGACGAGCGGGACGCCCGGGATCTCGCCCTGTCCACCTTCCTCCTGCACGAGCGGAGGCACACGGACGAGCGCCTCCTCACCGAGCGCCGCGCGGCCGACGAGGCGCTGAGCACCCGCGATTGGAGGCGCCGTCGCGCCCCGTCTTCGCGCTCGTCGACGTGAGCCGTCTCGTCCAGGTGCTCACCAACCTCGTCGTCAACGCGCTCCGCCACACCGGCGACGGCGACCGGATCACGCTCGGGGTCGTGGAGCGAGAGTCCGAGGTCCACGTCTTCGTCCGCGACACGGGCCCCGGCATCCCTCCGGACCACCTCGAGCTGGTGTTCGGAAGGTACTGGCAGGCCGACGAGACCGATCGCCGCGGCCTCGGCCTCGGCCTCTACATCTCGCGTTGCATCCTCGAGGGCCACCACGGGCGGATCTGGGCCGAGAGCCGCGTCGGCGCGGGCTCCACGTTCTGGCTCGCGGTGCCGCGCGCGCCTTAGCCCAGGACCTCCACGTACCCCTCCGTCCCGTTCACGCGGATCCGCTGCCCGTCCACGATCCGCCGGGTCGCGTCCGGCACGCCCACGACCGCCGGCAAGCCGTACTCGCGGGCGATCACCGCGCCGTGGGTCATGCGCCCGCCGACCTCGGTCACGAGGCCCCGGACGGCGACGAACGCCGCGGTCCAGCTCGGATCCGTGAACGCGGTGACGAGGATGTCCCCCTCCGCGAGGTCGGCCGCCGCGAGGTCGAGGACGACGCGGGCGCGCCCCTCGACCACGCCGGCGGAGACGGGGAGCCCGATCAGCGCGCCGGCGGGCACGTCGCCGCGGCGGTGCTCGCCGGACAGCGCCTCGCCGTCGGACGTGAGGACCCGCGGCGGCCGCAGCCGCTCGTTCCGCGCGTGCTCGGCGCGGCGCTCGGCGAGGAGGCGCGGATCGAGCCACCCCGCGCGCACGACCTCCCGGAGCTCGTCGAAGGTGAGGTACCAGACGTCCTCGGCGTCGGCGATCACCCCGGCGCCCACGAGGCGCTCGGCCTCCGCGAGCAGCGCCTCGCGGTAGACGAGGTAGCGCCGCACGATCGCGTACTTCGGGTACTCGCGCCAGCCGGCGAGGCTGCGCAGGCGGCGGATCGTCCGGCGCGTCTCGTCGGCCTTCCGCTCGCCGTCGGGGAGCCGCGCGAGCCGCTCCAGCAGGTCCGCCTCCTTCGCCTCGGCCTCCTGCCGCCCCCGCTCGAACCTCCGCCGGGCCTCCCCGGGCGCGAAGCGCTCGACGTGCCCGAGGATCAGCGGGACCAGCGTGGTCGGGCGGTCTCGCCAGCGCGGCCGCGTGAGGTCGATCTCCCCGGCGCACCGCATCCCGTACGTGTCGAGGAAGGCGGCGAGCGCGTCGTGGGCCTCGCGCCCCCCGGGGAGCTCGAGCAGCCCCTCGAGCAGGTCGTCGTCGCCGGCGCGGCGCAGGTGCTCGATCACGGCGGGGTGGGGCCGGACGGCGTCGGCGACGTCGAGCAGCGCGAGCCCCATCTCGGAGGTGACGTTGTTCGGCACGGACTGGGAGAGCGTGTCGGCGGCGTTCTTTTCGCCCAGCCACGCGAGCAGCTGGTCGTCGAGCCAGGTCGCCGCGCCCATGCCGGCCACGATCGCGCCCATGCTGCGCGGGTCGGCGAGGCTCCGCCGCAGCGCGAGCACGTCCTCGTGGACGAAGTCGAGCAGATCCGTCCCGGACCGCCCCCGGATGCCCTCGCGCAGCGCGTCGAAGGCGGCGCGGCTCCGCGCGGCGAGGTCCGCGACGAGCGCCTCGTCGTCGACCGTCGGCGCGGCGGCGGGAGGGGGACCCGGCGGTGGACCCGGCGCGTCGGCCGCGACCTCGGCGATCTCGCGGCGCCCGATCACCGTGGCGAGCGCGTCGCGGACGAGCGGATCGAAGCGCCCGAGCCCGTTGAGCAGGAAGCCCCGGCCCGCCGGCGACCCCAGCTCCTTCGTGACGTCGACGAAGAGCCGCCCGCCCGCCACGAACATGGGCCGGCCCGCGGTGAGCTGGAAGAAGGAGAGCCCCAGCGGCCGCATCGCGTCGGTCATCATCTGCTGGTGGCCGACGGAGACGTAGACCCGGAGGCCCGGCTCGGGCGTGGGCGGGAGGGGGAACAAGGTCGTGACGGGCCGGCTCTGTACGACGTGGAAGTCGTCGCCCGCGAGGCACCACTCGATGTCCTGCGGGTGCCCGAAGCGCGCCTCGATCCGCCGCCCGATGTGCTCCAGCCGCTCGATCTCGGCGTCGGTCAGGACGGGCGCGCCGGCGACCCGCCGCTCGATCACCCGGCCGCCGCGGACCCGGTACCCGTCGGGGTCGACGCGCCCGGCGACGAGGTCCTCGCCGAGGCCGGCGACCGCCTCGATGGCCGTCACCCTCCGGCTCGACGTGACCGGATCCGCCGTGAACGACGTCCCGGACACGCGCGCGTCCACCATGCGCTGCACCACCACCGCCATCCGCGCCGCGCGGGGATCGAAGCCCTGCCGGACGCGGTAGGTCATCGCCCGCTCCGTGAAGAGCGACGCCCAGCAGCGACGGACGTGCGCGAGGACCGCCGGCGACCCCCGGACGTTCAGGGAGGTGTCGTGCTGGCCGGCGAACGACGCCGTCGGCAGGTCCTCGGCCGTCGCGCTGGAGCGGACCGCCCACGCCTCGCGCTCGCCGACCCGCCCCGCGATCGCGGCCGCGACCTCGGCGGGGACGGCGACCGCCTCGAAGTCCCGGCGGATCGCGTCGCCGAGCGCGCGGATCCCGTCCCGGTCGTCCGCGCCGAGGCGCGCCGAGCGCGCGATCCGCTCCGCGAGGGCCGGCTCGCCCGCCACCACACGCGCGTAGACCTCGCCCGTGACGCAGAAGCCGTCGGGCACGCGGAGGCCCTCGATCCGGCAGAGCGCCGCGAGCCCCGCGGCCTTGCCGCCCACGCGCGCGACGTCCGCCGGGTCGATCTCCCGCAGGTCGAGGATCCCTTCCATGACCGTCACCTCCCGACGAACGCCGCGAGGTGCTCGCCCGTGAGCGTGGACCGCGCGGCGACGAGGTCGGCCGGCGTGCCCTCGAACACGACACGCCCGCCGTCGTGGCCCGCGCCCGGCCCGAGGTCGACGATCCAGTCGGCGTGCGCCATCACCGCCGGGTGGTGCTCGATCACGAGGACCGACTTGCCGGCGTCGACCAGCCGATCGAGCAACCCGAGGAGCTGCCGGAGGTCGGCGAGGTGCAGCCCGGTCGTCGGCTCGTCGAGCACGTAGACCCCGCCGTCCTCGCCCATGTACGTCGCGAGCTTGAGGCGCTGGCGCTCGCCGCCGGACAACGTCGTGAGCGGCTGGCCGAGCCGCAGGTACCCGAGCCCCACGTCGGCGAGGCGCCGCAGGATCACGTGCGCCGCGGGCGTCTTCGCCGCGCCGGCGCCGAAGAAGGCGACCGCCGCGTCGACCGGCATGTCGAGCACCTCGGCGATGTTCCGCCCGCCGAGCCGGTGCTCGAGCACCGCCGCCTGGAAACGCTTGCCCTCGCAGTCCTCGCACACCGTCGTGACGCCCGCCATCATCCCGAGGTCGGTGTAGATGACCCCCGCGCCGTTGCACGCCGGGCAGGCGCCCTCCGAGTTGGCGCTGAACAACGCGGGCTTCACGCCGTTGGCCTTCGCGAACGCCGTGCGGATCGGGTCGAGCAGGCCCGTGTACGTCGCCGGGTTGCTCCGTCGCGAGCCGCGGATCGCCGCCTGGTCGACGGTCACCACGCCCTCGCGGCCACACACCGATCCGTGGATCAGCGAGCTCTTGCCGGAGCCGGCGACGCCCGTGATCACCACCAGCACGCCGAGCGGGAGGTCGACGTCGACGTCCTTCAGGTTGTGTGTCCGGGCGCCGCGCACCTGCAGGGCGCCCTTCGGCTTTCGGACGGACGCCTTCAGCGAGACCCGCGTGTCGAGGTGGCGACCCGTGAGCGTGCCGCTCCGCCGCAGCCCGTCGACGGGGCCGGCGTAGACCACCTCGCCGCCGTCCGTGCCGGCGCCGGGGCCGAGGTCCACCACGTGGTCGGCGATGGCGATCACCTCGGGCTTGTGCTCGACGACGAGCACGGTGTTGCCCTTGTCGCGCAGCCGCAGGAGCAGGTCGTTCATGCGCCGGATGTCGTGGGGGTGCAGGCCGATCGTCGGCTCGTCGAACACGTACGTCACGTCGGTGAGCGACGAGCCGAGGTGGCGGATCATCTTCGTGCGCTGCGCCTCGCCGCCGGAGAGCGTGCCCGCGGGCCGATCGAGGCTCAAGTAGCCGAGGCCCACCTCCACGAACGAGTCCAGCACGTTCCGCAAGGAAGCGAGCAGCGGCGCGACGGACGGCGCGTCGAGCCCGCGGACCCAGGCGGCGAGGTCGCTGATCTGCATCGCGCAGGCCTCCGCGATGTCGATCCCGGCGATCTTCGAGGAGCGGGCGGCCGCGTTGAGCCGCGTCCCGCCGCACTCCGGGCAGCGGGTGAACGTGACGGCGCGCTCGACGAACGCCCGGATGTGGGGCTGCAGCGCGTCGACGTCCTTCGTCAAGAACGACTTCTGGATCTTCGGGATCAGCCCCTCGTACGTGAGGTTGATGTTCCCGATCTTCACCTTCACGGGCTCTTTGTGCAGGAAGTCCCGGAGCTCCTTCGGCGTGTAGTCGCGGATCGGCTTGTCCGGGTCGAGGAACCCCGACTCCGTGAAGATGCGGACGTACCACCCGTCGGCGGTGTAGCCGGGGATCGTGAGCGCGCCCTCCGCGAGCGACTTGCGGTCGTCGTAGAGCTGCGAGAGGTCGATGTCGCTCACCGAGCCCATGCCCTCGCAGCGCGGGCACATGCCGCCGTTCACCTCGAAGGTGCGCACCTCGGTCTTCTTCTCGCCCCCCTTCTCGAACGAGACCGATCCGGCCCCGCGGATCGACGGGACGTTGAACGAGAACGCGTTGGGCGAGCCGACGCGCGGCTGGCCGATCCGGCTGAACAGGACGCGCAGCATCGCGTTGGCGTCGGTCGCGGTGCCGACCGTGGAGCGGGCGTTGGCGCCCATCCGCTCCTGGTCGACGAGGATCGCGGTGGTCAACCCGTCCAGCACGTCCACGTCGGGGCGCGCCAGCGTCGGCATGAACCCCTGCAGGAACGCGCTGTACGTCTCGTTGATCAGCCGCTGCGACTCCGCCGCGACGACGCCGAACACGAGCGAGGACTTGCCCGACCCCGAGACGCCCGTGAACACCGTCAGCCGGCGCTTGGGGATCTCGACGCTGACGTCCTTGAGGTTGTTCTGGCGAGCGCCCTGGACGCGGATGACGTCGTGGCGATCCGCCGGGTGCCGCGAAGAGGTGGACATGGCCGGGCTCCTGGCTCGACCCCCGACGCTTGTCAAGCGGGGCCGACCGCGCGCGAGACGGCCGACCGCCCTTGCAAGCCCGCGCCCGCTCGCCGTACGCTTCGGGGCATGAGCAAGGACAAGCCGGCCCCCGACTCCAGCTCCATGGACGACCTGTTTTCGTCGAGCGGCAAGAAGCGCACCGACCTCTCGGGCAACCCGCTGTCCGGACAGGGCGCGAGCAAGTCCGACGACCCGTTCTCGGGCGGCGGGCGCATGAAGCTCGAGGGCGTCGCGCCCGGCGGCGGCTCGCCGTCGAAGGGCATGGACGACCTGTTCCAGGGCGGCGGGCGCGTGACGGGCGGCGGCGCCAAGCCGACCGGCGGCATGGACGACCTCTTCAAGGGCGGCGAGCGCACGTCGAAGCAGGTGGCGAAGCCGGGTGGCCATCGCGACCTCGGGCTGCGCGACGCGTTGTCGAGCAAGGACCACGGCGGGCGCTTCAAGGGAAAGTGAGGTCGTTTCCGTAGGGAAACGGCCCATCCCCGTCGGGCCCCTCCCCCGGGGCGAGCCGCGAGCATACGTCATTGGACGTGTACCCCCGCCGCTCCGTCCTGATCGGCCTCGGCGCCGTCGCGGCGACCGCGGCGGCCGCTTCCCGGAGGACCCCGATGCCCCGCATGCCCGCGATCTTCGTGTCCCACGGCGCCCCGCCGGCGCTGGAGGACGCGGCGTGGATGGCCGAGTGGCGCGCGTGGGGCCTCGCGCTGCCGCGGCCGCGGGCCGTCCTCGTCGTGTCCGCCCACTGGGAGGAGCGCCCGGTCACGATCGGCGCGACGCGCACCCTCCCGCTGGTGTACGACTTCTACGGCTTCCCCGAGCGCTACTACACGTTCCAGTGGCCCGCGCCGGGCGCCCCGGAGCTCGCCGACCGCGTGCGCGCCCTCGCCCGCGCCGCCGGCGTCGCCGTCGCCGACGATCCCGAGCGCGGCCTCGACCACGGCGTGTACGTCCCCTTCGCCGCGATGTGGCCGGAGGCGGACGTGCCGGTGCTGCAGGTGTCGATCCCGTCGCTCGACCCGCGCGCGCTCCTCGACATGGGGCGCTGGCTCGCGCCCCTGCGCGACGAGGGCGTGCTCGTCGCCGGCAGCGGCTTCATGACCCACAACCTGCGCATGCTGGGCACCCCGGGCGTCGCGGCCTGGGCGCGCGAGTTCGACGACTGGGCCACCCGCACGCTCGCCGCCGGCGACCTCGACGCCCTCGCCGACTTCGACCGCAAGGCCCCGGCCGCGCGGATCGCCCACCCGCGCACCGAGCACTTCGTCCCGCTGCTGATCGCCGCCGCCGCCGCCCCCGGCGAGGCGGCCACCTTCCCCGTCACGGGCTTCGCGTGGGGCCCCTTCTCCAAGCGCTCGGTCCAATTCGGAGGCGTGTCGTGATCCTTCGTGCCACCCAACTCGGCTTCGTGTGGGACACCGCCGACCCCTTCCTGTTCTGCGTCCACCACGACGACGCCTACCCGAAGGGCGACGCAGGGATGGGCCCCGCCGCCTCGCTCGCCGGCCGCGACATCGGCCAGGACTTCGCCGGCAGGGACGGCTGGCGGATGTACCACGGCGAGACCGTCCCGGGCTTCCCCGGCCACCCGCACCGCGGCTTCGAGACCGTCACGGTCGTGCGGCGCGGCCTCGTCGACCACGCCGACTCGCTCGGCGCCGCCGCGCGCTACGGGCAGGGCGACGTCCAGTGGCTCACCGCGGGCGCGGGCATCCAGCACAGCGAGATGTTCCCGCTGCTGGACGCCGAGCGACCCAACCCGCTCGAGCTCTTCCAGATCTGGCTGAACCTGCCCCGCGCCGACAAGATGGCGCCCCCCCACTTCGCGATGTTCTGGGACGACCGCGTCCCCCGCGTCGAGGCGCCCGGCGTGCTCGTCACCGTCGTGGCCGGCGCGTTGGGCGACGTCCGCCCGCCCGCGCCGCCGCCGCGCTCGTGGGCCGCGCGCCCCGACAGCGACGTCGCGATCTGGACGATCCGCCTCGCCCCCGGCGCCCGGTGGACGGTCCCGCCGGCGAAGCCCGGCACGAACCGCACGCTCTACCTCTTCGCCGGCGAGGCCCGGGTCGCCGGCGCCGCGTTCGCCGGCAAGGTCGGCCTCGCGCTGCGCCCCGACGCGCCCGTGCCCGTGGACTCCGACGGCGGCTGCGAATTCCTGCTGCTCCAGGGACGCCCCATCGGCGAGCCCGTCGTCGCCCACGGCCCCTTCGTGATGAACACGCCGTCCGAGATCCACCAGGCGTTCGCCGACTACCGCCGTACGCGCTTCGGAGGGTGGCCCTGGTCGCGGAACGACCCCGTGCACCCGCGCGACGCCGGGCGGTTCGCCCGCCACGTCGACGGCAGCGTGGAGAAGGGCCCGGCGTAGCCACGGCCGCGCCCGCGCCTACCTTGGTCGCGAGCGCGGGGGGACCATGCTCCAGCTGTTGACGGCGTGCCTCGTGGCGGCCGAGCCGTCGGTCACGGACTTCCACGACGACGCCGGGTGGGTCGTCGGCGAGCTCGCCGAGCGGGGCTGCTCCGTCGCGCGGCCGTGCGCGGTGTGGGACACCGGGCGCTTCGCCGACGGGCCGCCGCAGATCGCGGTCGGGCGCCCCTGCCGCGGCTGCGCGACGCCGGCGAAGCTCGCGGGCGTGCTCGGCGACTCCTTCGAGGGCACGACCGCGGTGCTCGCCCGCGAGAACCCGCTGTTCGTCACGCTCGCGGAGCTCGGCTGCGCGGATCGCGACGCCTGCCACGTCGCGGTCGCCGGCGACACCCTCCTGCTCGTGTCGCGCGCCACGAACGAGCGCCGGTCCGTGCTCGCGACGCGATGACACCCGCACGGCGGGGGAGCGCGCGACGGAATAGGCTCGGGCGATGCCCGACAAGAAGCCAGGCCCCCTCGCGCTCGCCGCCTCCTCGCTGGAGGCCGAGCTCGGCGCCTTCGAGGACGCGGTGGCCGAGGCGGCGCGCGTGAAGCTCGACACCCGCAAGAACCTCGAGCGGTGCGCGCGCGACGTCCAGCGCGCCTCCGATCTCTACATGTCGGTCACGCAGCGCGTCGCGACGCTCGCCAAGGAGCTCACGACGGCCCAGGAGCGCGCGCTGGGGGCCGTCACGCGCCTGAAGGACGTCGGCGACGCCCTCGGGGGCCGGCAGTCCGCCTACGTCGAGCGCATGGCCGCCTACGAGACGCTGACGGGCGACGCGAGCGCCATCGGCGAGCTCGTCGAGCAGGGCCCCGAGGTGCTCGACCAGCTCCGCGAGCGGCTCTACGCCCTCGCCGCCCGCGCGAAGGAGATGGCCGACGCCGCGCGCGCGGCCGGCTTCCGCGACCTCGCGGAGGAGTCCACCGGCCGACACCAGCAGCTCGTCGCGCTCGCCAACAAGCTCGGCGGTCAGCCCGCGTAGGCGCGCCGCCCGGCGTCGACGGCGTACACGACGAGCCCCGCCCAGATGCACCCGAAGGTGACGGCGTGCGCGGGTCCGAAGGGCTCGCCGAACGCGAGGACGGCCAGCAGGAACTGGCACGTCGGCGAAAGGTACTGCACGAGCCCCAGCGTCGTGAGGCGCAGCCGCCGCGCGGCGTTGGCGAAGAGCAGCAGCGGCACCGCCGTGATCACGCCCGTCCCGACGAGGAGCGCGTCCGTGGCGGGCTCGCCGTCGAACGGCCCCCGGACGGCGAGCCACCCGGCGGCCAGCGGCCCCATCGCCGCGGCCTCGACGAAGAGCGCCGGCACCGCGGGGATCGGGAGGCGCTTGCGCAACAGCCCGTAGAGCCCGAACGTCGCCGCCAGCGACAGCGAGATCCACGGCAGGGCGCCGGCGGCCACCACCTGCGCGATCACCCCCACCGCGGCGAGGCCCACGGCGACGCGCTGCGCGGGCGAGAGGCGCTCGCCGAGGAACGCGACGCCGAGGACCACGTTGACGAGCGGCGTGACGAAGTACCCGAGGCTCGCGTGCAGGACGTGCCCGGTGTTGACCGCCCAGATGTAGAGGAGCCAGTTGACCGACAGGAGCACCGTGGTCGCCGCGAACGTCGCCGCGTGGGCGCGCGCCGCGCGCAGCTCGCCCCACGCGCCGCGGACCGTCAGGAGCGCCGCGAGGAACACGATCGACCAGACGACGCGGTGGGCGAGGATCTCCGTCGCGGGGACGTCCCGCAGCGCATTGAAGTACAGCGGGAGGAGCCCCCAGCTCAGGTAGGCGCCCACGGCGAACGCGACCCCGGCGGAGCTGGCGCGGCGATCCGTGTCCACCTCGTGCGGGCCCTCGCGGCTCGCTTATGCTCCCGGCGCCGTGTTCAAATCCTGGCTCACCTACATCTTCGTGTCCGCGCTCACGGGGAGCCCGCTCCTCGGCGTGCTCGCCGTGTTGCTCGTCTGGTACGGCGGCACGTCGTTCTGGCTGGGGCGCCTCCCCGATCCCACCTCGCCGTTCCGAACCTGGTCGCGCATCCGGCGGCTGCGCGCCGAGCACGGGATGAACCCCCACGACGTCGACGTGCGCACCGAGCTGGGCGGGCTCCTCGCGACGCGCAGCCCCGGCGAGGCGAAGTCGCTGCTCGAGGAGGCCGTGCGCAAGTGCCCGGACCTCGCGCAGCCCGCGTTCTTCCTCGGGCTCGCCCACCTGAACCTCGGGGAGACCGAGGCGGGCCGCGCGCAGATCGAGCGCGCGCTCTCGCTCAAGCCCGAGCTCGCGTTCGGCGAGCCCCTCGTCCGCCTCGGCGACCACTACGCGAAGAAGGGGGACGCCCGCGCGGCGCTCGCCGCCTACGAGCGCGCCACCGACGTGCACTGCTCGTACGCCGAGGCGTGGTACAAGGCCGGCGCGGCCGCCAAGGCCGCGGGCGACGCCGCGAAGGCGAAGGCCCACTGGCGCGAGACCCTCGCCTCGACCGACCACGCGCCCGCCTTCAAGCGCCGCCAGGACCGGAAGTGGCGCTGGCGGGCGTGGATCGCGCTCCAGGCGGCGTGACTCGCTGTAGACTCGGGGGATGCTGCTCTTCCCCCTGTTCGCCTGCTCCGACTACGGCTTCGAGGAGAAGCAGGAGATCCCCGAGCGCGAGCCCCGCGACCGCCCCGAAGACACGATCGAGGACTCCGGCACGCCGCCCGCCGACGACACCGGCACGATCCCCGACACGGACACCACGCCCGTGCCGCAGGAGGAGTGCGACGGCGTGGACAACGACGGCGACGGCGAGACCGACGAGGGCTTCGACGCCAACGGCAACGGCATCGTGGACTGCTTCGAGGAGGAGGCGTACTGCACGCCGTTCGACGACTTCTCGGGCTGGTCGTACACGGGCACCGGGAGCTGGCACATCGAGGACGGCATCCTCACCGAGGGCCGCAACGGCTCGTACGCGGGCATCGCCTACATCTCCGACCTCGGGGGCGCCGACCACTTCATCATCGAGGCCAGCACCGCGTGGACGCCCAACGCGAACGACCTGACCGGGCTCGCGTGGGCGGTCAACGGCGAGCGCGCGTTCATCGCGATGTGGGACGACCCGCAGAACTACTACGGGCGCCACTCGCCGATGGGACAGATGGCGATCGCGCGCTGCACCGAGAACGGCTGCGAGAACCTCGCCGTCGACGACTACGGCGACCTCTACTGGCCCGACGACTTCACGTTCGTGACGTGGAGCGTGGAGGTCGACGGTGCCGACGTCACCGTGGTGGTGAACGGCAACGTCGTGCTGCAGGCGAACCTCCCCGAGGTGGAGGGGACCGGCCCGAAGGTCGTCGGCGTGTACTCCAACGACAACGACGGCGGCGTGTGGTTCGACGACTTCTGCGTGTGGGTGGAGAGCTGAGCGGTCAGCGGCTCCAGTCGATCCGAGCCGCAAGCTCTGCCAGCCGCCCGCCCCGCTTCGGATCGATCGCCTGCACGGCGGCCACCAGCCCGAGGACGTGAGCCCGGAAGTCGCGCCCCCCCACGCGGTCCTGGGTCGAGGGGCCGTGCACGACGCAGTTGTGCAGCATCGCGCGGATTGCGTCCCAGCGGTCGCGCGGGAACGCGGGGCGGTCGTTCACCACGACGCCGGCGATCACCTGTCGCGTGGCCCGGCCGGCCACGCGGGTCTTGCGGTGGTTCACGCGGAACCCCTCCTCCAGCGCGATCGCCGCCACGAGCGCCGCGAAGCGCGGCGCGCGCCGTCGGAACGACCCGTCGCCGGAGAACGCGAGGTCGTCCGCGTAGCGCGTGTAGGTGGCGCCGGCGGACGCGGCCGCCGCGGCGAGCCGGACGTCGAGGCCCCAAGCGCACAGGTTCGCGATCGCGGGTGAGGTCGGGGCGCCGGACGGGAGGTGCGGGGTCGCGAGCCGACGGGCTTGTCGCCAGTTGGACGCGGGGTCTCCGCCGTCCGGTCGGGCGGCGAGCACCGCCCGCGGCGTCCGGTTCGTGCACAACGCGGCGAGCGTGCGCGCGACCTCCCAGGGGTAGCCGGCGGCGCGGAACACGCCGAGCACCGGCGCGGGCGACACCGACGCGAAGAAGTCCTCGAGGTCGAGGCGGAGCACCACCGCCGCGCCGACGTGCGGGGTGGCGCAGGAGAGCGCGCTCCGCCCGCGCCGGAACCCGTGAACGGCCGGGTGTGGCGGGATGGCGTCGAGGATCCCGTGGAGCACGCGACGTTGCGCCTCCTTGAGGCGCGGCTTCGGCGCCTCCAGCAGCCGCGCGCCTCCGGCGCGCTTCGGGATCCAGCGGTAGTGGTGGTTCCGAACGCCCGTCGTCGTGGTGTGGCGCTCGAGCCCGCGGGGGTCGGCGAGCCAGGCGAGGTCGTCGACGGCGAGCCCGAGCCAGCGCGCGAGCGCGCCCACGGTCGGGATCGCCGGCACCTCCCAGCGCGCCGGCGCCACCCGCGGGACCTCGACGAACCAGCGCCGCACGGTCACGCCGCGGGCGAGCGCGTGTACGAAGACGGGGTCGCGCGAGACGACGTCGACCAGCGCCTCCGTCACCTCCGGCGGGGGCGCGGGGAAGGCCACCCGCACGCGGTCGATCAGGGGTCGCCAGCGGGTCCGGCCGATGGCCTCGAGGGCGCGGGCGCGCATGGCGTCGGGCTCCCAATCGCCGGCAAGGAGCGCGCGAGCGAGGGCGCGCGCGGCGATGCGACGCGGGGTCACGGGTGTGCGGCGACGCCGCCCGACGGGCCTCGTCGTGCGGGACCGGTACTGCGCGAAGGCGCAGAGGGGGTCACGCGGCGTGTGGGCAGGCTCGAGGAGATGCCCCGGGGTTTCCCCGGAGAGGTGTGGAACACCGGCTCGGGACGGCGCCGCCGCACGCCCGCACTCTACTACGGCCCGCATCCCCGGCGGCAGACGGACGAGCGCGCTTCCTGCGCGGCAACCAGGCAGCAAACACAATAGGCTCCCCTCGACGAATCGCGGGCCCAGCCCTATTACGGGGCAAGACAGGCTCCGCGTTCAGGAGGAGGGCTCCATGGCCGAAGGTACGAAGAGCAAGAAGGCCGAGGGCGGCAAGCCCCGCGCGGCGCGGGGCGGTCTCGCCCAGACCGTGACGCCGGACGCCACGCTGGCGGCGGTGGTCGGCGGCGGCGCGGCGACGCGCGCCGAGATCACGAAGAAGATCTGGGAGTACGTGAAGAGCAACAAGCTCCAGGACTCGAAGGACAAGCGGATGATCAACGCCGACGCCAAGCTGAAGTCGGTGTTCGGCGGCAAGGACAAGGTCTCGATGTTCGAGATGACGAAGCTGGTCAACCAGCACGTGTCCTGACCGAGGCGTGACGCAGGACGGGGGACGACGTCCTCCGTCCGCACGCTAGTCCCGCGTCCACCCCTCGCTCGTCACCGTCCGGGTCGCGATCGGGGTGAGGTCACACGCCGCGGTCGAGACCACGGCGGTGGTGGTGCCCTCCTGCGCGTCGATCTCCTCGACGCGGAGCGCGCAGGCGTCGCCGATGGGCGACGAGAACAGGATCGCGAAGTGGCGGCCGTAGTTGTGGTGGTCGGGCCGGTAGGCGAGGCGGAAGTAGTCGGTCTCGTCGAAGTCCACGCCGTCGAGGGTCCCGGTCGCGCGCGTCAGGGCGCCGGGCGCGGTGACGACGACGTCCTCGCCGAGGTGGAGCTCGAGGTCCACGCGCCCGCCGTCGAACTCGACGCTGTGCACGTTGCGCACCCAGCTCGCGTCGAGGCAGGGTCCGAAGGTGGTCGTCGCGGCGGGGTCGTAGGGCGACGCGCCGTCCGGGTAGAGCACGAACGTCGCGCCGGCGCCGCTCTCCGCGTCGTTGGCCCCGCCGTCGAGCACGAGGGGATCGGGGTCGCCGCCCTCGGGCCCCACGAGGATCAGCGTGTGCGCGAGCTCCCAGGCGGCGCCGTCGTCGCCCGCCATCGGCTGCGCGCCCTGCACGTAGGTGTAGGTGGTGCCGCCGATGCTGCTGGGCGACACCTCGGTCTCGCCCGTCCCCGCCATCGCCGGCCGCGTCGCCGGGTCCGCGCGCCGCGTGCACACCGGGAGCGCCAGCGCGTGCTCGCCCTCCGCGCTCGGGACCCCGTAGGCGCCCTCCACGACGCGGAGCATCGCCTTCGTCGCGAGCTCCTCCTCGAGCGATCGGTCCTCGTTCGAGCCGCCGCAGAAGGTCGCCGCGCGGGTGACCTCCACCGTCGCGGTCCAGCCGGCGTCGCCGACGTAGGCGTCCGCGCCCGGGCAGTGGGCCCAGTCGGGGTCGGGGGGGGTGTCGGTGTCGGTGTCCGTGTCGGTGTCCGTGTCGGTGTCGGCGTCGGCATCGACGTCGGCATCGCCCTCGGCCTCCGGCTCGTCGGGGGGCTCGCCCACACATGCGAAGAAGACGATCATCGGATCCCCGTCACCGCAGGAACGGCCGGATCTGCTTGATCTTCAGCTGCCCCGTCGCGTCGATCTTCCACTCGGTGTCCCACAGCAGATCGTGCCCCTCGGGGATCTCCCCGTCGATGGGGTAGACGAGCGCGACGTCGTGGAGGGCGGCGCCCAGCTCCGCGAGCTCGGCGTCGGTCAGCACCTCGGCGACCTCGCTGCTCGCGGAGACCCGCTCGATCTCCACGACGACGCCGTCCTCGAGGGTGAGCAGCGTCTTCTCCGGGTACACGCCCGACTCGGTCGACACCACCTCGAGCTCGCCCTCCTGGGCGTTGATCAGGTAGCGGTCGTCGCCCGCGGAGGTGGGGTTGCCGGTGAACGCCACGACGTTGGCGAGCTCGTCGACGCTGCGCGTGTCGCAGAGCAGCCCCATCGCGACCCGCGAGGGGTCGATGCCGTACCAGTCGCGCTCCTCCCAGGCGGCCTCGTTCCACAACGACGCCCAGACGTCGCGGAGCGCGTCGGTGACGGTCTGCTCGTTCTCCTTCTCGGGGTCGCAGCGGCTCGGGCCCTCGTCGTCGCCGTCGTACTCGTCGGCGACGCAGGCGCTGTCGGACAGGTAGAGCCCCGCGCCGCTGAACTCGAAGCCGTCCTCGGCGTTGGACGAGCTGCGCAGGCGGACCATGACGTCGTCGGTGCCCCACACCTCCACGATGCGGGCGGCGACCTCCGCGACCAGCGCGGGATCGGTCACCTCGTCCTGCATCGCGTCGCGCAGGGCGTCGAGCCGGGCCGCGCGGGTGGACGCGTCGGTGAGGAAGGTGGGGTCGGCGTGCCAGACCTCCAGCGTCTCCGCGAAGGTGTAGGCGCCGAGCCCGGACCCGAGGTCCACGTTCCAGGTGCCCGTCGTGACGAAGGACTGGTAGTACGAGAACGGGATCACGAAGCCGTCGAGCTGGAGCGCCGGGTCGATCCGTTGGTACAGCGTCGCGAGGTTCGCGCCCTTCGCGCCGTAGGTGCACGTCGCGGCGGCGCGCTCCTCGGCCGTGTCGGTGGCGAGCTCGAGCAGGCCGGGCATCGCGGTGGTCTCGAGGTCGGGCTCGCAGATCTCGACCGGGTCGGGCCGGATGCCCTCCCACCACGCCTCCGCCGCCTCGAGCGTGGCGGCCTCGACGTCGTAGTCGTCCTCGCCGCACGTGAACCGGACGAGCTGGTCCTCCCACTCGGCGAGCGCCTCGAGCGGGTCGGCGACGTAGCAGTTGGGCGTGCCGCGCGCGGCGCTGCGGACGTTGAGGTGCGAGAGCGTCCCCTGCCGCGTTCCGGTCACGATCCCGCTCACGACGCGCTCGAGGTCCTCCGGCGCCTCGTCGATCGCGACGACGTCCCGGTAGCTGTACGAGGCGTCGGCGAGCTCGGCGAGGGTGTAGAGCCGCAGGTAGCCGTAGGCCTCGCCCGGGTTGTAGACCTCGTAGGCGACCTCCGCGGGGTTCACGATCGGGAAGGGCGCGTCGTCCCAGCCGAGCGCCGCCTGCTGCTGCGCGGTCGAGTTGGGCACGAACGCGAGCGTGCCGATCTCGAAGCGGTCCTGCAGCGCCACCCACGCCGCGGTCACCTGCTCCAGCGTCACGGTGCTGTCGGGGTCGGCGGGGTCGTCCCACACCGTGAAGCCGTAGAACGAGCCGTCCTCGGAGAGGTACAGCGCGAACGTGCCCGCGTAGAGCTCGCGTGTGTCGGGGTAGAGCACGAGCGACTGGTACTCGTCGGTCGTGAGCCCCGCGAAGTCGTCGGGGAAGGCGGTGACGAGGAAGTCGTAGTGCAGCGTGAAGGCGTTGACGTCGAGGAACACCGTCGGGAGGCGCGCGTCCTCGACCGCGGGCACGAGGTACTTGCCGACGCGCAGCTGGTCGACGGAGGACGAGCCGACCGTCACGTCCGCGAAGGTCTCCTCGTCGGGGATACGCGGCACACACGCGCGGTAGCCGAGGCGCGCCTCGGCCTCGGCGCAGGCGGTCTCGTCCTCGACCTCGTGGGGCGGGTCGGGGTCGGGCTCGTGGCACCCGAGGAAGAGCAGCATCACGGCGAAGGGTAGCGGACGTAGACGGCGCCCGCCGCCGATCCGCCGGTGCCCTCGGCCGGCGCGCCGATCAGGAGGTCGCCGAGGCCGTCGGCGTCGAGGTCGGCGATGGCGACGCCCTCGCCCGCCTGGTCGCCCGCGCCCTCGCCGAGCAACGTGGCGTCGGCGTCGGTGGGGTCGAGGCCCGAGACGACGGGCCCGAAGAAGAGGTAGGCGGCGCCGGAGCCGCCGTCGCCGATCGCGCCCACGAGGAGGTCGTCCACCCCGTCCGCGTCGATGTCGCGCGCGGCGATCCCGAGGCCGAACTGCTGGTTGGCGGTGGTGCCGCGGACGATCACGTCGGCGGCGCCGAGGTCGTGGGTGCCCGAGGCCGGCCCGAGCACCACGTAGAGGGTGCCGGCCTGCCGCGCGCCGCCGGAGCCGTTGTAGGAGCCGAGGATCACGTCGGCGAGGCCGTCGCCGTCGACGTCGCCGAGGGCGAGCTCCTCGCTGGCGTAGTCGTTGGCGGCCTCGCCGAGGAAGTAGCCGTCGGAGCTGGCGAGGTCGAAGTCGCCGGTGACGCCGCCGTAGACGAGGTGGGCCGCGCCGCCGTAGGGGCGGGCGTCGGAGGAGTAGGGCGCGGCCGCGAGGATGTCGCCGACGCCGTCGCCGTCGACGTCGCCGCCGGCGCGCACGTAGCGGCCCGCGTAGGCGCCGGAGGTGTCGCCGACGAGCCGCGCGTCGGCCTCGGCGGGGAGGTCGTACAGGCCCGCCGAGAGCGGCCCGTACTCGACGTAGACCGTGCCGGCGACGTAGCCGCCCTCGTCGTCCTCGTAGGCGCCCACCACCGCGTCGGCGACGCCGTCGCCGTCGACGTCGGCGAGGTCGGAGCCGTGGCCGAACTCGGTGTTGGCGTTGCCGGTCATGTAGACGTCGGCGTCCACGAGGTCCATGTCGGCCTCGACGGGGCCGAAGACGATCCACTCCTTGTCGGTGCCGTCGGGCGCGCCGATGGCGACGTCGTCCACGCCGTCGCCGTCGACGTCGCCCACGCCGACCGAGCGGCCGGCGGCGTAAGTGGTGGGGTCGCCCTCGATGCGGACCCCGAGCGTCTCGAGGGTGCCGGAGGTGGCGAGCGGCCCGTACAACACGTAGGCGCCGCCATTGTAGCCGTCCGCGTACATCACCGGGATCACGACGTCCTCGTAGCCGTCGGCGTCGAGGTCGCCGACCTCCACGAGCCGGCCCGCGTCGAAGTTGGCCGAGCCCGACCAGGCCTTCACGTCCGCGTCGGTCCCGAGGTCGAAGGTGCCGTCGTAGGCGCAGTGGGCGTCGTGGCCGTCGCAGTCGTCGTCGACGCCGTCGTCGCAGACCTCGGTGTTGCCGGGGAAGGCGTCGGCGTTCAGGTCGTCGCAGTCGTCGCCGCCGCAGGCCTCGGAGGTGTGGCCGTCGCCGTCGAGCTCGAAGTCCTCGTCGACGAGCGAGTCGCAGTCGTCGTCGTCGTCGTTGCAGCGCTCGGTCGCGCCGGGGTGGGCCTCGGCGTCGCCGGGACGGCAGTCCTCGCCGTCGAGGACCCAGCCGGGGGGCGGGTCGCAGGAGGTCTCCGTGACGTACATGTGGCCGTAGCCGTCGCCGTCGTCGTCGCTGTGCCAGACCTCGGCGACCGCGGAGACGTCGGGGTTGCCGTCGCAGTCGTCGTCGTCGGCGTCGCCGCAGACCTCCTCGGCGCCGGGGTGGACGGTGGGGTCCTGGTCGTCGCAGTCGGTGCCGTCCTGTACGCCCTCGCAGCCCATGGCGGCGGGGTCGCCGAAGCCGTCGCCGTCGGCGTCGCCGTAGAGCGGGGGGCAGCCGGTCTCGTCGGTGTCGGTGTCGGCGTCGGCGTCGGTGTCGGTGTCGGTGTCCGCGTCGGTGTCCGCGTCGCCCGTCTCGCCGGGCTTCTCCAGCTCGTCGGGCGAGGGCGCGCAGGCGAGGACGAGGACGAGCATCCGTCGGATGGTAGCGTGGGATAGGGGCGGGCGCGATGAGTCCCGTGGAGGCGCACGCGCGGCGGTACCTCGAGCGCTACGCGACGACGCGCGCGCACCTGCGCCGGCTCCTCCGGAAGCGAGGCGAGCCCGAGGAGATCGAGCGCGTGCTCGACCAGCTCGTGGCCGAGGGCGCGATCGACGACGCGCGGTACGCGGCGGGGCGCGCGGAGGCCTTGGCGCGACGCGGGAACTCGCGGGCGGCGATCCGCGGGAAGCTCGCGGCGAAGGGCGTCCGGGAGGTGCCCGCGACCGACGAGCTGGCGGCGTGCTGCGAGTACGTGCGCAAAAAGCGGCTGGGGGCGTTCGGGAGCAACGAGCGGGCCAAGGACCTCGCGCGCGTGTGCCGCGCGGGGTTCCCGCTGGACGTGGCGCGCAAGGTGCTGGCGATGACGGTGGAGGAGGTGCGGGGCGTGCTCGCGGGGTAGGTCCCCCGGGCGACGCCGGCGCGCTCGCGGGCTGGGGGGGCGACGCGCTCGCCGCCCACTACGCCGTCCTCGGCCTCGCCCCCGGCGCGGGCTACGAGGCCGTGCGGGCGGCGTACCGTCGCGCGGCCCGGCAGCACCACCCCGACCGCACGGGCGAGGGCGACGCCCGGATGAAACGGATCAACGCCGCGCACGCCGCCCTCCGCGCGGCCCTGGCCGGCCGGGGGTAGGCCGAATGGCCGACCCCCTCCCCCGTGCCTAGAGTCGAGGCGGGGGACGATTCGATGGGCTGGAAGACGCCGGCGGGGATGATTCTCTTGGCGCTGGGCCTGACCGGGTTCACCTGGATGCGGCCCGACAACTACCCGATCGTGAAGGCGGGGGTGTGGTTCCACCAACCCTGCAGGAACTACGTGACGTTCCGCTCCGTGCAGCCGCGCAACGCCCCGGCCTGGGGGCGGATGCTCGCGGCCTACACCGACGCGCCGAAGGTGGTGCGCTTCGGCAGCGAGCTGCTCGCGGTCGGCGCGCTCGTGAAACACCTCGACGACACCCAGCGCAACGTGTGCGACGCCATCGAGCGCGAGGCCTTCCCCACCGGGCCCGCGAAGACGCTCGGCGAGGTGGAGGACCCGCGCGCGCAGCTCGGCATCGACGCCTACTCGCTCGCGACGGCCACCTACAAGGACGCCCGCGACATCGCTCGGCAGCTCAACGACGCCCAGCGCCTCGAGGACGCCCGCGTGCTCACCGACCGCGCCTACTGCCGCGCCGAGGCGATCGGCACGCCCGGGCTCGACACGCTCCCCTGGTGGAAGGACGTGCTCGCCCGCCGCAAGGACATGCTCGCGGCCACGGGGATCGCGGTGGAGACGCTCGCCGACGGGCGCCTCGCGCTGCCTTTGCAGCACGCGTACTTCGAGACGGGCGACGCCACGCTGGACGCGGCGGCGATCGCCGAGCTGAAGCGCCTCGCGCCGTTCGTCACGCAGGTGCCCAGCATCCGGCTGCGCGTGGAGGGCCACACCGACCCGCGCGTCGTCCTCCCCGACCTCCCGTGGGCCGACAACGTCGCGCTCGGGCAGGCGCGCGCGGAGGCCGCCGCGCAGGTGCTGATCGCGGCGGGCGTGCCGGAGGACCGCGTCGAGGTCGTGTCGCGCGCCGCGGAGGAGGCGCCGGCGAACGGCGAGAACCCCCGCCGCGTGCGGCTCGTGGTGCGGGCCTGCGAGGGTTAGTCCCGACGGGTGGACCACTCCGCATGGGCGCTCCGCGTGCTCGCGGGGGACACGCTCGCCGACAAGCTCGCGCCGCCGTTCGAGGGCGCCGCCGCGGGGCCGGTCCCGGACGAGCCGGGGCGACCCCGCGCGCTCCGTCCGCGGGCGGGCGCGCGCGTGGCGTTCCCGGGCGAGCACGCGCTCCACGACGCCGAGGCGCGCGGCCACGTCCTCCACTTCTTCGCGAACCACGAGCTGCTCGCGCTCGAGGTGATGGCCCACGCGCTCCTGCGTTTCCCCGAGGCGCCCGACGCCTTCCGCCGCGGGCTCGCCGGCGTGATGGCGGACGAGCAGCGCCACCTCGCGGGCTACCTCGCGCGCATGGAGGCGACGGGCGTCCGCTTCGGCGATCTCCCCGTCAACCGCTACTTCTGGGACGCGCTGACGCGCGCCGACCTCGTGGGGCTCGTCGCCGGGCTCTCGCTCACCTTCGAGCAGGCCAACCTCGACTTCGCCGCGCACTACGCGGCGGCCTTCCGCGAGGCGGGCGACGGCGAGACGGCCGACGCGCTCGACGTCGTGCTCGCCGACGAGATCCGCCACGTGCGGCACGGCGTGGCGTGGTTCCGGACGTGGCGGCCCGGGCCTCTCTGGGAGGCCTGGAACGCCGCGCTGCCCCACCCGCTCACGCCCGCCCGCGCGAAGGGCACGCGCTTCCACCGCGCGCCGCGCGAGGCCGCCGGGCTCGACGCCGACACGATCGCCCGGGTCGAGGTCTTCGGCGCGTCGCGGGGGCGGCCGCCCCGCGTGCACACCTTCGACCCCGAGGTGGAGGCCGTCGTCGGGGGCCTGCCCCGCACCGCGACGGGCGCGCGGATCGCCCGCGATCTCGCCGGCGTGCTCGTGTTGATCGCGGGGCGCGACGACGTGGTGGAGGTGCCGCGCGCGCCCTCGCCGGCCCACCTCGCGGAGCTCGCCCGCGCGGGCGTCGCGCTGCCGGAGGTCGTGGAGGGGACGATCGCACCGGACCGGACGATCGCGGGCTACCGTCCCTGGGGCCCGACCGACTGCCGCGCGTTGTACGAGAAGACCTGGGCCGCCGACCGCCTGCGCGAGCTCGGCGACGACGCCGGGATTGCCTGCCGCGCCTGGGAGGAGGTGCTCGCCGTCGCGACGGAGGGCCACGTGCTGAAGGCGCCGCTCGGCACCGCCGGGCGCGGCAACCGCCGGTTCGGGCCCGACGTGGAGGCGTGGGCGCGCGAGGTGATCGCGCGTCAGGGCGCGATCCTCGTCGAGCCCTGGCTCGCCCGCGTGCTCGATCTCTCCGTCCAGTTCGACGTCGGCGAGGGCCACGTACGCGTCCACCCGTGGGGGCGCTTCCTCACCGACGACCGCGGCCGCTACCGGGGCGCCGTGCTCGGGCGAGCGCTCGACGACGTCGAGCCCGCCGTGCGCAGGCTCCTGCGCGAGCAGCACGGGCGGCTGGTCGAGGCCGCCGAGCACCTCGGCCGGGCGATGGCCGCGACCGGCTTCCGCGGGCCCGCGGGGATGGACGCGCTCGTGCACCGGACCGGCGACGGCTACGCGCTCAAGCGGATCGTGGAGCTGAACCCGCGCGTGACGATGGGCCGCGTCGCCAATGCGCTCGGGCGCCGCGTGCGGCCGGGGCGGACGGGCCTCTGGGTGCAGGTCTCGCGCGAGGAGGCCCGCGCGAAGGGGTTCCGCGGGCTCGCCGACTGGGCCGCCGACCTGCGCGCCCGCGCCCCGCTCGCCGTCGCGGGCGAGCCCGCGCAGGTCACGGCGGGGGCCCTGTTCACGACCGACCCCGACCGCGCCGAGCGCATCGTCACGGTGCTCGTGGTCGCCGACGGCCTCGACGCCTGCCGGAGGATCCTCGGGTAGTCCCGGGCACGACCTCCATCGGAGGCACCGGGACCTGCCGGAGCCCGTGGCCTGCTCGCTACTTCGCCGGCACCACCAGCACCGGCGTCTTGACGCGCTGCAGCACGCGCTCGACCGTGCTGCCGCGGAGCGCGTCGAGGAAGGTCGCGCGGCCCTCGGTGACCATCACGACGAGGTCGGCCTCCCAGGCCTCGGCGGTGCGGACGATGGCGTCGACGACGTCGCCGCCGGGCTGGTCGAGCCGGCGCACGCTCCAGGTCTCCGGGACCACGAGGCCGGCGGTCTGCGGCGAGCCCGACCCGACGTGCATCGTCGCGACCTCCACGTCCTCGGCCGCGAGGGGGCGCACGAGATCGGGCACGGCGGCGTAGGCGGGACCGGGGTCGGGCCGGTAGTCGATGGGCACGAGGACCCGCCGGATCGCGCCCGCGCCGGTGCCGGGGCTGACGAAGCCGCGGGCGTGGGAGGGGACCACGAGCACGGGCACGCTGCCGCGGGTCGCGACGGGGACGCTCACGCTCGGGCGCGTCCAGGTCTCGATGCCCGAGCGCCCCTGGGTGGCCATGACGACGAGGTCCGCGCGCGCGGAGACCATCTCCTGGAGGATGCCCGCGTCGGGCGACATGCCCGTCGCGACCGTGCGCCGCGCGCGCACGCCGAGGCCGGCCATCTCGTTCTCGCCGGCGTGGGCGCCGAGGACCCCCCAGCGGCGGAGCGTCGCGAGCACGCTGGGCGCCCAGTGCCAGTCCGTCT
The DNA here is from genome assembly GCA_049322475.1 of Myxococcota bacterium. Lineage (GTDB taxonomy): Bacteria > Myxococcota_A > UBA796 > UBA796 > SXON01 > JBMOQZ01. The sequence continues at coordinate 19,659 of JBMOQZ010000289.1, read as the reverse complement.
GCTCGTTGTTGGGCTCGACGTGGAAGATGTCGAGCTCGGCGCCGATCACGAGCGCCAGCTTCAGGGCGTGCGCGAACGCGACGGCGTCCGCGTCCGAGAAGTCCGTGGGGACGAGGATGGTCTCGATGCGGGACAGTGGCACGGCACCTCCGCCGGGACGCGGGAGTCCGCGCGCCGGAGTCCTTCCTAAGCACTCCTCGCGTCGCGTCGTTCGGTCGGAAGCCGGACGCCGGGTGGCGTACACTGGCGGCCATGCGCGCCTTCCGGGTGGTCTACGGCTTCCTCGCGCTCAACTTCGCCCTCCCGACGCTGGCGTACGCGTTCGCGCCCGATTTCGCGATGGCGCAGTTCGACGCGCTCAACCGCCTGCTCGGCGGCGGCCCCCTCCCGCCCGAGCAGAGCGTGTTCTGGTGGGTGCTCGGCGTCGCCAACGTCGGGACGCTCGCGTTCTGCTGCGCGCTGCTGCTCGCCGACGTCAAGCGCTTCTTCGCGGTCGTGTACCCGCTCGTGTTCCTCAAGGGCTTCGACGCGGTCGACTGGGCCGTCGTGTGGGCCCGGCACGGCGAGCCCGCCTACGGCGCGGCGACGGTGCTCGACTTCTTCACGGTCGCGGCGCTCTGGTACTTCCCGCACCGCGCGGTGAAGGAGGCGTGAGCGCGGTGCTCGCCGCCTTGTTGCCGGGCTGGCGCGGCGAGGCGGTCCCGTCCTTCTTCCCGTGGCACGTCCGCCTCGCCTTGCGGCTGTCGGTCGTGGCCGCGTGGGCCTGCGCGCTGGCGTGGACCGGGCGCCCCTTCCCGCTGCTCGACGAGCGTGGCCGCGAGGCGGTGATCGCGCGGATGGACCGCTCCGCGCTGCGCGGGCTGGTCCAGTGGTGGAAGCTCGTGGCGCTGGTCGGCGGGTGATCGACGACGCCGCCGACTTCGTCGTGGTGGGCTCGGGGGCCGGCGGCGCCACGGCGGCGTACTGGCTCGCGCGGGCGGGCCACGAGGTGGTGGTCCTCGAGGAGGGTCCCCTCCCGCGCCCGGCCGCCGGCGACGCCCGCGAGGCGCTCGCCACGCTCTACCGCGACGGCGGGGCGATGGCCGCGATCGGCGCGGACCCGCTGCCGCTCCTGCAGGGGCGCTGCGTGGGCGGCACCACCGTCGTCAACGGCGGCATCCAGGTGGCGCTCCCGCGCGCCGCGTGGGAGCGGTGGGTCGCCCGCGATCCCGCCTGGGCGACGCGCCTGCCGTGGGACGCGCTGGAGGGCGCGCGCGAGCGGATCGACGCGCTCCTCGGCGTGGCCCCGACGCCCCCGGCCCTGCACGGCGGCAACGGCGGGCGGATGCTCGGCGCCGTCGCCGGCGCGCACCCCACGCGGCGAAACACGCCCGGGTGCGTGGGCGCGGGGCGCTGCCTCCAGGGGTGCCCCCACGGCAGGAAGCGCTCGGTGGACGTGGCGCTCCTGCCCGAGGTGATCGCCCGGGGCGGCCGCGTCCACCCGGGCGCGCGCGTGGAGCGCGTCCGGACCGGGCTCGTCGAGGGGCGCGGCCTGCGCGTGCGGGCCCGCCGCGCGGTCGTCCTCGCCGCGGGCGCGGTGCACACGCCCTGGCTGCTCCTGCGCAGCGGGATCGCCGCGGGGCGCGGCTGGATGTGCCACCCCGGCGCGGCGATGGCCGGGCGCTTCGACACGCCCGCGTTCGGCATGGCCGAGGCGACGCAGGCCGCGGAGTCGCTCGCCGACCTCGGCGAGGGCCTCAAGTACGAGAGCCTCGGCATGCCGCGCGCGTTCCGCGCGGCGCGGGTGCCGGGCGTGGGTCGCGCGCTCGCGGACCGCCTCGAGCGGCTCGACCACGTCGCGCTCTGGGGCGTCGCGTGCCGGGCCGAGGCCGTGGGGCGCGTTCGGCGCGGGCCGTTCGGACCGCTGGTGTTCTACTCGCTCGGGCGAGGCGACCGGGAGCGGCTCCTTCGCGGGCTCTCGCGGCTCGCCGTCGGCATGTTGAGGGCGGGCGCGCGGGAGGTGTGGCCGGCCGTGAAGGGCGCTCCCGAGGTGGTGCGGACGGAGGCCGAGGCGCGCGCGCTGGCGGACCTGCCGCCCGTCGCCGGCGCCGTGCCCCTCGTGGCCACCCACTTCTTCGGCGGCGCGTCCGTCGGCGAGCGCTTCGAGGCCGCGCCCGGCGTGGTCGTCGCCGACGCGAGCCTGCTCCCCGCCAACGTGGGCGTGAACCCGATGAGCGCGATCATGGCGGCCGCTACGATCGTGGCGGAGCGCTGGGCGTGAGCGGGCAGGCCACGCCCGTCCCGCCGTGCCCGCAGTACCCGAGCGGGTTCTTCGAGAGGTACTGCTGGTGGTACTCCTCGGCGTACCAGAACTCGCCGGCGGCGGCGATCTCCGTGGTGATCGGGCCGTAGCGGGCCTTCCGCAACGCCTCCTCGTACGTCGCGCGGCTCGCCTCGGCGGCGAGGCGCTGGTCGTCGTCGTGGACGTAGATCGCCGAGCGGTACTGGGGGCCGACGTCGTTGCCCTGGCGGTCGCCCTGGGTGGGGTCGTGGGCCTCCCAGAACACGCGCAGCAGCGCTTCGTACGACACGCGCGCGGGGTCGTACACGACGCGCACCACCTCGGCATGGCCGGTGTTGCCGGCGCACACCTGCCGGTAGGTGGGGCGCGCGGTGTGGCCGCCCGCGTAGCCGACCATCGTGACGACCACGCCGGGCACCTGCCAGAAGCGCCACTCGGCCCCCCAGAAGCAGCCGAGCCCGAACGTGGCGAGGCGGGTGCCGGCGGGGAACGGCGGCTCGAGCGCGACGCCGGAGACGTGGTGAATCACCCGCGCAGCCGCGGCTCGAGCAGCCAGGCGAGCCACGCGATGCCGAGCACCTGGCCCAGCGTCGGGTTCTTCACCGGCGGCGCGTGACGCACCTCGGAGGCGGGGCAGAGCCGGAACGTGTTGCGCAGCCGCTGCTGCGAGCCCTCGTCGATGTCGCCCGAGAAGGCGAGCCCCGCGCCGTGCTCGCGGGCCACGCCCGAGATCGTGCAGTTCCCCACGGCGTGGTGGGAGACCACCTCGCGCACGTCCTGCAAGAACCGGATCGGGACGCGGCCCTTCACGACGAGCACCTGGCCGTCGCGGACGGAGAGCTTGAACATCGTGCGGGAGCTGAAGTACCAGACCACCGCGCCCACGATCGCGAACAGCAGGAGGTAGCCCATGCGGCGCTCTATCCGGGTGGTCCGGGCGTCGCCGCACGGCTACCGTGCGCCGATGCTCGCGGCGCTCTGGGCCTGCGCTCCGAAGGGGCCTCCCGACGTCCTCGTCGTCTCGCTGGACACGCTGCGCGCGGACCGGCTCGGCGCGTACGGCGGTCCGCCCGGCCTGACGCCCAACCTCGACCGGTTCGCGTCGGAGGGCGTCACGTTCCTCCGCGCCTACTCCCAGGGCACGTTCACCGCGCCCTCGCACGCGAGCCTGTTCACGAGCCGCTACCCGCCCGAGCTCGTGCGGACCGGGCGACACCCCGCCGTCGGCGGCGACAAGCCCACCCTCGCCGAGGTGCTGGGCGCCTACGGGTACGAGACCGGCGCGTTCGTCGCGGGGGGCGACCTCGCGCCCGAGATCGGGCTCGACGTCGGCTTCGACGTGTACGAGTCGCCGCGCGACTTCGGCTCCTTGTTCCACACGGCCCCGCCGGCGCTCGCGTGGATCGACGCGCGGCCCGCGGACACGCCGTGGCTCGCGTTCGTGCACTCCTACGACACGCACTCGCCGTACCGGCGGCCGCCGCCGCTCGGCAGCCTCGTGAGCGACCCGGAGCGGAAGGGCCCGGGCGGCGAGGCGCTGCGCACGCAGATGGCCCGGGTCGCGGACGGCTTCCTGATGCACGACCTGCGCCCGTTCCTGTTCATCGACGGGACGTGGGCGCGGCCGCGGTCGCCGGCGGGGCGGGCCGAGCTCGCCCAAGTGCTCGCCGGCGATCCGTCCGTGCCGCGGCTCGACGAGGCCGACCTCGCGCAGATCCGCGGCGCCTACGACGGCGCGGTCGCCTACGCCGACGCGCGCTTCGGCCTGCTCCTCGCCCAGCTCGACCGCCGCGGCGTGCTCGACGACTCCGTCGTCGTGGTGCTGAGCGACCACGGCGAGGGCATGCACGAGGCCGGCGTCTTCAACCACTGCTGCCAGGTCGACGACGCGACCACGCACGTGCCGCTCCTCGTGCGGCTGCCCGGCGGCGAGCGCGGCGGCGCGAAGGTGGACGCGATCGTCGAGCTCACCGACGTCGCGCCCACGCTGTACGAGCTCGCCGGCGCGCAGGCGCCCGCGGGGGCGCGCGGGGTGTCGTTCGCCGCGGCGCTCCGGGGCGAGCCCTTCGCGGGGCGCGAGGTCGCGTGGACCACCGGGAGCGACGGCATGCGCATGACGTCGGGGCGCTCGCGCGACGGCCGGCTGACGTGGTCCGGGACGCCTCCCTGGGCGCCGGGCCTCGCCGATCTCCTCGCGGCGGCCGCGCTCCCCGGGCCCGGATTCGTCGTGGAGGGGACGATCGACGCCGAGCGTGCGCGCGGGGAGATGGCGAGCTTCGTGCGCTCGCTGAAGACCCTGCCGCCCACGGACGCGCGCCCCGTGTCGCCGCGGCTCGAGCGCGAGCTGCGGGAGCACGGGTACTGGGGGTCGCCGTGATCCTGTTGCTGGCGTGCTCGCCGGCATGGACGCCCGAGACGGCGCTCGCGCCGTTCCTCGCGCGGCTCGACGCCGACGGCGACGGCCGGGCGACGCAGGCGGAGGTCGTCCCCGCGCGTATGCCGGCGGCGGCGTTCGACGCGATGGACGCCGACGACGACGGCGCGATCTCCGTCGGCGAGCTCGAGACGAGCCTGCGGATCAACGACCCCGACCGGTGGGCGGAGGGCGTGCTGGACCCCTCCGCCGAGATGGCGGCGATGTTGCGCCAGGAGCACGTCGGCGACCGGTCCGACGGCTGGATGCTGCAGGTCCTGCGCGAGGAGGCGCTCGCGCGGGATCCCGCCGCGGCCGTGCCCTCGCCCGAGGAGATGTTCGCGGCGGCGATGGCCGGACGCGGGTCGCCGGAGTGGGAGGCCGCGATCGCGAAGCTGGCGGCGGCGTGGCCGGAGATGCCGGCGAGCGTGCGGTGAGGGCACACCTGAGCCTCACGGGGGAACGCGCGCAGGGCGTGCACTACTCGGGGACCTGAGCCTCAGGTGGCCGGGGAATGCACGCCTGGCGTGCACAGCGGGGGGACCTGAGCCTCAGGTGGCCGGGAAACGCGCGCCTGGCGTGCACCGCCGGGGGACCTGAGCCTCAGGTGGCCGGGAAACGCACGCCTGGCGTGCACCGCCGGGGGACCTGAGCCTCAGGTCTCCCCGTGCCGCGCGCCGCCGCCGTCGTACGCCCAGACGCGCACACCTCTTCCTCGCCGCGCCCCGACACGGCTATGTTCGGGACATGCTCCTCGTTCCCCTCGCCCTCGCCGGCGACACCTTCGCGATCGCGGAGAACAACCGCACCGTCGCCTACGCGTGCAAGCCGGACGGGGTGGTTCAGGTGCTGGGCAACGGCAACAGCGTCACGCTGACCGGGCCGTGCGACGCCGTGAGCGTCACGGGGAACGACAACACCGTCCACACCGAGATGGCGCGGACGATCACCGTCGCCGGCAACCAGAACGGCGTCAGCTGGCAGCGCGGCGTCGGGAAGGACCCGCCCCGGGTGCAGAACCTCGGGAACGGGAACAAGGTGGCGCGGAAGCAGTAGCCACCCTCCCCCCGCCGCGCGGGGAGAGGGGTCAGGGGCGGACGCCCCCTACACCCGGATCGCCCAGACCTCCTCCCACAGCCGGCGCACGCCCCACTCCTGCGCGCGCGGGGTCGCCCCGAGGTCGACGCGGTCGAGGAGCTTCGCCTCGGGCCAGGACACGTGGACCTCCGCCTCGGGCACCGCGAACGGCGGGCCCTCGCGCGCCTCCTGGGGGTAGTCCATCGTCACCAGCAGCACGCCGCCGCCGGGCCGGACGAGCGATCGCAGGTGCGCGGCGTAGCGGGCGCGCGTGTCCGGCGGGAGCGCGATCGTGGCAGCCCGGTCCCACACGGCGTCGAAGGCGCCGACGAGGTCGAAGACGTCGCCCTGCAGGATCGTGAGGTCGCCCGCGCGCCACGCCACGAAGGCGCCGGCCTCCTCGCGCGTGGGCCGCAGCCCGTGCTCGGCGAAGGCGGCCTCGCACGCGATCGGCGAGAGCTCCACGCCCGTGACGTGGTGCCCGCGCGCGAGCAGCCAGTGGAGGTCGTGGGTCTTGCCGCAGAGCGGCACGAGCACGTCGCGCCCGGCGCCGATCGCGCCCCACCAGCGGGCGAGGTGCGGGTTGACGGCCTGCTCGTGGAAGTTGATGCGGCCCTCGCGCCAGCGATCGAGCCAGAAGTCGCGCTGCATGGAGCCCCCCTACCACGCGGAGGGGTAGCATCGAGGCATGGCGTTGGACGTGCGGGTGCTCGGCGCCGGGTTCGCGGGCCTCGCCGTGGCCCACGCGCTGCGCGCCCGCGGCGTGCGGGTGGGGGTGGTCGATCCGCGGGGGGCGCTCGCCGGGGCGTCGGGGGCCTCGCTCGGCGTGGTGCTCCCGGGGCTCGCGGAGGACCCCGACCGCTTCGCGTACGCCCTCGGCGAGGCCCGCGCGGGCGAGCTCTGCGCGTTCGCGAAGTGCGCCTTCGCGAAACTCCCGGGGTTCGCGCGCACCGGCGTGACGTGGCGGGCGAGCCCGGAGGCGCTGGCGGCGGCGCGCCGGATCGGGCTCGCCGTCGCGGACGACGTGGTCGAGGACGCCGGCACCGTCGACCTCGCCGCGCTGCGGGCCGCGCTCGCGTGCGAGGTCGTGGCCGCCCCGGAGCCGGCCGAGGTCACGGTGTGGGCGACGGGATGGTCGCCCGCGGACGCGTGGATAGCCGACAAGGTCATGCCCGTCCGGTGGCAGAGCCTCCGGCTCGCCGGCCCCTCGCTCGCCCGGCCGCTGGTCACCCGCCAGACGACGGTGATCTACGCCGGCGGGCTCGACGCGCTCGGCGCGCGCTGGGCCACGCCCCACCTCGAGGTGGGCGAGACCGAGCCGGACCCCTCGCCTGCCGTCTCCGCGATGCTCGAGCGGCTCGCGCGCCAGGACTTCCCCGACGCGGGCCCCCCGGGCGGAGCGCGCGCGGGGATCGTCGCCGAGGCGTGCGACGGGCTGCCCGTCGTCGGGCCCGTCCCGGGGCGCCCGCGCGAGGTCGCGTGCGTGGGCTTCGGCGCGCTCGGGCTCGCGCTCCTGTGGCGCTGCGCGGAGTCGGTCGCCCGGGGCCTCTGCGAGGGGGACGACCCCGAGGTCCCCGCGGCCCTGAGGAGCGGGCGCTTCCGCTGACACGCCTGCCTGCTCGGCGCCCACGGCACGCCCCTGCCGACGACCCAGCGCACGCCCACGCCCGTGTCGTGCCGATCCGCCGCGCCGTCCACACCCTTCCTGCACAGGGGGTTGCGGATGAAAGGGCTGATGTTCCCGTGGGTGTTGGCGCTCGTGGCTGGCTGTGCGACGAACGAGGCGAAGACCGGAGGCTCGCCCGGCGAGGACCTCGACGAGTACCCGGGCGAGGGCGAGGAGGTCGCGGTGGACGACGGGGCCGGCGACGGCTGGTTCGGCCTCGGCGACCTCGGGTTCCGCGACATCCTCCGTCGCGCGATCGACATCAAGGAAGGGACCGGCGGGCTCCCGTCGGTCTTCGAGGGCGACGCCGACACGGACGCGGACGCCGACGCCGACGCCGACGCCGACACCGACACGGGCTGCCCGCCGGCGACCTGCGACGACGTCGACCTCGAGGAGTGCTGCGAGGACTGCGAGGAGTGCGAGGAGTGTCCGCCCATCCCCGCGCCCGAGAACCGCATGACCGGCGGCGGCATCCTGCGCGTGGACGGCAACAAGAACTCGGTCAGCCACGGCTTCCAGATCCGCTGCGACGCCGCGGACGAGCGTCAGAACCTCGAGATCAACTGGAACAAGTCCGGCGGGCCGAACTCCTCGTTCCAGTTCCACCTCCTCGACATGCTCGACGCGGAGTGCATCGACGAGGGCGACGAGACGCCGCCGGTCGCGGGCTTCACCACCTACATCGGCCGCGGCGAGGGCCGGTGCGACGAGTTCACCGAGGGCACGGTCGAGTTCGTCTTCCGCGACTTCGGCGAGCCGGGCCGCGACGACGAGGTGTGGATCGAGGTCACCTGCGACGGCGACGTGGCGGTCGACGTCTTCCCGGACGACTGCGATCTCCCCGACCAGACCGCGCTCGCGGCGGCCGGCGTCTCGCTCGACTGCGACGACGACACGGACAACGTGACCGGCGCGATCGGCGGCGACATCGAGAAGGTCACGGGCAACCACCAGGCCCACTGACCGAGCGCGCGTCCTCCGGCCGGGAAGCCAGTTAGCTTCCCGGCCGTGACGCCCACCGCCTGGCGCCTCGACACCCTCGCGGTCCAGCTGATCGACCGGCTGGAGCCCGCGCGGCGCACCCACGTGGACGAGGCGCGCGCCGCGGACGCGATCCGCGCGGTGGTGTCCGAGGCCGCGCTCGCCGTCGCCCGGGAGTGCCGCGAGACCTCGGGCGACGAGGCGCAGGCGCGCCGCATCGAGAAAGAGGCGCTGGAGACCTTCCTCCCGCGCTACACCCGCCTCGCCCTCGCCCAGAACGCGAAGGAGCGAGGCGGCGGCCTGCTCGCCGACAACGTCCTCGCCCGCGTGTTCGCCACCGCCCTCGCGTTCCTGCTCGCGGTGATCGTCTCGCGGATCGTCCACCACTGGGTGGATCTCCTGTTCTTCGCGGCGGCGGCGCTCACGCCGCTGGCGCCCGAGCTACGGACCTGGGGCTCGCGGCGGGCGTACCGCCGCCAGCTGCAGGAGCTCGCCGACGACATGGGCCGCATCGAGGACGCCGCGGCGGCGCTGCCGCTGGCCGAGCCGACGAAGGCCCCCGAGCCCGAACCCCCGCCGAAGGCTCGCCGGCGCGACACGGAGGTGAACTGATGGCGCTCCGATCCATCCCGAAGGTGAAGGTCCCGATGATCTCGGGCAACGTCGTGAAGTGGGCGCTGATCGGGCTCGCGGTGCTCGGGCTCTACGTGGTCCTCACCACCGCGTTCACCGTGTACGTGCGCCCCTACGAGTTCGCCGTCCGGCAGGTGTACTTCGGGCCCGGTCAGGGCATCCAGCCCGACGTGCACGGGCCCGGGTTCTACATGGTGATCCCGGGCTACGAGCGGTACCACGTCTTCCCGCGCAACCTCCAGGTCTTCGAGTTCAACGACGACCAGCTGCAGGCCAGCGCGGAGGCCACCCACGCTCCCAGCATCAACATCCAGACCTCCGAGGGCTACCGGGTGGTCGCCGACGTCACGGTCGTCTACCGCATCGTCGACCCCGCGACGGTCATGCAGAGCGTCGGCCCGGGCAACCTCTACGAGACCGCGCTGGTGCGCACCCGCGCCGACCCGGTGCTGCGGCAGAAGCTCGGAGAGCTCGACGCGGAGCAGTTCTACGAGGGCACGCTCCGCCGCCAGAAGGCCTGGGAGGCGCGCGATCTCCTGACCACCTCGCTCGAGCCCGAGGGCATCCAGGTGTGGAACGTGATGGTGCGCGAGTACCGCTACGACGAGCGCTACCAGGAGGCGATCGAGCAGCGGAAGATCCAGGACCAGACGGTCTTCAAGAACCGCGCGGAGGCGCTCGCCGCCCAGGAGGAGGCCGAGAAGAACCGCGTCGCCGCCGAGGGCCAGGCCATCGTCGACGTCGAGAAGGAGCGCGGCTCCGCCGAAGTCCGAAAGATCGCGGCCGAGGGCGAGCTCTACAGCCGCAAGCGCATCGCAGAGGGCGACCTGCTGGTGGCGCTCGCGCGCGCCGAGTCCAAGAAGATGGAGAACGACGCCCTCTCCGCCGCCGGCGCGTCCAACATCGTCGGCCTGAAGATGGCCGAGGCGCTCGAGAACACGAAGGTCATCGTCGTGCCGACGGACGGCCCCAACGCGCTCAACCCGCTCGACCTCGAGCGGCTCCTGCGGGGGTGGTGATGCTCCTCGTCTCGCTCGTCGCCTGCCTCCCCCACTCCACCGACGCGACCGAGGTGGGCGTCCGCACCGCCAAGATCGGGATCATCGGCCCCGCCGGCGTGGTGAAGGACGTCTACCCGTCCGGCGGCACCTACTTCTTCCCGCCCGTCATCAACGACTGGCACGTCTTCGACGTGGGCGTGCGCAACCTCGTGATGACGCGCGACTCCCAGTCCGGGACGCGCTCGGGCGACGACTCGCTGCGCTTCAAGACACACGACGGCAACGACATCGCCGTCGACGTCACCGTGGTGTGGCACGTCGAGCCGACGAAGACGCCGTACGTGTTGCAGTTCGTCGGCCCGGACACCGAGAGCGTCGAGGAGCGGCTCGTCCGGCCCGTCGTGCGCACGGTGCTCCGCGACGTGCTCAACGAGCTCCGCTCCGAGCAGTACTACGACGCCGGGCTGCGCTTCAAGAAGGCCGACGAGGCCCGGGAGGCCTGCAACCACTACCTCGAGCCCGAGGGCGTGAAGATCGACCAGGTCTCGCTGGGCGAGCACAAGTTCAACCCGACGTACGAGGGCGTCATCAAGGACAAGACCGTCGCCGAGCAGGAGGCCGCGCGCCTCCGCTCCGAGACCGAGGCCGCCCGCGAGCAGCGCCGGCGCGAGCTCGAGGTGGCGAAGGGCGAGGTCAACCAGGCCATCGAGCAGGCCCGCGGCGAGGCCCAGAAGAAGCAGCTGGGCGCCGACGCCGACTACTTCGAGAAGCAGCGCGAGGCCGAGGCGCTCGTGGCCGAGGCGCTCGCCCGCACGGAGGGGCTCAAGGCCCAGGCGCGGGCGCTCGGCGGCGCGGGCGGCAGGAACATGGTGAAGCTCGAGGTCGCCGAGGCGCTCAAGGGCAAGCCGATCGTGTTCCTGCCGTCGGGCGGCACCGACCTCCGCACGACCAACATGAACGACCTCCTCCAGCAGTACGGGCTCCTCGCGGCGTCCGGCTACCAGGCCCCCACCCCATGAGCGACCAGCTCCGGCTCACCTTGTACAGCCACGGCGGTGGCTGAGGGTGCAAGCTGGGTCCGGCGGACCTGCACACCCTCACCTCCCGGCTCCCGCGCGGCACCCTGCCCGATCTCCTCGTGGGGATCGAGACGGGCGACGACGCGGCCGTGCTGCGTCTCGGCCCGGACACGGCGCTCGTGAAGACGATCGACTTCTTCACGCCGCTGGTCGACGATCCCTACGACTTCGGCCGCATCGGCGCCGCCAACGCGATCTCCGACGTGTACGCGATGGGCGGCCGGCCCGTCCTCGCGCTCGCCATCGTGGGCTTCCCCGCGAAGCAGCTTTCGCTCGAGGTCGGCGCGGAGATCCTCCGCGGCGGGGCGGACATCTGCGCCGAGGCCGGCATGGCCATCGCCGGCGGGCACTCGGTCGACGACCAGGAGGTGAAGTTCGGCCTCTGCGTCACGGGGCTCGTCCACCCCGACCGGGTGCTCAAGAACAGCAACGCGCGCGCGGGCGACTGGCTCGTGCTCACGAAACCCGTCGGCAGCGGCGCCATGTCGAGCGCGATCAAGGCGGGCGTGCTCCCCGACGACGGCGTACGCGCGATGGTCGAGAACTGCGTGTTCCTCAACCGCGTGCCCAGCGAGGCGGCGCAGGCGATCGGGCTCGCGGCGGCGACCGACGTGACGGGCTTCGGCGTGATCGGGCACGTGGCGGGTTTGGCGAGGGGGAGCGCGCTCACCGCGGAGCTCTGGCTCTCCGAGATCCCGGTCCTGCCGTACGCGCGCGAGATGATCGCCGCCGGCAGGGTGCCCGGCGCCACCAAGCGCAACCTCGACTACTACGGCGCCGACGCCGCCTGGGACCCCGCGCTGACGGAGGAGGACCGGAAGCTCCTCGCCGACCCGCAGACCTCCGGGGGCCTCCTGCTCGCCTGCCCCGACGACAAGCTCGCCGCCCTGCTCGCGGAGCTCGGGGCGCGCGGCGCGCGGGCCGCCGCGGTGGTCGGGCGCATGCTCCCGCGCGGGGAGACGTCGCTGGTCCTGCGCAAGGCGCGATGAGCGACCGGGCGAAGCTCGCCGTCGCCGTCGCCGCCCTGCTCGCGATGGGCGGGTACTACGCCTGGTGGGCGACGAGCGTGGTGCGCGGGTACCGCTGGTGCGTCGAGGACCCCGTCGCGCGCGACGGCAGCGAGCTCGTGTTCCCGCTGTGGACGGTCACGGAGGTCGGCGCGGGCCGGTACGAGATCTCGAAGAACGTGAAGGACGTGCCGATCGCCGGCGACCCCGCCGGCCTGGAGGTCGGCGACACCGTCTCGGTCGTGGGCCGCTTCCGGGCGAGCGACCTCGCCGTCGTCGAGGAGGTCCGCGAGCTGCACGTCCTGCGCCGGTGGAAGGAGGGGCTCGGCGTGCTCGGGTTCGTGGTGCTCGCGATCGCCACGCCGCTCGCGTTCCGCGTGCGGGACGGGCGGCTCGAGGAGCGATGGCGGACCTGATCACCCACACGTGCACCGCCGTCCTCTGGAAGGCGGCGACCGGCCGGCCACACGTCGCGACGTTCGTGCTCGGCACGTGTGTGCCCGACTTCCTCGGGCGCGTGCCGGCGATGGGGCTGACGGTCCTGCGGTGGCGCTGGGAGTGGATCCCGGAGTGGGCGCTCTACTTGTGGACGCCCTTCCACGTGCCGGTGGGGGTGGTCGTCACGGCGTGGGCGCTCTCGCTCTGGTTCCGCGCGGACGAGCGCCGCGTCGCTTTCGCCAACCTCGTCGGCGGCGGGCTCCTGCACATCGCCGTCGACCTGTTGCAGCGGCACTTCGGCGTCGGGTACCTGCTGCTCTTCCCGTTCAGCTTCTGGGACTACGAGATCGGGGTGATCGGCAGCGAGGACACCGTGAAGATCGTGCCCGTGCTCGTGCCGCTCACGGCGGCGGCGGCGTGGGGGAGGTGGGGGCGGCGGCGCTGACGGTGCCCGCCATCCGACCGCTTCCCCCTCCGATCGCACGCGACGACATTCCGGGCATGATCCTCCCCCTGCTTTTGTCCTGCACCGGCGCCGCCGTCGACGACACCGCCCCTCCCACCCCTTGCGCGTGCGAACCCGAGGCCCGGACGCTGGAGGTCGACGACTCCGGCGGCTTCGACGACTGGGCCGGCGCCGCGCTCGGGTGGGCGGTGGACGAGGACGCCGGCCGCGCGCTGGTGGTCGCCGCGCGCTTCGCGCTGCCCGCCTCGCAGATCCGCGTCGAGCCCGGCTGCGACGACGGCGACGGCTGGGTCGCCGGCGTGCCGCCCTCCGCGGAGGAGGCGGTCGCGACCTGGCCGCTGCTCGCCGCCGCGCTCACCGACGAGCCCGGGATCCACGGCATGGACGCCGAAAGCGGAGCCGTGCTCGTCGAGGGCGACCTCGCCTCCTCCACCCCCGACCGCCTCTGGCGCGCGACCGGCGGCGGCGCGACCCTGATCCGCGGCGAGGGCGTCGACTCGCTGATGGGCGCGCTCGAGTTCACCGGCGACTGCGACGCCCCCGTGGAGATCACCGGCATCGACCTGCAGTGGCCGAGCGGCGGCTCCGACTAGATCCCCCAGATCCCGCTCCCGTCCGCCCCCTCCCACACCTTCGCGAGGTGCGCGTCGAGCAGCGCGCGTACGTCCGCGAGCCGCGCGGGGTCGACGAAGGAAGGGTGGAGCGCGACGTAGGCGAAGCCCATCGCCCGCAGCACCGACACCCCGCTCTCGGGCGGCGCGTCCGAGAGCTCCGTCCACGCGTCGGACTCGTACTCGGGCCCGTACGTGACGCGCTCCAGCGCCGCGAAGAACGGGTTTCCCTCGATGGCGCCCGGCAAGTAGCTCGTGGGCGCGAAGTCGTACGGGATCGGGCGCCAGTGCGCCGACTGGTAGAAGAAGTACCGCGACACCTCGGTGTCCCGCCCCGCGTAGCGCTGCGGCCATTCGATCACCGCGCCCTCGCCGGGGAGCGTCGCGAGCTCGCGCGACACCTGCGGGATGCGCGCCTCCGCCGACGGGATGGGCAAGGGCACCGGCGAGAAGCGCCAGAGCTCGCCCACCACGAAGAGCGACACGAGCGGCCCCACGATCCAGTGCGCGCCGCGCTGGACGAGGCGCTCCACCCCGGCGGCGGCGAGCACGGCGAGCGCCATGAACGTGACGACGGAGAACCGCACGTACGACGTGATCATGCGCGTGGGCGGCAGGCCCGCGCGCAGCCAGTCCCACCAGGGGACGACGGTCTCGCGGTAGCTGTCCGGCGCGAGGAACAGGAAGGGCCCGAACGACAACAACATCGCGACGCCGCCCACGAGCGCCCAGCGACGCACACCCCGCCCGTAGCCCACCCACGCGAGCGCGAGCGCGACCCACCCGGCGTAGGTGGTCTGGATCAGCACGTCGAGCCCGTGGTGGACGGCGGCCGTGCCCTTCCCCGGCCGCAGATACCCCACGAGCGTGCCGTAGTCGTGCCCGAGCTTCGCCATCACCCCGGCGTGCAGCAGCTCCTGCTTCCGCTCGTCGTACCCCTCGAGGAGCCCGCCGTACGTGCCCAGCAACGCGCGGATCGCCGGGACGTAGAGCACCGCGGCGATCGCGATCGAGACGGGGATCCAGAGGGCGTGGCCGCGGACGAGCGGCGGCTCCCCGTCGCGACGGCGCTCCCACAGGACGGCGAGCGCGAGGAGCGGGCTGAAGAGCGCGGCCATCACGGCCCAGTAGAGGTTGGCGAGCCCCATGACGGCGAAGGCGGCGCCGCACGCGACGGCCCGGGCCGCCGAAGGCGCCCTCGCCAGCGCGATCACCGCGGCGAAGAAGAGCGCGATCCACCCGCCGGTCGCCGTCTCGACCACCGCGCTCGCGACGCCGTACGAGAGCGCGAAGGCGTTGAGCCCGAACACCGTGCCGGCGACGAGCGCGGCGGGCGCCGACAGCCGGCACGCGATCGCCAGCGCCCATCCCCCCACGCAGCCGAGCACGAGGTGGAAGAGCACCCCCGCGTTGTAGGCGGCGACGAGCCCGACGACGGGCTGCAGCGGCAGCGACAGCGCGTCGTGGACGGGCGCGATGCTCGAGAACGCCCCGCCCTTCGGGAACGCGATCTCGGGCGCGTCGAGCGGCCACGCGTGGTCGCGCGCGAGGCGGCGGAGCGTCCACGCGTGGGCCCACACCGTGCGCCAGGGCCCGGAGAGCTCGTCGCCGACGACGCGCGACGCGGGCTCGCGCGCGACGGGCCACGTGACGGCGACGGCGATCGCCCCGTACCAGGCGACGGCGAGCGCTAGTCCTCGAAGTACAGGTCGGGCAGGAATGCGATGGACTCCGCGATGAAACCGCCGTGGTCCTCCACGTACTCGGATTCGTACGAGACGTCCCCGTGCCAACTGATCGCGGCGTCGCCGTGCACGCCGAGGTCCTCGGTCACGACCGCGATCTCGCTGAGCTCGCCCCACGCCGTGTACCAGCGGCCCGCGCCGTCCACGTCGACGTCGCCGAGCGTGTTCGAGCGGCCGCCGTCGGGGTGGGCGACCTCCTCGCGCAGCCAGCAGAAGTCGCTCCCGCCGGCGAGGAACGTGTCCCAGTCGAGCTCGTAGCGGAGCATGCGCCCGCCGCCGTTGTCGTAGACCGCGATCCCGTCCGCGGTGAACTCGGCGCCGTGCTGCTTCTCGAGGCTGGCCTCGCAGTCGCCGCCCTCGCCGAGCGTGAACACGACGGCCTTCGTCTGGCGGTCGATGACGGCGACGAACCCGTACCAGTAGACCGACACGAGCCACCAGTCCCGCGCCGCGTCGTAGTCGAGCGCGTTGAAGTGGGTCCAGTCGTTGGCGTCGCCGCCGTAGTCCATGAAGTCGTGGCAGGTCAGGTCCCAGCCGTCCTCGAACGCGTCCCACACCACGGTCGCGGTGCCGTCGTCGGACACCTCGACGATCTGGTCGCCGATCACCGTGTCGAGGCCGGTGCCGCAGGTCTCGCCGACGCCGGGGACCTCCTGCCGCACCTCGGCGACCGTCGCGTAGCGCACGCCCGGCACCTTCTGCGTCGCGGTGTGGTGGGCGCCGTACAACACGAGGTCGTCCGCGACCTCGCCGTCGAGCCCGACGTAGCCGACGTGGGCGGACGGCGGGTTGGCGGGGTTGGAGAACACGGCGAGGAACCCCTCGCCCTCCGCCGCGGGCTCGGAGAACAGGAGCGCGCCGCGCGCCTTCGTGTTGACGAAGTTCCACACGGGCACGCCGCCGCGGTCGATCACGGCGATGCCCTCGGTGACGTCGCCGGTGGTGGTGTAGGTGACGGCGAGGAAGCCCTCGTGGGTGCCGTCGTCGGTCGCGACGTCGAAGGTGGGCGGCTCGCCGGCGACGTCGCCGGTGAGGAGCTCGGTGGCGACGACCTCGCAGCCCCCCGCGGACGTCGCCTGCACGTGCACCGTGTAGGTCGTCTCGCCGCGCAGGCCGCGGAGCGGCGTGGCGAAGGCGCCCGCCTCGCCGGCGAGCCCGAGGCCCGCGACGTCGGGCCCGCCCTCGGCGGTGGCCCACACCGTGACGTCGGCGGCCTCCCCGAGCGTGCCCGTCACCTCCGCGAAGGTGGCGCCGTCCACGAGCGTGGCCGCGACGTCGGCGACGAGCCCCGCGCGCGTGCACCCGCTCGTGCCGGTGTCGTCGGCCGCGGGCTCCGGGTCGGGCTTGGGGGACGTGCCCGCGCACCCCGCCAGCGCGAGGATCCCCCACACACAAGGTCGCATGGCGCACGGTACTCGGGGCTCAAACGAGCGTCAACACGGCCCCGACGCCGGGATAGGCCCGCTCCGTGCCGCGCGCGTCCGCCGCCATCGCCGCCTTCGCCGCCTACGCCGCCGCCGCCGTCCTCGCGACGTGGCCCCTCGCCGCCGACCCCGACGCGAGCCTGCTCTTCTCCGCGCGGCGCTTCGACGGCTACGGCGTGTTGTGGTTCGGCGAGCACGCCTGGCGCGTCGTGACACGGGGCGAGCCCCTCTGGACGTCCGACACGGTGGCGTGGCCCCGCGGGCTGGACCTGCGCCTCGCCGACAGCTTCCTGTTCGGCCTGCTCTACCTCCCGTTCCGGGCGGTGTTCTCCCCGGTCGTCGCCTTCAACGTCTTCTGCCTCGCCGCGATGGTCGCGACCGCGATGGGCGGCTGGGCCCTGGGCCGCGCGCTCGGCGGGGGCCCGATCGCGGCGACGGCGTGCGGGTTTCTGCTCGGCTTCAACAGCCTGATGCACGACTACCGCCTCGAGGGCGAGGCGTACCTCCTGTTCGGCGCGCCGCTGCCCCTGTTCGCGGCGGCCCTCGCGCGGACGATGCGCGGCGGCGGGCCCGGCGCGGGCGCGCTCGCCGGCGCGCTCTTCGGCGTGCTGGCGTGGTCGTCGGGCTACTACGCCATCGACGCGGCGATCGTGGGCGCCGTGCTGGGCGCGGGGCTCCTCGTCGCGGGGGCGAGGCCCTCGCCGAAGGCGCTCGCCGCGTTCGTGGGCGTCGCGCTCCTGACGGCGGGGCCGATGGCGACGCTCGTGCTGGGCGCGCGGCCCGAGGACGTGCTCGCGGCGCGGTTCCCGGCGGGCGAGGACCCGCTCGCGAACGTCGCGAAGGACGCCGTGAGCCTCACCGGCATGCTCGTCCCCCTCCCGGGATCCGCGCCCTTCCGAGCGGAGCGCACGACCTACCTCGGCATGGCGGCGCTCGCGCTCGCCGGGGGCGCGTGTGTGGTGCGCGGGTGGCGGACCACGCTCCCCTGGGCGCTCGTCGCCGTCGCGGGCGCGGCGCTCGCGCTCGGGCCGGTGCTCAAGGTGTCCGACGCCGACGTCGCCGGCGCGGCGATGCCGTACACGTGGCTCGCCCGGGCGACCTCCGCGGTGCTCGCCTACCGCATGCCGGTGCGGTTCTTCGCCGTCGCCTACGTCGGGCTCGGCGCGCTCGCGGCGCTCTGCCTCGAGGGGCTCGCCCGCGAGGGCCTCGCGGCGTGGCGGCGGCTCGCGCTCGTCGGCGTCGTCGCGGTGGACGGGCTCCTGTTCTCCGGCGCGGCCGTCGACCGGACCGCGGCGCCCGCGCAGGTCCCGTCCGGGTACGCGAAGCTCTCCGGCGAGGGCGCCGTGCTCGACCTGTTCGGCCACGACCGGCTCCTGCTGCGTTACGCCGGGCGCAGCGTGTTCTACCAGGTCGCCCACGGCCAGCCGACGCTCGCGAACTTCACCCGCGCGGGCGATCTCCAGGGCGAGGCCGGCCGTCGGCTCGCCGTCGCGCTCGCCAACGGCGACCTCGACGCGGCGCGCTCGATCGCGGGGGTGCTCGCCGACGCCGGCGTCACCGACCTGGCGCTGCACCCGGCCTCGTTCCCCGACTCCGACGTCGCCTCGATCCGCGCCGGCCTCGACGCCATCGCCGTCGCCGTGCCCGCCGAGCCGCCCGCGGCGCCCGAGGACGACCCGGTGGAGCTCTGGCGCCTCCCCGCCGCGACGGGCCCGCGCGAGGCGGCGATCGCCACGCTGGAGGGGTGGGGATGACGCTCCTCGCGGGGCTCGCCCGCGCCGCCGACGAGCCGGTCGCCGCGCACATCGCCGTCGCGGTGGCGCTGCCGCCGGACGTGCCCGACGTCGCGCTCACCGCGCGGCACGCGACCGAGAAGGCGGAGGTCGCGCTGGTGGACGACGGGAGCTTCGCGTTCGACCTCGCGGGCGACGGCGAGTGGTGGGCGCTGCTCAACCCGCAGCCCGGCGCGAACGCGATCGTGGTGACGGGCACGGCCGGCGGCGCCCGGCTCGAGCACACCGAGGTCGTGACGGTCCCCGCGGCGTGGCAGACGAAGACCTACCCGGTGTCGATGCGCGCCTCGCTCGCGGACGGCGCGTGGACCGTGCAGCGCGTGTTCCCCACCGAGCTGCCGGACGTCGGCGGGCCCACGGGCGTCGGGATCGCCGGCGGGGCCGAGGCGGCGGGGCTCTCGCCGGCGGCGCTCTACCTCGCGTGGGGCGCGTTCTGCCTCGTGCTCGTCGCGACCGCGGCCCTGCGCGCGGCGGTGCTGCGCGCGGGCGGGAAGGGCCCTACTTAGGCGACTGTCCGTCGAGCATCCGGTCGGCGAGGTCCTCGACCGAGAGCGTGGCCGGCACGCGGTAGACGATGACGTCGGGGCTGCGGAAGAGCGCGGGCCCGAGCACCACGTCCACGCGCTTCGCGATGTCGAGCAACGCGTTGCCCTTCGCGTCGCGGCCCTGCGAGAGCGCGTCGATCTGCTTGCTGTTCACGAGCACGTAGCGCAGGCCGGCCGCGTGCAGCGCGGTCAGATCCGGCACGCCGAAGAGCGGCGCGCCGGCCTGGGCCAGCCAGGCGACGACCGTGTCGCGCTCCATCGCGCGCCGGAGCCGCCCGCGCCCCTCCATCGCGGCGAGCTCGCCCGGGCCGCCGAGGAGCGGGCGCCCGTGCAGGGGCTGCCACAGGAGCGCCTCCTCGCGGAACCCGATCGGCAGCTCGGCGACGGCGCCGTCGAGCCCGAGCTGGCGGTAGTGGTCGGGCAGGGCGAACGAGAAGCGCGGGAGCGGGGCGAGCCCGGCCCCGGCGGGGAGGAGCAGCACCGCGGCGAGGGCGGC
>JBMOQZ010000288.1:0-9793 GCA_049322475.1 Myxococcota bacterium | reverse complement strand
CGGCGGCTCTTGGTTCGTCACGACCGCCAAGCCTCCATCCACCTCGGATTCCTGGAGCTCGCCTCGGCCATCATCAGCTTCAAACAAGCGGTTCGGGCGGGGGTGAGGTTTTGAGATGGGCTCTAAGGGCCTTGCCGAGCTCCTCGCCGCCGAGCATGAAGCCGAGGCACCCGATCCCGAAGCACGCCATCGCGCCGAGCGCCGCCCAGCTGCCGACCGGGAGGCCGAGGGCGGCCGCGACGATGACCGCCGCGACCACCCCCGTGGTGGAGGTGAGGACCTTCACCGTCTCCTCCGTCAGTCCGTGAACGCCGCAGGCCGAAGCGGCCGGCGGGGCGCGGGCTGAAGCACGCGAGGCGCCGTGCGGGTGACCGTCGAGAACGGCACGTCGATGACCGTCCGCACGGGCCGGGGCGGGGGCGGCGGAGGCGGCGCCACGAACGGGACGTGCATGGACACGAACCCGCCGTCGCGCCGCTGGTACGGCCGCACGACGTAGATGTCGACCCGCTCCCGGTCGAGGAGCGCGACCGCGGTCGTCTCCCTCCCGGGCGCGAGGTCGAGCGCCTGCGTCCGCCGCGTCACGAGCGACCCCTCCGCGGGACGCACGATGAGCGGGTAGCTCTCGCCGGCCCAGCGCAGGTGCGCGAGGTGCTCCGCCTCGGCGACCCGCGGCAGGTCGAGGAGCCGGTCGGCGGTGCGCCCGCTCACCTCGCGCCGCATGGCGTTGAGCTCGGCCGCGTCGAAGCCCGAGTCGCGCATGAACGCGCTCGTGCGCTCCGGGGTCACCCGCTCGATCGCGGAGAGGAGCGCCTGGAGGAACGCGCGCTCCGCCTCGCGCCCGGGGATCGCGGAGCCCTCGATGCCGATGACCGGCGGGATGTCACCCTCCCCCTCCTCGGGCCCGCGGCCGACCCCCTGAAGGAGGAACGGCTGCGCGGTGTGCTCCCGCAGGACGGTCGCCATGCTCGCCACCGAGTCGGTCGCGAGCACGGTGGGCGACGGCTCGAGCTTCGCGAGCGCCGTCTCGCACCCCTCCTCGAAGACGCGAGCACGAGCGCCGGCCCCTTCGTACAGGTCCGCGATCTCCCGCGCCCTCCCGGGCTTGGGATCCGCGATGCCGACGAGGGAGGGCACCGCTCCACGCGCGAGGAGGGCCCCCGCGATCTCGCGAGCGCCACGATGCGCGCCCGCCTGGTTGAACGTGTAGGTCTTCACTTGTCACTTCCCTTGGTGTTGGTGTTGTTGTGCGCGGCGATGTTCTGGCAGGAAGCGAGGAGCCGCGCGTCCGTCGCCCCCATCTCGAGAAAGAGCTGTGTCCAGAGGTCGAGGAGCGCCGTGTGCTGCCGCGCCGACCACGTCGATCCGGCCTCGGGCGAGCGGTGGACGTTACAGGCGACCACCCGGGTGATTCCCGAGAGGTCCGGCAAGCGGCCGTCCTTCGTCGCCTGGGTGATCACCTCCACGGCGGACGGGAGGCTGTGCCCGCCGAAGTACCAGCGCGGGGCGTGGCCCGGCCGGTCCGAGGGGTACGCCGCGCGCAGGTCGCTCACGATGACGAGCCAGGATTCCTCGGCGCCCGACTCCGCGAGGTCGCGAGCCGTCGACCACAGGGCGCCGAGCACGTCGCTCCCCGCCCGCGTGGGGTCGGGCGTCACGGCCGCGAGGTCAGCGCCTACCTGCGCACGGTAGGCTGCCTTCTGCCTGGTGACACTCTCGCCCTGCTGCCACTTCTCAGGCGCGGCCGTCCTGTAGAGGAGCACGGAGCCGAGCCCGTCCGTGATCTGCCGCACCTCGAAAGTGAGTCCGCGGCGGAGGCGCGTCTCCTCCGCGATGACCTCCCAGACGTGCGGCAGGGGGTTCGTGTCACACTCCGGCGCGCAGGCGGTCTGGCTGCCGCTCGCGTCGAAGAGCACGGCCACCTCCGTGCGCGCCGGAACCGGCTCGGCGGGTGCGCAGCCGGAGGCGAGGCTCCACAGGAGGAGCGCCAGGACGGCGACCACTGGACCCGCGATCTTGCGCAAGAGAGGCGCGATGACCGCGCGCACCTCCTCGCCGGCGAGCGCCTCCTGCACCTGAGCCGCGCGGCGGGACCGTACGACCGTCTCGGGCGCGTCGAAGCGGCGGCGGTAACCCATGCGCGCGCGCAGGCGCGACAGGCGCATCTCCTCGAGCTCGTCCACGCGATTCCGGGCGTGACGGACGCCCGCTTCGAGTTCCGTGGCGCGTGCTTCGAGGGGCTCGGCCTCCTTGCCCTCCTGGCCGCCTCGCTGGTGCGCCCGCACGCCGTACCAGGCGAGCGCGAGCGAGATGCCGATGTTGAGGAGGCGCTCGCCCGCGGACGTGCCCTCCCCGGCGCGGAGCGACGCGACCGCGTAGCCCACTGCGGCGAACGCAAGGGCCGGCACGTACGCGGGGATGCGGACGTCCCCGAGGGCGTGGGAAGCCGCGGCGGCGAGCCCGAAGAGGAGGCCCACCACCGCGAGCGCGTAGAACAGGACGGTGGCGAGCTCGACCCGGCTCGTGCCGCCGAGGTTGGCGAGGTCCACGCCCCGGTGGTCCGCGACGATCGGCGCGAGCGCCCCCGTGTCGATGATCGCGGCACCCACCGCCGCGACGTGGAGCACGGTCGCCCGCAGGCGGTGCCAAAGGGCACGCCGGCGAAGTCCGGGGACCTCGCGGGAGCGGGTACGAGCGTCGCCGAGGTCCGCACGTGCCTCGGGAAGCTCGGCCTCACAAGCGCGCTGGTCTCCGTGGGCGTGGTTCTCGTCCTCGCGCTCAAGCTGCGCGCACTCTGGGTTGAGCTGGTCGTGAAGCGGGCGCTCGCCGGGATCCCGCCCCCGTTCGGAGGGGGCGACGGGGCCGCCGGGCGGGGCCTCGGCGCGCACGAGGGCGGCGAGAAGGCGGAGGAGCCTCACGGCCGCCTCCCGTGCCCGGGGTTGGTCGTCTGCGTATGGTCGCGCTTGCCAACGTAGCGGGACGCCGGCAAGGTCCAAATGTGGTTCGTGTCCAAGGTTTCCTCCCTGTTGTGGCAGGTTGGAGTCGATGCGGAGGTCTCGCCGGGCTGGGATCCGGCGAGACTGCCGCGTTCACGAGCCACCCACGCACGCGTCGGAACTCCGGCGCGTGTCTTCTTGTCTGCCGTGTGCGTGGGGGCTCGATCAGCGAAGCCACGAAGCGGCTTCTGGAACGGAGCGTAGTGATGCGAGGGGCTGGTTGGCGGTGGCTCCCGTGGTTCCCTTCCTGGTGGGGGTTGATGTGGCCGAAAGCGTAAGCGCGGCCCCGGGGGGAATGCTGTGGTGGAGTCGCCGGCAAAAAAGTCCGCCGCAAGGCGCGATCTCGTCGTGGACATCGGGCAAGGGGTGTTCCTGGACCTCGTGCGCGGCGAGATCGTGCGCGACGCGGTCCCACCCAAGCGGCTGACGCGCAACGAGTACACGCTCCTGCGGGTCCTCGCCAGCCACATCGGCGAGGCCGTGACACTTGCGGGCCTGGTGGCGGCGCTTCAGATGCGCGAGGACAGCGTTCGAGACACGGTCGAGAACGTGCGCGGCAAGCTCAACCGCCCGGCCGCGCTGCCGATCCGCGGACCGTGGGCGGGCTACCGTCTCGTGGGCACGGTCCACCTCCTGCCCGAGGGCCTCGCTGTCGAGAAGTTCGTCCTGCTCCTTCAGGCGCGCCGGCTCCTGTCACGCCCGTACACCTGCCCGCCGGTACCCGACCTCAAGGAGCTCGATGTCCTGGTGCCACGGCTGCTCGCTGCAGCCACCGAGCCAGGTACGGAAGAGCATCGCGCCGAGTTCGCGCTGGCGGCCCTCCCGGCCATGCTCACGCGTCGCTTGGGGACGGACCGGCAGGCGTACGCTGCCCTGCTTGATCGTGTGGCAGAGGAGGTGTCAAGCCGGGTGATCGTTGCCGATCTGCGGCTCGCGCAGGCGACCGTACTGAACCAGAGCGATCCCGAGCGCGCCGCTGCCATCGCGGAGGCCGTGGTTCGTGACCCCGACTCGCCCCCGGTTCAGCGCGCGCACGCGGCGATCGTTGCGGCCCGCAGCTACATCCGGCTTGCGGAGTTCGAGCAGGCAGAACAGGCGATGCGGGGTGCGGAGGGCGTGCTCCTGCCCGACGGACTTCACAGAAAGGCGCTCACCTGCAGGGGCATCCTGGCCCACCGAAGGCGGCGACACGATGACGCGCTCGGACTCCTGCGCCAGGCTGCGCGTCTGGCGGAGGCGGTCGGAGACTCGGCCGATCATCTCGAGGCTCTGCGGCACGTCGAGGTCGTCGCCGGCGAGGTCGGGGATGCGCAGGAGGCGCTCCGTGCAGCGAGGGTCGCAAGGCGGCTCATCCGGTCCCTCGGGGGGACCGTGGCGCTCGATGCCGTCCTCAACAATGCGGCCAAGCCCGAGACTGAGAATGGCGACCCCGCGGTTGCGCTCGCGCAGTTCGAGGCGGCCATGAAGGCCGCGAGGGTGGCAGGCAACGACCTCGGCCGCATGATCGCGACGGCGAACGCCGCCGAGATGGACTTCGCGCTTGGGCGCGATGCGCATGCTGCACAGCTGGTCGAAGAGGTCTACCCAGAGGCTGCCGCGCAGTACCCCGCGCTCGCGGCCCACCTCGAAGCCCACCGCTCGATTCTCCTCGCCCTCAAGGGTCGTCTTGCGGAGGCCGTCGAGACCACGGCGCGCTCGCCGGCCGTCCTCAAGGAACACGGGCTGGGCGGCAACGCAGCCTTCCAGCACGCGCTTCGCGTGGCGTACCTGGACGCGATGGGCTCGCGCCGCGGCGTGCAGGCTGAGCTCCGGAAGCTGCGGGCGTATCGGCAGGAGCGCGACCCCGCGATCCGAGCGATGGTCCAGGTGGGAGAGCGGCTTGCCACGGGGCAGTCCGCGTTGACCCCATCCGGGCCGGGGTCTGGCTCTGCGCGCCTGATCGCGCAGGTGGCGGCACGAATCCCGGTGGGCCACAAGCACACGAGGAAGCGGTAACCCAACTCCGGCAGATCTACCGCTGCACGAGCTTGAGGGTCCGCTTTGCGTACGCCCGCAACTCCGCCACGTCGATCGGCTCGGCGGCGGCGTTGGGGTTGCTGTGGTGGTAGCGCGAGCAGTAGTCCTTCACGTCCTCGATGTCGCCGAGGTCCGCGAGGTCGGCCAGCACCGAGCCGGCCGGCGCCTTCTTCGCGTTCCCGACGAAGTCCCCCAGCCACTCCCCGCGCCGGAAGTCATCCGGGAAGCGGAAGCGGAGGCTGCCCTCGAGGAGGATGCGCAGGCGCTGGGCCATCGCGCGGAGGTCGTGGGCCGCTCCGCCGGACGCGAAGGCGCTGAGCGATCGGAAGTCCTTGAGGTAGTCCGAGAGGGTGTCCTCGGCGGCGTCCCACGGGTCGAGGAACACCTTGTCTCCGTCCTCGACGAGCTGCACCTCCCTGTGCTCGATGTCCCGGCTGCGCTCGAGGAGCTGGAAGAGGAAGGTCGGGTCGTGCGAGAGGACGACCACCTGACGGGCGAGGTTGGCGAGGTCGCGGATGATCACCGTGGTGTGGTGGCGGCGGGTCGCGTCCATGCTCGTCATCGGGTCGTCGAAGACGAGGATCTTCTCCGCGAGACGGGGGTCCTTCTTGAGGCGCGCGACGAAGAACGCGAAGGCGAGCGTGCGTTTGTCGCCTTCGCTGAGCGTGTTGCCGAGGTTCGGGCTCGCGGTCCCTTTCGCTGACGGGTCGAACTCGCCCTTGCCGATCTGGATGAAGTACCCCGCGCTCGGCTTGCCGCTCTGGTAGTTGGTCTTCGCCCTGACGATGCGGAAGCTCGCTCCGAAGCGCTCCAGGACCGCGTTGATCTCCTTCTGGTACGCGGGCATCACCGTGGCGGCGTGGGCGTCGAGCTTCTCGCGCGCCTTGACCTTGTCCGCCTCGAGCTCACCGACGCGCTTGTTCGCCTCGGTGTACTTCTTGCAGAGGTCCACAAGCCGGGGTTCCTGCCGGAGGATCGCAAGCTCGAGCAGGCGCACCTTCTTCCGCCCGTCCTCGACGCTCGCGCCGGTGACCTGCTTCTTCCGCTCCTCGATCGCCTGGTTGAACACCCGGATCTTGTCGTTGTAGGCGCGGATGCCACTGACAAGGTTCGCGTGAAGGGCGAGCGCCTCGGTGAAGCGCGCGTCCCGGGAGAGATCCTCGAGCGGGGCCGCCTGTTTGCGCGCCAGCACGTCGTTCAGGCGAGCTCCTACCTCGCGTGCCCGTTGCTGCATGCCCTCGACGTCGGCCGTCGGGAAGGCCTGGCCGGGGAGGAACTCCCTCCAGAAGGCCTGCTCTCCGGCGTTCGCCGCCATCACCGCCGCCACGTCGCCCGGGTAGGTCTCGAGCGAGCGCCTGATCCGGCTCGCGGTCGAGGCGACGCGCTCCTTCAGCTCCTTGTACTGCGCGCTGAAGAAAGCGCGCATGGCGGCCACGAGGGCGTTCTCGCGGATGTCCTGGTCGCAGTAGGGGCAGGTGTCACCGCCGGCGAACCGGGTGCCGTGTTCCAACCACCCTTCGCGCCGCGGGTCCGCGTGCCGGGCGATGTGGACGCGTGCTCTGGCCTCCGCGTCGGCGGTCACGTCGCCGATGGACGTCCCGAGGAGGTTCGCGAGGTCGTCCGCGCCCACGTCGAGCTCGGTGAGTGACCGGAGCAGGGGTGCGTTCCTGATGCGGTCGGCCTGCTCGATGGCCTTGAGATCCTCCTTGGCCTTCGCGAGTTCGGCCGTGCGATCCCCGCTGTCGGGGAGGCCGACGAACGCGTCCGTGTCGAGCGCGCCCTTCGTGTGGGCGTCGATCTGCCCCTTGAGGTCGCGCTTGCCCTTCTGGACCTCGGCAATCTCGCCCGCGAGCCGGTCGATCTCGGTCGCGAGGGTCACGCCCTCGGCCCCGAGCGCAAACTGGTAGAGCTGACGGCGGTGGTCGTGCTCGACGACCGGGCCCGAGTGCACGTTCTGGTGGACGAACTCCTGGTCGAGGATCTCGATGTCGGGGAACGGCGAGCTCCACGCCCCCGCCGTGAAGCGGTGCGCCCCCTTGTCGGTCTGTACCTGCGCCGAGGGGGCATCCGGTGCTCCGAGCGTCTTCCGTGCGGACATGATGGTGGAGTCGTTGTCCCGGAGGGATCGGCACATGGCGGCGATCGTGGTCTTGCCGGTGCCGTTGCCAGCAAACAACGCCGTCAGGCGGAGAAACTCCACATCCCCGCGCGGCACGCAGTGTCCGAGCCGTCCGAGGTTTTTGACCGACACGACCTTCTTGAGCATAGGCGACCTCCAAACGACCAGAACCTTGCCAGAGCGCGTGCAGAACGTCCACCCGGAGCAGGTCAGCATCTCGGTCAAGGGGGCCACGGGGCGCCTCGCGAGGGGCATCATCTCTTCATCGCGGGCGCTGTTCGCCACCGCCCTCCGCGCCCTTAGCAGGCCTGCGATGCGCCTTGCGGGGTAGCGGTCCACCGGAATGCCCGCCGGCATCCTCGTCGTCCTCCTCGGCTGCCACCATGCCCATGAGGCATTCCCGCCTCGTCACCACTCGGTCCGCCGAGTGGCGGACGCGCAGGAGTTCTCATGCAGGCCCTCACCACGTTCATCAAGGTCAAGGACGCGAACGGCCGCGTCATCGAGGAGAAGGAGGTCGCCACCTACGCCGGCGTCCTCGCGAAGGCGCACGAGGAGGGGCTCTCGTCCATCGAGACGAAGCTCCTCCAGGTTCCCGGCCCGGACAACGGCTACGTCGCCATCGTCGAGGCGAAGGCCACGACCAGCCGGGGGACCTTCTCCGGCATCGGCGACGCCCACGAGGGCAACGTGCCTCGGAAAATCGCCCCCCACCTGATCCGGATGGCGGAGACGCGGGCGAAGGCCCGTTGTCTCAAGGACGCCGTCAACATCGGCACCGTGTCCCTCGAGGAACTCGGCAGCCTCCAGGACGACGCGGTCGACGCCACGCCCGCGCCGGCTCCCCAGCCGGTGCGGCGGGATAACGTCCGCCCGCTCCCGGTACGCCCCCCGCCGTCCCCGCGGTCACCCCCGCCCGGGCCCGAGGCCCGGCAGTCGGCGGGCCGGGAGCAACCGCCCGGACGTGAGGTGTTTCCGCGCGGAAACACGCGCGAGCCCGAGCGCCCGCCCGCGCGTCCGCAGCCCATGACCGAGAACCAGCGGCGGCTGCTCTACCGCATGCTCGCCGAGCAGGGGTTCGAGGGGGAGGCGGCGACGGACGCGCTCCTGCGGGCCGCGGAGGTGAACGACCTGCGCGAGATCACGAAGGACGACGCCTCCGCGCTCATCGACGCGTGGAAGCGCGAGCAGGAGGCGGCCCGTGCCTGACCTCCCGCCGTACCTCTCGGTCTCGCAGGTCACGACCTACCTCGGCTGCCCGCGCAAGTACCGCTTCCGGTACGTCGAGAAGCGGGAACCCGAAAAACGCTCGGCCGACCTCGCGCTCGGGAGCGCCGTCCACTCGGCGATCGAGTGGTGGGCGAACGAGCGCATGGCCGGACGGTCGCCCGAAGGCGACGCCTGCCTGCGCATCTTCCGCGTCGACTGGCACGCCCAGACCGCCACGAACGAGTACGACTTCGAGGAGAAGACGCCCGAGGAGCTCAAGCTCCTCGGCGAGAACCTCGTGCGACTCTTCGTCGAGCGGTTCCGAGACGAAGTGCCGCTCGGCAGCGAGCAGCGCTTCGAGGTGGAGCTCCGCCATCCCCTCACCGGGGTGGCGATCCCGCCCCCGCTCGTCGGGGTCATCGACCTCGTGCTCGAGGGCGCGCTCGGGGAGATCAAGACGGCGGCCCGGAAGACCGGCGTCGAGACCTACGCGCTTCAGCTCGCGGCGTACTCGTACGCGTGGCGAGAGACGATGGGGGTCCGGCCGAAGGTCCGGGTCATCGAGCTCATCAAGACGAAGACGCCGAAGGTCGAGGTGGAGGAGATCACCCTCACCGACCGGCAGGAGGCGTGGTTCGTCGAGGTGGCGATCGAGGCGTACTTCTCCATGCTCGCCGGCGCCTTCCATCCGAACCCCGGGTGGATGTGCGAGCGCTGCGAGTACCGGAGGACGTGTCGAAGCATTTAGGCAGGGAATGGCCACCCAAAGCCGCACCCTATTGACACAATCCAATCTTGTGGTTATCCTCCGGAAGACACAAGGGGAAGCACTAGGATTGGGCGACACATTCGTGCTCGTGGGGTCTGGCATCGCCTTCGGCGTTTTGGTCGGCTACTTGCTCGCCCATCTCGTAAATCGAGATCGGTGGCTCTCGGGGTGAGACAATCAGTCTCACCCTTTATTTTGGGTGCAAATCGAGCGAGTGGTCTGCTGGCCACAGCCCCGTCCAGCTTCGCCCTGAAGTGCAAACAGCCAAGCGTCCGATTTGCTGAAGCATCCCTCGCCAGCCGAGGATGGGATGGGGGAGCTCCATGTCGACGAACATGAAGTTGGCCAGAACAGGGGTCGCCAACGTGCCGAGCCAGACAGGGGCACGGCCCCACCAACCATGAACCCGGGTGCCGCCAAAACCGTCCGCTGACGTTTCCTTGATTAGCTCCGCGTTCATTTCGTCGATGAAAGCAGAATGAATCACAGACTTTGCTGCGCCTGTGTCCACGAGTGCAGGGAGCATCCGAACCCCTGGACGGCCGTCGTGGTGAAACCTCAATGCCAAATACGGCTTGTTCGCAAAAACCCCCGCGTACCCCTCGTTGAACGCTTGGTCAATCCGCTCAATTGCCTCCGCCTCTCCGCACGTCGCAAGCTTGAGCCTTTGCCGGTGCCTGAAGT
>JBMOQZ010000287.1:0-9925 GCA_049322475.1 Myxococcota bacterium | reverse complement strand
ACGGAAGGGACCCTCGCCGCCCTCCCCCTCGCGGGGTTGGGAAGCGCGCTTCTCAACCGGCCGAAACCGGGTGCGAACGCCCCGGAGCCCGAAGGCCCCGGCGCGGCCGTCTCGTCGTCCGACCCTGCTTGCACAGGCCCGGCGAACGCGGCGGCGCGTCCTCGAAAGCACCAGCAGAACGTCAAAGATCACTCCGAGAAGCGATCTCTCGGTCCGACCACCGGGTCGCCCCGGCGTCGCCAGCACGTAGAGCAAGCCCCGTGCCAAGCCGTGCCACACGGACGAAGGCCGGTTTTTCGCCATATCCGTGTGCAGAGATTTGCTCAAACATGTGCTCAATTGTTGAGCACGCCTCCGCGGAGGCAGGCAGGATCGGCGTCGTGGACTGGGATCGAAGTTTCTCGGTGGGGGGAAACGCCGCGCGCATCCGCGACGCCGGGGGGCGCGACCCGGTGCCGCACGGACGAAGGCCCACTTTTCAAAAGTCAAAAGTAGAGTCCTGACCCCTAGCCCTCCCACAGGCACACCCGGTTCCCCTCCGTGTCCATCACCTGCGCCACCCTCACCCCCGCCGGCCCCGGCCCAGGCCGCACGAGCCGCGCCCCGCCGAGCGCGGTCGCCGCGCGCAGCGCGTCGTCCACGCTCTCGACGCGCACGTACAGCTCGGGGCCGGCGGTGGAAGGCTCGCCGGAGGCCCAGAACGCGCCGCACAACCCGCCCGGCGCCCGGAACCAGAGCTCGCCGGGCGACTCGCCCACCACCCGCCAGCCGAACAACGCCTCGTAGAAGCGCGCGGCGCGCCGCACGTCCCGCGCGGCGATCCGCACGCGCGCCACCCCGCCCGGCGGCACACCCGTCCCGTCCGTGTCCATGCCCTCCTGTATACACTGGTCAGGCGTTCAGTGCTTCGCGGCCGCCGCGAGGTCGCCGGCGAGGAACAGGGCGAGCCCGCGCAGGGTCTCCTCGGCCTTCGCGTCGTTCGCGACGAGGAAGAAGAGCGGGAGCGCCTCGCGCGCGCGCCCCCGACGGCGCAGCAGATCGGCGAGCAGGTAGCTGACGCGCACCTTCTCGTCGTGCGGGAGCGCGTCCGCCTTCGTCAGCGCGGCGCGGTAGCGCGCGATCGCCTCGTCCTGGAGGCGTGGCTCGATCTCGCGCGTCGCCCGGCGGAAGCGCTCCACCGTGGCCCGCGCCTCCGCGTCGAGCCCGCCGAGCGCCTCGAGCGCGCCGAGGTAGCCGTCGCGCTCCTCGGTCCAGCCCCCCCGGTGCGCGACGCGGGCGAGGTTGTGGAGCACCTTGCGCCGGTCGGCGTCGGCGAGCGGCTTCTTGAGCTCCTGCCAGCCGGCGTCCAGCAGCTTCCGCGCCTCCACCGGCCCGTTCAGGCCGGGGTAGTAGCCGACGGCGAGGTCGCGCGCGGTCCAGCTCGCCTCCAGCCAGAGGTCGCCGAGGAACACGTCGTCGCGACCGAGCGCCTCGTAGAGCGCCGCGGCGATCGCGTAGCGCTCCCACGGCGTGGGCGAGCCCCGGTCGGCGACGCGGGCGACCGCCGCCTCCAGCACGGGCACGAGCGCGCGCTGCCGCTCGGGCGACAACGGGCTCGCCATGTCCTCCGCGTACAGCGAGAACAGGTTTCCGTCGCAGGTGGACACGTGGACGGCGCGCCACTGGCCGCCGCTGGAGTACCGGGCGAGGTCGGAGTCGTAGCCCCCGGCGGCGTTCTCCGAGAGCTTCTCGTGGACCTTCACCGTCCCGCCGCCGAGCGGGCACGGGAGCGTCCGGACCGAGAGGCCCGTGGCCGCCGCGAGCGCCACCCAGAGCGGGCTCACCACCGGAAGAGCGCCCGCAGAAGCCCCCGGTGCTCGCCCTTCTGGCGGTACACGAGCACCGGCGCCTCCGCCCGCGCGCCGAGACGCTCCGCGGTGCTGCCCAACAGCGTCGCCGCCACCGGCGTGAGCCCGCGCGATCCGATCGCGACGAGGTCCGCCCCCTTCGCGGCGGCCAGCAGCGCGTCGGCCGGGGCGCCCACGACCACCTCGATCGCCGGCGCCTCCTGACCCTCGGTCGCGTGCGCCCACGCCTGGCGCACCTGCGCGCGCAGCTCGTTCTCGTCCGCCCCTTCGGCCGACGGGTCGACGACCGCGACGGGCCGCACCCTCGCGCAGAGCTGCGCGGCCACCCGCATCGCCGCGCGCGCGCCGTCGGACAGGTCCATCCCCACGACGGCCTCGCGATCGCCGAGGCGCGAGCCCTCCGGTACCACGAGGATGGGGCAGTCCGCGGCGCGCAGGACCCGCAGGCCGTGCGGGCCCCAGCCGGTCTCGTTCCGGCGCCCGACCACGAGGAGGTCGAGGTCCTCGCGCACGACGAGGCGCCCCACCTCCTCCTCCGTGCGCCCCGCCGCCGCCTCGGCGATCACCTCGACGCCGTCGAGGTCCGCGGCGAGCGACCTCGCCGCGGCGTCGAGCCGCCCCGGCCCGCGGTCCGGCTCGCCGGCCTCGACCACGTGGACGAGGAACACCCGGCCGACCCGCGCCCGCCGCGCCACCGCGCGCACGGCGCCGAGCACCGCCTCGTCGCGGCCGTCCAGCGCGAGGAGCGCCGCCACCTGCTGCACCATCACGGTCATGAACGGCCTCCGGTCAGTTGCTCTCCGCTCGCGCGCGGGCGACCCCGGCCCGGGCGAACTCCGTCACGATGCGCCGCAGCCGCTCCAGCTGGACGCGGGCGCGCTCGACGCGCGAGCGGACGTCCTCGGGCACCTGCTCGTCGGTCGCGATCATCTCGAGGTTGCCCATCGCCGCGGTGAGCGGCTGCGACATCTCGTGCGCCGCCGCGTGCGCGAGCGCCATGCCCGCCGCGCGCCGCTCGCTCTCCAGCACCTGGCCGGTCGCCTCCTCGAGCCGCCTGCCGAGCGCGATCTGCTCGCGACGGTCCTCGAAGATGCCGAGCGTGGCGACCGCGTGCCCGTCGGCGCCGCGCACGAGCGACGCGGCGAGCCGCACGGGGACGAGCTCGCCGTTGCGGGCGCGGAGCGTCGCGTCGATGCCCTCCGCGTGGCCCGTGCCGGCGTCGAGCGCGCGGAGGCGGTCCATCACCCGCCGGGCCTCCTCGGGCCGGTGGTAGAGGTCGGTGACGTGCAGGAAGGCGCGCGCCTCCTCGGCGCCGTACCCGAGCACCGCCACCGCCGCCGCGTTGAAGACGAGGATGCGGCCGCGCAGATCCGACACGATGAGCGGCGCGGGGCACGCCTCCACCAACCGGTCCAGCAGGTCCGTGCCCGCGAGCATGGACCGCCCTAACCCGACGCGCCGTCGCGCTTGGACGCCCACGCCGCGAGCGCCGCCCCCCGCACCTCCGCCACCGCCACGCCGAACTGCCGGGCGAGCGCGGCGCAGTCCTCGTGCTCGGGGGCCGCGTGCAACACGCGCCCTTCCCGCTCGGCCACCTTCACCCGCACGACCCCGAACGCGGTGGCGACCTCCACGATCCGCCGCGCGGCGACCTCGCGGGGCAGCACCTGCCACCGGTACCCGAGCGTCCCCGCGTGGCGGAGGAGCGCCTCGCCCACGAGCGCGCGCGCGTCCGGCGTGGCCAGCGCGGTGACGAGCAGGCCGGGCCGCCCCTTCTTCATCGTGATCGGCGTGACGTAGGCGTCGACGGCGCCGGCGTCGAACAGCGCCTCGACGAGCCCCGGCACCGACTCGCCCGTCAGGTCGTCCACCTGCGCGCGCAGCTCGACCACCTCGGCGAGCCCGCCCGCGTCGCCCTCGCCGACCACCACGCGCAGCACGTTCGCGTGCGAGGCCGGGTCGCGCGTGCCGGCGCCGTAGCCGATCGCGGCGATCCGCATCGCCGGCAGGGGGCCGGGCGTCGCGAGCGCCGCCATCAGCGCCGCCCCGGTGGGCGTGACCAGCTCCCCCTCGAAGGCCGTCGGCGCGACCGGGAAGCCGCGCAGCACCTCGAGCGTGGCGGGCGCCGGCAGCGACACCACCCCGTGCGCCATCCGCGCGGAGCCGCGCCCCATCGGGAGCGGTGAGCACACGATCCGGTCGATCCCGAGCGCCTCGAGCGCCGCGCAGGCGCCCACCGTGTCGACGATCGAGTCGACGGCGCCGACCTCGTGGAAGGTCACCTCGTCGGGGGGCACGCCGTGCACGCGCCCCTCCGCCTCGGCGAGGAGCGCGAAGACACGAGTCGCGCGGTCCTTCACCCGCGGGCGCAACGCGCTCCCTTCCAGCAACCTGCGGATCTCCCTCCAGGCATGGTGCCCGTGGGCGTGCCCGTGGTCGTGCCCGTGGTCGTGCGCGTCGGCCACGTCGACGACCAGCCGCGTCGCCGCGAACGCCCCCCTGCGCACGCGCTCCGCCCGCGCGTCCCAGCCGCCGACGCCGAGCTTCCTCACCTCGGCGAGCACGTCCTCGATCGGCGCGCCCGCGTGGACGAGCGCGGCGACGGTCATGTCGCCGGCGATCCCCGCGAAGCAGTCGAACCAGGCGATCATGGCGACGCGAGGTGGTTCACGAGCGAGGCGCAGTACGCCGCGCCGAAGCCGTTGTCGATGTTCACCACGCTGACCCCCGGCGCGCACGCGTTCAGCATCGTGAGCAGCGCGGCGAGCCCGCCGAAGCTGGCGCCGTAGCCGACGCTGGTGGGGACGGCGATCACCGGGGCGCGGACGAGCCCGGCCACGACCCCGGGGAGCGCCCCGTCCATGCCGGCGACCACCACGACGACCCGGCAGCTCCGCACGTCGTCGAGCCGCCCGAGGATGCGGTGCAGGCCGGCGACCCCCACGTCGTGGACGGCGAGCACCTCGTTGCCGAGCGCGTCGGCGACGACGGCGACCTCCTCGGACACGCGGCGATCGCTCGTGCCCGCGTCGATCACGCCGATCCGGCCGACCCGCGCGGGCTCGGCCCCCGCGCGCGCCACCAGCACCTCGGCGAGCGGGTGGCTCCGCACGCGGTCCCCGACGCGCGCGCGCACGATCGCCGCCTTGTCCGCGTCGACGCGCGTGGCGACGGCGTCCTGCCCGGCGCCGAGCAGCGCCTCGAGGATGCCGGCGATCTCCTCGCCCGTCTTCCCGGCGCCGTACACCACCTCCGGGACGCCGGTGCGGTGCGCCCGATCGAGGTCCACCGTCGCGTACGGCAGCCGCGCGACGGCGGGGGCGGCGGTCAACAGATCGGCCACTTCCTCCACGCCGCGCCGCCCGGTGCGCACCTCTTCCAGAAGACTCCGCACCGCGCCGCGCTCCACTGGGCCTCCCCGCCGTCATATAGCCTGTGCACATCCCGCTCATGCTCGCCGTCCTCGCCTCCGTCGCCCTCGCGGGCGACCAGCCCCTCTACGAGCGCGCGCTCGGCCTCGTCGACGAGCACTACCTCCGCCCCGAGGAGATCGATCGCGTCGCCATGTTCTCGGAGGCGGGCCGGCAGCTCGAGAGCCGGATCGAGTGGCTGATCGTCGAGGACGCGCCCGGCCGGCTCGTCCTGCGCGACGGCAGCGGCGCCTGGCGCGAGGAGGTCGAGCTCGTGCGCGAGGTGGACCTGCCCGTCGCGCTCGCCGAGCTCGAGGACGCCGTGGCGCGCGCCAACCTCCCGCTCGACCCCGAGCTCGACGTCCGCGTGGAGATCCTCCGCGGCGTCGTGCGCGGGCTGGACCGCCACTCCGTGATCCTCCACGCCGACGGGCTCGAGCGCTTCGACGAGCGGCTGTCCGGCACGCTCTCGGGGATCGGCGCCACCATCGGGCTGGACGAGGCGCGCCGCCTGTGGGTCAAGGACCTCCACCTCGGCGGCCCCGCCATCCGCGCCGGGCTCCAGGTCAACGACCGCATCACGCGCATCGACGGCGTGCGCACGACCGGCATGTCGACCGACGACGCGACCGACCGCATCCGCGGCCTCGCGGGCACCTCGGTCACGGTCGGCGTGGAGCGCGGCGAGGCGGCGCTCGACGTGGTGATCCGCCGCGAGGAGATCGCGCTCCGCAACGTCACCGTCGCGCGAGGCCCGGAGGACGTGGGGCTCCTCACGATCGACCACTTCTCCGAGCAGACGCGCACCTGGATGGCCGACGGGCTCGCCGAGCTGGCCGACATGGGCGTGCTCGCCAACGGCCTCCTCGTCGACGTGCGCGGCAACACGGGCGGCTCGCTCATCCAGTCCGCTCAGGCCGCCGACACGTTCCTGCAGAGCGGGCTCATCGTCGCCACCGTGGGCCGCGACCAGAAGCCCGTGCCGAGCCTCGTCGCGCGCATGGAGGCCCACCCGGAGAACCCGCCCTACGCGATGCCGCTCGCCGTCCTGATGGACCGCGCGACCGCGTCCGGCTCGGAGATCCTCGCCGGGGCGCTGGCGCGGCTCGACCGCGCGCTGCTCGTGGGCACGAACTCCTTCGGCAAGGGCACGGTCCAGAAGGTCTACCAGCTCGACCCGGCGATCAAGCTGAAGCTGACGGTGGCCGAGTACCTGCTCGAGGGCGACCACCGCGTGGTGGACGTCGGCCTGCAGCCCGACCTCGAGCTCGAAGAGGTGGTGTTTGGCGACGGCACGATCTGGTGGCCGTCGCCGACGCGCGCCCGGCGTCACCTTCCGCCCGGCACGCCGATCGTGCGCTACGCCGCCACCGCGGGCGACGACCCGCCCGCCCGCATCGCCGCCGCCATCGTCGCGGCCGCCGAGGGCGGGAGCCGGGCGGACCTGCTGGATGCCGCCAACCGCCTCAAGGACCGCCTCGCCGCCGAGGAGGACGCGCGCCTCGTCGCCGCCTTCCGCGAGCGCGACGTGGACTGGACCGCCGCGCCCGCGCCCCCGGGCGAGCCCGTCGCCGTCGACCTCGCCCTCGCCTTCTCGCAGCCGCCCGAGGCCGGGCGCGTCGTCGAGCTGCAGGCCACGCTCACCAACCGGGGCCCCGCGCTCTGGCGCGCCGCGATCCGGCTCGAGTCGGTGAACCCGCTGTGGGACGACGTGGTCGTCCCGATCGGCGCCGTGCCCGCCGGCGGCGTCGCCAGCGGCGTCACGCGCGTGCTCCCCGGCGCGCTCTCGCCCGCGCGCACCGACCGCGTCACCGTCACGCTCGAGGCCGACGGGGTCGACCCCACCCCGCTCGACAGCCGGACGCTCCCGGTCCTCGGCGGCGTGCCCGTCGCGATCGCGGTGCAGCTGCGCGCCCACCCCGAGGAGGGCGGCCTCCGCGTGGCGCTCGACCTGCAGAACCGCGGCGACCGCCCGCTCGCCGGCGCGATCGCCCGCTTCCGCTTCCCCGACGTCGAGGGCATCGAGCTCGGCGAGACCGGCAGCAAGCCCGTCCCGCTCCCCGCGGGGCGCTCGGCGAAGGCGACGCTGCACCTCGTGG
Organism: Myxococcota bacterium; assembly: GCA_049322475.1. Lineage (GTDB taxonomy): Bacteria > Myxococcota_A > UBA796 > UBA796 > SXON01 > JBMOQZ01. The sequence goes on along the minus strand of JBMOQZ010000287.1, from coordinate 2,569 downwards.
TCAAGCCGAGCTGGACGGAGCGCACGCTGCCGCTCGCGCTGGAGATCGCCGACGAGGAGCTGGGCACCGTCGCGGTCTACGAGCTCGCGCTGCCCCGCGACGGCACCCCGCTCCACCTCGATCCGCCCGCCGTCTCCGTGGATCCGCCGCCCCAGGTGCTCGCCCCCGGCGCGACCACCCTGCGCCTGCGCGCCGCCGACGACCGCGGGCTCGACCACGTCGTGGTGTACGGGGGCACCGAGTCCATGAACCGCCTGCGCGCCGAGCCCACGCCCGAGTACCAGCGGGACAAGCTCGCTTACCGCGCGATGAGCGGGCGCCGCGGGGAGCTGGAGGTGCCGGTGGAGATCGTCCCGGGGACGAACCACTTCCAGGTCGTCGCCGAGGACCGCATGGGCCTGCGCACCGTGCGCGACGTCTACGTGCTCGGCGAGGACGGCCCGATCGTCACCGGCGAATGAATCAGCGCTCGACGGTGCCGACCGCGACCTCGTCGCCGCCCGTCGCCGCCACCAGCACGTAGGCGCCGGTGGTCCACACAGCGACCTCGTCGGCGGCGAACTCGACGTCGAGCTGGACGGTGTCGAAGCCGTCCTCGGGCGTCCCCCACGCGAGGAACACGTCGCCGGATGCGTCGACGTAGGCGATGTACTTCGTGCCGTCGACGGCCTCCTTCATCGCGACGTTCACGACCCCGGCGCCGCTGTCGATCACGGTGGGGTTCAGCGAGGCGTCGAGGTGCACCGCGCCGCCCGTCGCGTCGTCGGCGAGCACGATCTCGCGCTCGCTGTACTGGTCGTAGACGTCGAGGTCGAGCGCGAGCAGGGAGGACGACATCGTGGACGGGGTGAAGGTGGGATCCTCGATCGTCTCGTCGAAGCTGTAGTCGAGGAGGCCCGTCGACTCGCCCGCGTAGACGTGCCAGCCGCCGTCGATCTCGTCGATCTCGCAGGCGGCCGTCCAGATGCCGGCGGCCTCCTCGGTCTCGTCGGGATCGCTCGTCGTGATGTCGGAGTCCTTCACGTACGCGAGCACGCCGTCGGTGTCCTCGCAGCCGATCGCGTGCATCACGCCGTCGTCGTCGACCTCGAGCGACACGTCGTCGAACGGCGCGTAGTCGGCGGTGCTTTGGAAGTTGTAGTTGCTGCGGCTCCCGTCGCGCAGGCGGTAGCGCTGCAGGACGAGGGCGCGGCTGCTGCCGAGGTCGTACTGGACGACGCCGTAGAGGTAGTCCTCCGCGACGTGGAAGGCCTGCCCGGCGGCGATCGAGTAGGTCGAGGGGTCGGACGAGGTCGACCCGCTCCAGAGCACGAGCCCGTCCTCGCCGGCGAGCACGTCGTCGAGGTCCCAGCGCGCGGCGGCGGCGATGTCGTAGTACCGGCTGGAGCCGTTGCGGACCTCCTCGCCGACGATCGACAGGTACAGGTTGGAGGTGTTGGCCGAGAAGACGGGGTCGTGCGCGCCCTTCCAGGCGTAGGTCGAGAAGGCCGCGAGCGGGAAGCCGTCGTCGACGCCGTTGCAGTCGCCGTCGACGGTGTCGCCGAGGCGCTCCACCGCGCCCGGGTAGACCTCGTCGTCGAGGTCGTCGCAGTCGTCGCCGGCGCCGCTCGACGGGTCCTGGAAGCCGTCGTAGTCCTGGTCGTAGTCGTCGTTGCCGGCGCAGTCGCTGTCGGGGCCGTCGTACCACTCGTCGGGCGCGCCGGGGTACTCGGCGGCGTCGGCGTCGTCGCAGTCGCCGACGGGGAGCTGGCCGGAGCCGTCGACGTACTCGGTGGGGCCGTAGAACTCCTCCATCTCGGTGGGGACCCAGCCGTCGAGGTCGAGGTCGTAGTCGTCCTCGCCGCCGCAGTCGGCGTCGACGCCGTCGTAGGGCTGGTCCACCGCGGTGGGGTAGACGTCGGAGACGGCGTCGTCGCAGTCGCCGGAGGGGAGCATGCCGGTGCCGTCGGCGTACTCCGTGGTGCGGCCGGCGTTGGCGTCCTCGACGTAGCCGTCCATGTCCTGGTCGAAGTCGTCGACGCCGTCGCAGTTCTCGTCGACGCCGGAGTACCAGTCGTCGCCGGCGCCGGGGTTCACCCCCGCGTCCCGATCCGCGCAGTCGCCGCCGGGGAGCTCGCCCGACCCGGGGACCTCGGCCGTCTTCTGGCCCTCGTACCCGGCGGGGACGTAGCCGTCGCCGTCCTCGTCGAAGTCGTCGTCGCGGGCGCAGTCGGCGTCGAGGCCGTCGTAGAAGACCTCGGGCTCGGCGGGGGAGACGCCGGCGTTCGCGTCGTCGCAGTCGCCCTCGGCCTCGCTGACGCCGTCGCCGTCGTCGTCCATCTCAGGGAGCCGCTCGTCGAATTGCTTGCCCGTGACCCAGGTGCAAGCGGGGAGCAGCAGCGCGAGACCGATGAGACGCATGTTCCTTTCCAGAGCGGAGGCACTTTAGCACGCGCCCCGCGAACGTTTGAGGTGCACGAGGGACTCGACGTTTCCGGACTTCGCGCCGGGGACCGGGCTCTCGATCGTGCCGACCACGTCGAAGCCGCCGGCCCTCGCCGCGTCCGCGACCTCGGCGAGCGCGCGCGCG
>JBMOQZ010000286.1:0-9925 GCA_049322475.1 Myxococcota bacterium | reverse complement strand
TGCTCATGGACGGGCCGAGCGTCCGCACGCGGCACCTCGCTCTGGACGACAAGCCGTCCGCGGGTGACGAGCACGAAGCGGACAGATTTTCCGGAACGCGCGAGGCGGAGTTTCCGGAACCAGCACCATCGGACCCGATGGTAAAGAATGCGGAGTCGTACCCGAACACGAAGCATGCATTGTAACCAGCGTCCACGGATGCGCGTATTGGCAGTCTGAAGTCAATGCAGCGGATTCCTGTGCGTCGCGTATCGCCCAAGCGCAACCCTGCGCGTACGCCAACCCTCCGACGGACTCCTGACTCCCACCAAACCCGCCCGAATCTGCGGGCATGCTCCCGGCGCAACCACAGACCGATGCGAAGAGGCGAATGAGGAGGCTCACTTGCACGACTCGGGAATGGAGTACACGTATTTCTCCCGAGCATCCTCGTCGCCCCGAACTCTCGGAGCCAGCGGCCCGAAGGGCCGGGAGGGGGGCGCCCTACGGGTGCCGATCGCGGCTCCGATGACACGCTGCATACCGCTTCCCGCTCCCGCACCAGCACGGGGCTTCGGGGCGGTCGCCGGCGAGCAGTCGGTGGACGGGCGCGCCCTGCCTCGCCCGTGCCCGCAGAATCTGCTGCTGCTTGTGCTCGGCGGTCGCGCCGACGGTGCCGTCCAGCGCCTCGATCGCGCTCGCCAGCTCGAGGATGACCTGACCGGCGGGGTACCGGAGGTCGTCGGGGAGCGGCTGCAGCGCGAGCGCGCGCTGCAACGCGGGGAGCGCGGCGGGATCGCCGTAGTCGGCGAGGTAGCCGGCGTAGACGACGGGCCTGCGGGCGAGCCCCGCGACCAGGACGTCGAGGATCCGCGCGTCGCGCACGCCGAGCCGCGAGAGCAGCTCGGCGCCCGCGTCCGCGGACTTCGGGTCCTTGTCGCCGGCGACACGCAGCGTGTCCTCGAGCGCGAGCTCGCCGAAGCCCTCGAGCGCGGCGAACGCGGCGTCGTACAGGGAGCCGGCGGGGTCGCTCGCGACCAGCGCCTCCAGCAGCGGCCGGACCGCCGCGGGCGAGTGGATCGCGTCGAGCACGTCACACGCGTGGACGGGGGCGTAGCCGTCGGCCGGGCCGTCTACCCGCCGCAGCTCGGGGTCGCTCAGCACGGCGACGAGGTCGGGGACGGCGTCCTCGCCGAGATCGACGAGGTCGCGGAAGCGCTGGTACGGCAGGTCGTCGCCAGCTTCGACGAGGGTGTCGCGGACGTTCATGCCCGGGCCTCTACCTGGCGGGGCGTGGCGGAGCAAAGCCGGTTCGAGTGGGACAGTTTCGGACCAGAGCCTCTCCGACCAGGACTGGCGTCGCGGCGGCTCGATGAAAACCGGCGTTGGCTCGTGGCGGGTGGAGGCGGCGCGGCTCGGAGCCCGGCTTGGAGTCTCGCTCGGTCCGACTCTGCTCCGAAATCGTCCCGCTCACCCCGGCTCTGCACCTGCGAGGGGGGAGCGGCGCCGAGCCGCGTCGCGTCGGCGAGGAACGCGTCGCCGTCGAGCTCGCCTCAACGCCGAAAGCTCACCACCCTCTCCACCGGCTCCGCGTTCCCCACCGCCGCCATCGCGCCGACGTCGTCCGGCGACAACCCGTCGATCATCCCGATGAGGCCGCGCAGCAGCGAGCCGTGCGCGACGACGAGCGTGGTCGTGCCGTCGTCCCAGTGGCGCAGCGCGGCGACGGCGCGGCGGACGGCGACGGCGTGGGACTCGCCGCCCGGCGGGCCGACCTCCCAGGGCGTGAGCCAGCGCGCGTGGCGGCCGTCGGCGCGGACCGCGTCGCGCGGCTGGCCCTGGAGCACGCCCATGTGGCGCTCGCGCAGGTCGGGGACGCGGTGGATGGGCACGCCGAGCGCGCCCATGGCGAGCTCGGCGGTGCGCCAGGCGCGCTGCAGGTCGCTGGCGAGCACGCGCCCGATGCCGTAGCCGGCGAGCCGGTCGGCGGCGGCGCGCGCCTGCTGGACGCCCGCCTCCGTGAGCTCGACGTCGTCCCAGCCCGACAGCCAGCCCTCCGCGTTGGCGCGGGACTCGGCGTGGCGGAGGAAGATCCAGCGCGTCATCGGGGGCGGAAGCTAATCACCGGGGGGGCCGCCGTCGCCAGACCCCTCACCCGGCCGAGGGCGGTCTGCCTCAAGACCCACCCTCTCCCCCTGCGGGGGAGAGGGGCATCCTTCCCAATCAGCCGATCACCGCCCGAATCTGCTGCTCGCCCACCAGCAAGGACGCGACGTCCGGCGCCTCGCCCACGATCTGCTCGGTGATCCGCGCGACCTCGCGCAACGGCCCCGCGGACAACGCCTCGGCGGCCTTGTCGACGGACAGCGACACGAGCTCCTTGCTCTCGGGCGCGCGGATGGCGGCGTCGCGGAGCAGCGTGGTGTAGCGCGTGCGCAGGATGCCGAGCGCGACGGGGTCCCAGCGGCCCACGCCGCGGCGGCCGCCGATGTTGCGCAGGCTGGGGAGGAGCTTCGACGCCTGGCCGACCGCCTGGTAGCGGCGGGCGGCGTCGACGATCGGCTCGTTCCGCGCGGCGGCGACGGCGCAGATCTCGCTGGCCATCCACGCGTTCGCGGCGTTGACGATGCGCTCGGCCGTGGCCTGCGGGATGCCCTTCGCCACGTGGGCCGTCACCTGGTTCACGGCGTTCGCCGCGTCGGTGGACTCGCGCGTCGCCACGATGGCCGCCAGCGCCTCCTGGAACTTCGCCGCGTCCTCGCCGGCGGCGCCCTTGCCGCCCGGCGCGAGCCAGCTCGCGACGAGCTGCGTGAGCCCCTCGGTGAACACCGTCCACGCGTAGTAGGCGCCGTCGGGGTGCGCCTTCGCCGCGATGAGCTCGGCCTTGAGCGACTCGCCGCCCACCAGCCGCATCGCCGCGAGCCACGCGCCCGCCACCTTGCCCGCGCTCTGGCCCGTCAGGTCCATCATGAGCGGGAAGTAGGTGGAGCCCGCGTCCGTCGCGACGCGCGTGAGCATCACGGTGTTGCCGATGGCCTTCGCGAGCATGTGCTTCGGGATGTCTTCGCGGAAGCGCTCCTGGATGGCCTTCGGGAAGTAGCCCATCAGGATCTCGTCGAAGCCGGGGATGCTGGCCGTGTCCTCCTGCGCAAGCATCTTCCGCACGTGCATCTTCACGTGCGCCTGGATGACCGAGATCTCCGGGCGCGTGAGCCCGATGCGCGACTCGGCGCGGCGACGCAGGTCGTCGTCGCTCGGGAGCGCGAGGAACGCGCGGCTCACGTTGCCCTTGTTGCAGAGCCAGTCGATCGCCCGCCCGAAGGGGAAGGGATCGCGCACCGAGCGCACCACGTCGAGCGAGATCAGGCGCCCGTTCGCGTTGTTGTCGGCGAGCACGGCCTGCGCCACCTCGTCGGTGAGCGACCGGATGATGGTGTTGCGCTCGTCCTCGGAGAACCGCCCCGCCGCGACCATCGGGTTGAGCAGGATCTTGAGGTTGACCTCGTGGTCGGAGGTGTCGACGCCGCCGGAGTTGTCGACGAAGTCCGTGTTGAGCCGGCCGCCCGCGAGCCCGTACTCGATGCGCGCGTTCTGGGTGAGGCCGAGGTTGCCGCCCTCGCCGATGATCTTGCAGCGCAAGTCCGGCGCCGCGACGCGGAGGTCGTCGTTCGGCGGGTCGTTCGCGTCGGCGTTGGTCTCCCAGCTGGCGCGCACGTAGGTGCCGATGCCGCCGTTCCAGAGCAGGTCCACGGGCATCTTGAGGATGAGCGAGATCACCTGGTCGGGCGTCAGCTCGTCCTCGAGGGTGCCCAGCATCGCCTTCGCCTCGGGCGAGAGCGGCACGCTCTTGGACTTGCGCTCGAACACGCCGCCGCCCTTGCTGATCTTGGCGCGGTCGTAGGCGTCCCAGCCCTTCACGGCGTCGAACAGGCGCTTGCGCTCGTCGAAGCTGGTCTCGGGGTCCGGGTCGGGGTCGAGGAAGATGTGGACGTGGTTGAAGGCGGCGCAAAGCCGCATCTTGCGGGTCTCGATGACGCCGTTGCCGAAGACGTCGCCCGCGCAGTCGCCGATGCCGGTCGCGGTGAAGAGGTCGCGGTCGGCGTCCATGCCCATCTCGCGGAAGTGGCGCTTGACCAGCACCCAGGCGCCGCGCGCGGTGATGCCGACGACCTTGTGGTCGTAGCCCTGCGAGCCGCCGGACGCGAAGGCGTCGCCGAGCCAGAAGCCGTACGCCTTCGAGAGCCTGTTGGCCGTGTCGGAGAGGTGGGCGGTGCCCTTGTCGGCGGCGACGACGAGGTAGGGGTCCTTGCCGTCGTGCGCGACGACGCGCGGCGGGCCCACGACCTCGCCGCCCACGTAGTTGTCGGTCACGTCGAGCATGCCGCGGATGAGCCACTGGTAGAGCTCGTCGCCCTTGCGGCGGCGCTCGGCGGGGTCGTCGATCGTGTACTTGCAGTAGAAGCCGCCCTTCGACCCCTCCGGCACGATGACGACGTTCTTCACCATCTGCGTGGTGACGAGGCCGAGGATCTCGGTTCGGAAGTCGGCGCGGTCGCTGTAGCGGAGGCCGCCGCGGGCGACCGGGCCGCCGCGGAGGTGCACGCCCTCCATCTCGCGGTGGTGGACGTAGATCTCGAACATCATCCGCGGGAGCGGCATCTGCTTGATGCGCGCGTGCTCGACCTTGAAGCTGATGTAGTGGGCGATCCGGTCGGTGCGGTAGAAGTTCGTGCGGATCGACGCCTCGACGAGGTTCGCGAGCGTCCGCAACACGAAGTCCTCGTCGTTCGTCTTGATCTTCAGCAGGCGATCGCGGAGGTCGCCCTCGGCGGCGCTGATGGCGGCGGCGCGATCGCCGGCGAGGTCCGGGTTGAACTTCGCGTGGAACAGGCGCACCACCGCGGCGACGCACTCGGACTGGTTGAGCAGGATCTCCTGCACGCGGGCGATCGGGTGGCGCAGGCCGAGCTGGCGCGCGTAGCCGAAGTAGGCGCGGACGAGGTCGGCCTCGTCCCACGAGAGCCCGGCGCGCAGCACGAGGCGGTTGTAGGCGTCGGAGGCGACGTGCTTCTGGAACACCGCCTGCAGGCCGTCCACGAGGTTCTGGGCGCGGGCGACGATCTCCGCGCGGGTGAGGCCCTGCACGCGGGCGACGCGGAAGGTGTCGATGTGCTGGAGCCCGGCCCCGCGGGGCTTCACGTCGACCGAGAACTGGTCGGAGATGACGAGCCCGAAGTTGTCGAGCACGGGCATGAGATCCGTCAGCAGGATGTCGCTCGGCTCGTAGACGCGCAGGAGCAGGTCCTCGCCGTCGTCCCAGAGGCGCGCGAGCACGCGGCCGGTCGTGCGGCTCTGCTCGAGCGACTCGATGTCGTGGGCGGACAGCTCGGCGGGCGTCTCGCCGTACTCGACCGGGAACGCGTTGGCGTAGCGGCCCAGCATCTCCGGGGCCGCGTCGCCGAAGCGCGCGGTGAGCGCGGCGGCGACGCGCTCCGTCCAGGGCGTCGTCATCTCGGTGACGAAGCGCTGGACGCGCTCGGTGTCGCTGTCGGAGAGCGTGCGCGTGCCGGTCTGGAAGACCTGGAGCAGCACGGTCTCGAAGCGGCCGGCGAACAGCCCGCTGTCGGTGTAGCTGGCGCCGGTGAGCTGCTTGAGGAAGTCGATCGTGCGGACGCGCACCAGATCGGAATAGCGGCGCTCGGGGATGGCGAAGAGCGTGAAGGTGGTGCCGCCGCCGTCCTGCTGCGTGACGTGCGCGCGCGCGGCCTGGTCCTGCTCGGCGTCGAACACGCGGTCGAGGACCGTCTTGATCTGCTCGGTGGTGGCCGAGAAGAGCCACTCGGTCGGGAGCGCGTCGAAGATGTTGGCGAGGCCGCGGTAGCGGTACGAGTTCGGGCGCTGGCGCGTCTCGGCGAGGACGTGGGCGAGCACGCGGCGGAGGATGGGCAGGTGCCGGCAGGGCTGCGTGAGCGCGCGGTGGGTGAACATGCCGCGGATCACGACGGCGCCGGTGGGCAGGTTCACGCGGATCTCGTCGACGCGGCCGGGGCGGTGCACGGGCGCGTCGACCGTGCCCTTGCGGATGTTCACGAGGCGCGAGCCGCCCTGCTCGTCGACGGCCGGCCAGACGGAGGTGGCGGCGAGCCGGTCGGCGCCGAGCTTGCCGGAGGGGTCGCCGATCGCGGTCACCCCGATGAACACGAAGTTGTCGGACAGCAGCCAGCGGAGGAACTCGGCGGTCTCGATGCCGTCCTCGCCGCTGACGTCGAACGCGCCCTCGGCCGCGGCCTCGACGCGGGCGGTCATGGCGTCGAAGTCGGTCACCATCGCGCGGGCGACGGCGAAGCGCTCCTTCATCTCCGCCTCGAGCGCGGGCGCGGAGGCGGGGTCGATGCCCGCGGCCTCGAAGCGCACGATCGACTCGGCGCGGCCCTCGCCCTCGCCGACCACGCGCGGGGAGGGGTCGCGGGCGACCCGCAGCACGACGTTGTAGCCGCCGACCTGGGTGGCGCCGTGCGCGCGCAACGCCATGCGCAGCGTGTCGACGATGAAGGGCTGGTCCTGCATCGCCGAGAGCAACGTGACGCCGCCCTCGCCGGCGGTCACCCGCACGTTCGGGCCGTCGGCCTGCGTGTCCTGGAGGAAGCGCCAGCCCTCGAGCAGGACCGCCGCGCCCTCCTGGGGGGTACACTCCGCGAAGGGCGCCGTGCGCGCCTGTGCCAGCGTGGCGCGGGCGAACCCGGCGAAGCGCTCGGCCTCCGCGGGCGGCAGCGACGCGCCGAGGGCGTGGACGGCGGCGTTGACCCGGGAGAGGATCTCTTCGCGTTGCGGGTGGTTGGGCACGAGGACTCCTGCGAGGGGGTGGCCTACGCGCGCATGCGAGCGCGTGGCCGCGGAGTCTATTGCGGCGTCGCCGTGGGGTACAGGGGCGTCGCCCGGGCCCCTTCGATCGCGAGGGCGGCGAGGTGCCCGCCGTAGTGGGCGGAGATGCCCGTGTCGATGCCGAAGAGCCGCCCGCCGCAGCGCTCGGCGACGCGCCCGCTGTCCTGTGTGGTGTGCCCCACGACCATGCGATCGGCGGAGAGCGCGACGAGCGCGCGGTCCAATTCCGCGCAGCTCGTGACCGGGTCCCCGAGCAGGTAGGCGCGGTTCCAGAGCGGGCCGTCGCTGCCGAGGACCTCGGGCGGGCCCTTGCCGGCGACGGCGGCCTTCGCGAGCGCGTTGATGCCCCGCACGCCGACCTCCGCCCACCGCGCGTCCACGCCGCCGTGCGCGAACACGGTGCCGCCGACCTGCGCGACGACGTCCAGCGAGCGGAGCCAGGCGCCGTCCTCGCCGGTGGGGGCGAAGGCCGCGCGCCGGGGCTCGGCGCCGCCGTAGCCGGCGAGGTCGCCCTCGCTCACGTAGCGCCAGTCGCCGGTCATGTTCATGACCTCGTGGTTGCCGAGCAGGATCAGCGCCTTGCCGCCGGCGGCCTCGGCCTCGCGCTGCAGGCGGCGGAGCGTCGCCATCACGCCCTTGCTGTCGGGTCCGCGGTCGGTGTAGTCGCCGGTGACGACGAGCCAGTCGTCGCCGCCGCGCCACGCGCCCGCGTCGTCGACGAGGCCGGCGAGCTGCAGGACGGCGAGGGTCGCGGCAGGGTCGCCGTGGAGGTCGCCGACGGCGACGAGGCGGTCGGGCGCGGGCAGGCGCGCGGGGGGCGGGGCCGCGGTGGACGCGGCCGAGGTCGCGGGGGCGGCCGGGGCGGCGGCGGTCGCGGGGGGCTCGGCGCAGGCGCCGAAGGCGAGGAGCAGCATGCGCCCGGCGTATCGCCCGGGCTAAGGTGGTGCCCCCGGAGGCGACATGGACGAGCGCGCGCGGCTGGTCACGATCCTCGAGCGAGCCCGGGAGCGGGGGGCTCGCGGCGCGGAGATCTTCCGGGTGCGCCGCGACGTGCTGGAGCAGACGGGCTCGCGGGCGAGGCCGACGCTGCGCGAGGAGCGCGCGTACACGGTGCGCGTGTTCCTCGACGGCGGTCGCACCGGCACCGGCGAGGGGATCGAGGCCGACGAGGCGCTCGCCGTCGCGCTCGCCGCGGCCCCGAACGCCCCGCCGGATCCCCACGCCGGCCCCGCCGAGCGCATGCCCGTCCGCAACACCGGCCTCGGCATCGACGACCCGCGTCACGGCACCCTCTCCGACGCCGATCGCGTCGAGGTCCTGCAGCTCGCGGAGCGCTCGCTCGCCCAGGGTGGGCTGCGACCGCGATCGCTCCGGTACCGGCAGGTCCGCGCGCGCCGCGCGTGGATGAGCTCGCGCGGGGTCGAGGCCGAAGAGGGCGCCACCACCTACGAGCTCACCGCCGAGGTGATCGCGGGCGAGTGGGACGTGCCGCACCGGATCGCGTCGCGGCACTTCTCCGACGTCGCGAGCCTGCCCTTCGGCGCGGATTTGCGCCGTCGCGCGGAGCCGCTCGCCCGCGCCGCCGCGTTGCCCGACGCGCCGCTGCCCGTTGTGCTCGAGCCCCGCGTGATGGCGGAGCTCGTCCGGGGGTTCGCCCCCGCCTTCGCCGCGACGAGCCGGAGCTTCGCGCTGGCGTTGCTCGGAAAGCGGCTCGCGTCGCCCCACCTGCACGTCACCGACGACGCCGGGCTCCACGGCGGGCTGCAGACCTGCGGCTTCGACGAGCGCGGCGTGCCGCCGATCGCGGTGGCGCTGCTCAAGGAGGGGGTCGTCCACGGGCTCTTCCACGACCCGGAGTCCGCCCGCGCCGTGGGCCTGCGCCCCACCGGGCACGTCCGCGACGGCGCGATCCGCGCGACGAACCTCGTGGTGCGGCCCGGCTCGCGCACGCGCAACGTGATCCTGGCCGAGCTGCGCGACTACCTCGCGCCGGACCGCGCGCCGGCGGTCGACCTCGCCGGCGGGCGGCTGGTGGGCCTCGTGCCGGTGGTGGTCGTCCGCGGCGGCGAGCGCGTCGGCACCACGCGCCTGTCCGTCGACGTGCCGCTCGCGAAGGTGCTGGGCGCGGTCCGGGAGCTCGCGGCCGATCAGGAGCGCAGCGCCGAGGTGGACGCGTCGACGGTGGTGCTGGATCCGGGGGCGCTCGGCTAATCCCACCAGCCCGCGGAGGCCCACGCGCGCTTGGCCGGGGCCTCGGGCGCCTTCGCGTGCTCGGCCGCGCGCTCGCGCGCGAAGGTGTTGCCGTGCGACTCCTGCAGGCGGGCGAAGCGGCCGGCGCCCGGCGAGACCGCCGGCGCCTCGGGCTCCGGCCCCGAGCGCGCCGGCATCCGGCCGTCCGAGCCGTAGATGATCACCTCGGTGTCGAGGAGCTCGACGCAGTAGCCGCCGGCGGTCTCGACGTAGGCGCTGTCCGCGTGGGTGAGGCAGTCGGGGCGCTTCTCGGGCACGGAGAGGCCGCCGGACGGCCCGCCGCCCGCGACGGCGACGCGCTGCCCGAGGTCGACGTCGCGGTCGGCGCCGTACTGCTCCCAGGTCTCGGCCTGGATGTCGTAGAACGCGCCGTCCTCGCCGCGCGCGGCCCACTCGCCGTTGTCCTGAAGGGCGAACACGCCGGCGGTGGGATCGGCCGCCGCGTCGGCGTGCGCGCGGTCGAACTCGGCGCCGTCGCCGGTGAGCTCGCCGCTGCCGCCGCCGCCGTAGTGGAATCGGTCGCCCCCGCCGATGACGTCCGCGGCGACGACGAACCACTCGCCGGCCTCGTTGGGCTCGGTGTCGAGGCAGATCTTCGTGCCGTCCGGGAGGATGAAGGTGGAGTCCTTCCCGAAGTGCCAGTCGTCCTTGCCGTCGGCGTTCTCGTCGACGTGGGGGTCGCCCCAGATGCGGGTGATCGGCGGGCGCTTCTTCGGCGGGTCGGGCGTCCGGCGCGGCGGCTCGCGGCGGGGCGGGCGGTCGGGATCGGGGCCAGGCGGCTGGCGGCGAGGGGGACGGTCGGGGTCGGGGCCCG
>JBMOQZ010000285.1:0-89407 GCA_049322475.1 Myxococcota bacterium | reverse complement strand
CGCCTGGCCGTCGTCGCCCCCGGCGTGATCGCCGGCGTCGGAGGCGGCGTCCTGCTCGCCCGGGCGCTCGAGCTCGGGGGCGCGGGCATGGCGGCCGCGGCGCTGTCGCTGGCGGTCGTGGGCGGAGTCGTATGCCACCTCACCGAGAAGGCGGCCGTCGTGATCGCGGGCGTGGTCGGCGGCGCGCTCGCGGGCGACGCGCTCTCCGCGCACGCGCTGGCGCCGCTCGTGGGCGCGGGCGTCGGCGCGCTCCTGTTCCCGGCGCTCTACCGGCGCGCGCTCGTGGTCGTGACCTCGCTCCTCGGCGCGGTCACGCTCGTGGCGGCGGTCGGCACCGAGCACGAGCCCGTCGCCGTCGTGGGCGTGGCGATCGCCGGCGCGCTGGTGCAGTTCGCCTGGGGGCGCCCGTCGAAAGACGGATGACTCGTGTATGGTTCCGCTCGGAGGTGACCATGCACACGTTCTCGCTCCTCTCTCCCCTGCCCCTCGTCCTCGCCGCCCTCCTCGGCGTCGCCTGCACCGGCGGCGGCATGACACCGGCGACACCGACGCGGACACCGACACCGACACCGACACCGACACCGACACCGACACCGACACCGACACCGACACCGACACCGACACCGACCCGGCCGCGGCCGTCCGCGCGCTCGTCGACTCGCGGTGTACGAGCTGTCACAGCGGCGCCGACCCCTCCGGCGGCATGGACCTCTCGGGCGACGGCCTGCGCTCCAACACCGTCGACGTCCCCGCGCAGGGTGACGGCGGGTGGGTGCGCGTGATGTGCGGCGCCAGCTCCAACAGCGCGCTCTACATGAAGACGACCGAGAACCCGCCCTTCGGGTCGCGCATGCCGCTCTCCGGCGGTGCGCTGAGCGAGGAGGAGCAGCTCGTCTTCGCGGCGTGGATCGACGCGAACTGCCCGTAGCGAGCCTCAGGCTCCGGGCTTCGGCGGACGAACCCCGGCCGCGCGCGCGGCCGGGGTCTCCTTCATGGGGAGGCGCGTCCGCTCGACGCCGTCGAAGGCCTGCACGGCCGCGGCGATCGCGCCGGCGGTGGGCATCACCGCGACCTCGCTCACGTCCCGCGGACCGCCGGGCAACGGCACGGCCCGCGCGCGGACGGCGGGGCTCGCCTTCGCCTTGAGCACGCCGAGCATGCGGAAGCGCGTCTCGGGCGCGCCGTCGGCGACGGCGACCTCCTCGGCGAGCGCGACGCCGGCGCCCATGTGCGCCGCCCCCTCGGCGAGGTTGCGGGCGAGCCGGGGGTCCTGACCGGGCCCGGTGGCGAACGCCACGTGGAGCGTGCGGAGCGCGCCCGCGGCGTCGAGCTCGGCCACCTGCGCGGACCACCCCGCCGCGGCGCGGGCGAGGTCGTCGCCGACGAAACGTCGCCCCACGTGGCCCGCGAGGGGCCCCCCCGCCGCGGCGAGCGCCCGGCCGGCCAGGAAGGCGGCGCCCTCCACGGGGGTCTGGGCGGGCGCGCCGGGGCCCGCCACCCCGCCGTCGGCCCACGCGAAGTCGAACACGTCGCCGCCGAGGCCCGTGGCGGCGCGGAGCACGCGCAGCAGCGTCTCGTCGCGCCCCTGCCCGAGCTCGGGCACGTTGCACTGCACCTCGACGGCGTCGGCGCCCGTCACGGTGAGCACCACGCGGGCGCCCCCGCTCCCGTCCGCGCGCGCGACCGCGACGCCCTTCGCCCCCGCCGCCGCCTCCCATGCCGGTCGCAGCGCGGCGAGCACGGCGCTCCCCTCCTCGCCGAGGTTGCGCGCGCGCAGCTCGAAGCCGTCGAGGCCCACCTCGGCGGCGAGCGCGTCGAGGGCGCGCTCCACGGCGAAGCTGACGGCGAGGCCCGCGCCCCCCCGGATCGCCCCGGTCGCGGGCCCCGCGCTGCGGTGCACCCGGACGTCGACGACGAGCGAGCGCGCCTCGTACGCCACCGCGCCGAGCGCCTGGGCGACGATCCGGTCGGCCTCGGGGCACGCGGCGCCTCCGTCCACGTCGGCGACCACCGCGAGCGAGACGAGGCGCCCGCCCCCGTCGCAGGCGGCCTCGGCCCGGACACGCGCGCCGGGCCGCTTCGGGTGGAGGCGCATGCCCTCCTCGTGGGACAGGCTGACGCGGACGGGTCGCCCCGTCTCGCGCGCGAGGCGCGCCGCCGCCACCTCCACGGGCGACCCGACCTTGCCCCCGTACGAGCCGCCCGAAGGCACGAGGACGACCCGGACCCCCTCCCCCACCGACCGCGACACGGAAGTCGCGTCCTCCGCCGCGCTGTAGATCACGAGCCCGTCGGGCCCGGGCACCGCGAGCGCCGCCTCGGGCTCGAGGAACACGGGGTCGGTGAACGCCGTCTCCACGACCCGGATGGCGCGATGTGCGGCCTCGCCGCCCCCGCCGCCCTCGGTGCGCCTCCCCCGCGCGACGACGTCCTCGCCGGGCTCGGGTGCGTCCGCGAGCGACACGCGCGTGGCCGCCGCCGCGGCGCGCGCCGCCGCGCCGTCCTCCGCGGCGACCGCCGCGACGGGCTCGCCGGCGTGCCGCGCCTCGGCGCCCGGCTCCACGAGGAGGACGCCGGTCACGCCCTCGCCGAAGGCGACCTCCTCGACCACGCCGCGCGCGGCGGGCGCGAAGACGAGCGCGCCGTGGAGCATCCCCGGGCGCTCGAGGTCGTCCACGTACGGGCGATCGCCGAGCGCCACCTCGCGCCCCTCCGGCCGCTCCACCGGGGCGAGCGGCCAAGGCTCGCCACGCGCCGCGGCGGCGGCGGCGCGGATGCCCTCGCCGATCGCGACGTAGCCGGTGCAGCGGCAGACGTGCGGCGCGAGGGCGCGGGCGACGGCCTCGTCGCCGGGATCGGGGTCGGCGCGCAGGAGCGCGTGGGTGGAGAGCACGATGCCCGGGGTGCAGTACCCGCACTGGGCCGCGCCGGCGCGCGTGAACGCCTCGGCGATCCGCGTCCGGTCGGCCTCGTCGAGGCCGTCCATCGTGGTCACGGCCTTCCCGGCGAGGCTTCGGAAGGGGAGCGTGCAGGTCAGCCGCGGCTTCCCCTCCACGAGCGCGGTGCAGCAGCCGCAGAGCCCCTGCGGCGAGCAGCCCGCCTTCGCGGTCAGGATCCCGAGCCGGTCGCGCAGCACGTCGAGCGCGGTGGCCTTCGGGTCGACGTCGACGGTGACGGCCCCGCCGTTGAGCGTGAACGTGATCTCGGGCATGGCCCGGGGCTAACTACTCGAAGCGGTAGACGGTGCTGTCCGCGGGCACGAGCAGGAGCTCCTCGGCGATGGCGCGGCGCACGGTCGCCTCGTCCTCGCGCAGCCGCCCGACCTCGCGCGCGAGGCGCGCGTTCTCGGCCTCGAGCGCCTCGAGCTTGCGCTGGACGCGCTCGAGATCGACCTGCATCCGGTGGCGCCGGACGAGCCCGTCGTCCCCGGCGATCGCCGCGTAGACGAGCCCGACGACGAGAAACGCCGGGACGACGGTCAGCACGAGCTTCTGAAGGCGGAGGTCCATGGAAGGGAACGTCTGCTGCAGTGTTCGGAGCGGGGGGCGGCGGCGGTTGTGCGAACCTCTGTACGAGAGTCTATCTTGTAGACGCGCCCCTGTCATCTCCTACGATCAATGTTCCATGTACTTTTTAGACGGATTGCCCTTGACGCGCCAAGACCCAACCTGCGAGTCGACGTGATGAGACGGTGGAGGCTAGTTTTCCCGGTGTCGGCCTTCGCGCTCCTCGCGAGCGCGCTCCTCCCTTCCTGTACGTTCGGCTACGTCGTGCGGTCGGGGATCTACCAGGCCGAGCTGCTCGCGAGCCGCGAGCCCATCGACGAAGTGCTCGCCGACGGGGGGCTCGCCGCCGGGGAGGAGCAGCGCCTGCGCCTCGTCCCCGAGATCAAGGCCTACGGGAAGACGCTCGGGCTGAAGTCGACCGAGAACTACGACACGCTGGCGGTCGGCTGGGACCGGACGATCTGGAACCTCTCCGCGTGCGAGGAGCTGTCGTTCCAGCCCGTGACGTGGTGGTTCCCCGTGGTCGGGCGCGTGCCCTACCTCGGGTTCTTCGACGTCGACGAGGCGCGCGCGCGCGAGCAGCTGCTGAAGGAGCAGGGCTACGAGACGCACCTGCGCACCGCCGGGGCGTACTCGACGCTCGGCTGGTTCCGCGACCCGGTGCTGCCCGGCATGCTGCGCTGGCCCGAGAGCGACCTCGCCGAGACGGTGTTCCACGAGCTCGCCCACGCGACCCTCTGGATCCCCGGCAGCGTGAGCTTCAACGAG
This sequence comes from Myxococcota bacterium, assembly GCA_049322475.1. GTDB lineage: Bacteria > Myxococcota_A > UBA796 > UBA796 > SXON01 > JBMOQZ01. The sequence continues at coordinate 85,133 of JBMOQZ010000285.1, read as the reverse complement.
TCGTTCGCGAGCTTCGTCGGCGAGGCGGCGGCGAAGTCGTACCTCGCCCACAAGTACGGCCCCGACGCCCCCGAGACGCAGGAGTACCTCCGCGCCGAGCGCGACTACGTGCGCTTCGAGAAGCTCCTGCACGGCTTGTACAGAGATTTGGACGAGCTCTACGGGGACCCGAAGCGCACGGACGAGGAGAAGCGGACGAAGAAGGCGGAGCTCTACAATTCCCTACAGGCGCGGGTGGTGGCGTCCGACATCGAGGACCGTGACCGCTACCTCGCCGCCCTGCGCCGCTCGCCGTGGAACAACGCGCGCCTCATGCAGTTCCGCACGTACAACACCAACGAGCAGGCGTTCGAGGCCCTCTACGCGGCGCGAGGCGGCGATCTCCTCGCCTTCGTCGGCGCCGTGGACGAGGCGACGCGCGGGCAGCCGGATCCCTTCGCGGCGATCGAGGCGGCCGCCGCGGCGGTCGTCAAAAATCCTTGACGCCGTCCGTTTCCTGAACGGGGGCGACGCGGGCGACCTCCCCCTCGGAATGGTGCCGCGTCCATGGATGTTCAAGGGGCGGACAGAACACGAAGGTCGGTGACGGTCCGTGACAGCCGACGGACGGTTCGTGGCACGTCGCTTGCATCGACTCTGACCGCACCCCTGGAGGAGACCTCCATGTCCTTCGCCTCCCCCACCGCGCGCCGCAACACCGCCCCGATCGGGAACGGCAACGTCCTCCTCAACAAGTACCTCAAGATGATGGGCGAGATCCCGCTCCTCACGCGGGACGACGAGGTGGAGGTGGCCCGCCGCATCGACGCGGGCGGGCCGGACGCGGAGCTCGCGAAGGCCACGCTGGTCAACGCGAACCTGCGCCTCGTGGTGAGCATCGCGAAGCAGTACACCTACCGCGGCATCCCGCTGTCCGACCTCATCCAGGAGGGGAACATCGGGCTCATGAAGGCCACGGAGAAGTTCGACCACACGCGCGGGTTCAAGTTCTCCACCTACGCGAGCTGGTGGATCCGCCAGAGCATCATCCGCGCGGTCGAGAGCCAGTGCCGCACCATCCGCATCCCCATCTACAAGCTCGAGGTGGTCAACAAGGTCCACCAGATGCAGAAGGAGCTCTTCCAGGCCTTCGGTCGCGAGCCGACGATGGACGAGATCGCGGACAAGCTCGAGATCGACGTGGACAAGCTCGAGGCGCTCATGAAGCTCACCCGCGAGCCGGTGAGCCTCGACGCCCCCGTCAGCGAGGACAGCGAGTCGACCATCGGCGAGTTCGTGGAGAACCCGAACGCCGAGCGCCCCAGCGACGCGATCGAGGAGGCCGCGCTCCGCGAGGAGATCGAGCAGGTCCTCGCCTCGCTCACCCCGCGCGAGGAGAAGGTGGTCCGCATGCGCTACGGCATCGGCGAGCCGATGCAGTACAGCCTCGAGGAGATCGGCGCGCAGTTCTGCCTCACCCGCGAGCGCATCCGCCAGATCGAGATCAAGGCCCTGCGGAAGCTGCGGCACCACCGGCGGCGGAAGAACCTCGAGACGTTCATCGCCTGAGAGGCTTCGGGCTCCGGGCTTCGGGCTTCGGGTCGGGCTCGGTGCCTTCGACGCGGTCGGAGGTGGAGCGAGCGTCCTGCCCTCGGGTCGACGTGCCCGGTGCGGCGCGGACGTTCGTGGGGGCGGGCGTCCTCGCCCGCCCCGCGCTGGCGTCGGAAAGACGGGCCCGAAGCCCGAAGCCCGAAGCCCGTCTTCGATCCCGCAGCCCCTCGTCAATCCCCGAGCGTCACGCTCAGCGTCGGCGTGTTGATCGTGCCGGCGACCGTGATGCGCTGCGCGAAGCCCGCCCGCACGCGGACGCCCTCGAGCTTGAGACCGGCGCCGACCTCCCACTCGAGCTCGTCGCCGAACGGGAGCGTGTCGACGTGGCGCGACCGGTTCGACAGGAACGAGGGCGTGACGCCGCCGTAGACGTAGTACTTCTTCGGGCCCAGCGTCAGCTCCAGCGGGATGTCGACGCCGAACGAGGGCGCGAGCACGTTGCCCCCGTCGGCGTCGAAGTAGCCGTCGTAGAAGCCCTCGACGCCGATGCCGAGGCCCCAGAACTTCTCGCGGCGGCCGAAGGTGTCGCCGACGTGCAGCTCGTAGCCGCTGTAGGACGCGCCGGTGGCGTAGGTGCCGCCCGCGTAGAGGTTGCCCACCCAGTTGTCGCGCCAGTACTTCACGCCGACGTCGGCGCCCGCCTCGATCGCGACCTCGTTGCCCGACGTGATGCGGGCGCCGCCGCCGGGCGAGACGTAGGGCTTGTAGGACCACCCCATGAACTTCTTCGGGCCGTCCTTCTTCTTCTTCCCGCCCCCCTTCTTGTGGGCGGCGTCGGGCGATGGCTCGACGATGGACTCGACGGCGACGACGTCTTGGGCGAGCGCGGCTCCGATCGCGATGGCGAACATGACTCCTCCGGGCGTGTCTGCATAACGCGCACCCCCGGCCGTATACTCGACGCGCATGCCGGGACCGCCGCCCCCAGACGGATACACGCTCCACCGCCCCATCGGGCAGGGCGCCTCGGCGAAGGTCTGGCTGGCCGACGGTCCCGACGGTCAGGTCGCGCTCAAGGTGGCACAGGGCGGGCAGTCGCTCGTCCGGGAGATCGAGGCGCTCCGCCGCCTCGCGCACGGCGGAATCGCCCGCCTGCTCGACGCCGACCCCGACGGCGCCTGGCTCGCCGTCGAGTTCGCCGCCCGCGGGCGCGCCGACGAGTGGGGGCGCGGCCAGCCCCTGCCCGTGCTGGTCGAGTTCGCCGCGCAGGTCGCCGACGCGCTCTCGCACGTCCACGAGGAGGGGCTCGTCCACGGCGACCTCAAGCCGTCCAACGTGCTCGTCGCCGCCGACGGGACCCCCCGCCTCATCGACATGGGCGAGGCGCGCCCTCAGGAGAAGGCGGTCCCCAACGTGGGCGGCACCCTCGGCTTCGTCGCGCCCGAGCTGCTCTGCGGCGACGCCCCCAGCCCCGCGGCCGACCTGTACGGCCTCGGCGTGCTCCTCTACCAGCTCCTCACCCGCCAGGCCCCCTTCCGCGACGCCGACCCCGCCGCCCTCGGCTACCTCCCGCTCGCGACGCTGCCCGAGCCCCCGAGCTCGCTGCGCCCGCGCCTGCCTCGCGCGCTCGACGACCTCGTCCTCCGCCTGCTCGCCCGGCGCCCGGAGTCGCGACCGCCGTCCGCCCGCGAGGTCGCCTCGCTCCTTCGCGCGTCGGTCGGGACGGAGCCGCGCGCCCCGGTCGTCGGCATGGCGCGCGAGCGCGAGATCCTGCGCCGCCACGTGGTGGAGCTGCTCGAGGGGCGTCCCTCGGTCGTCGTGTTGCACGGCAACGCCGGCAGCGGCCGCCGCACGCTCATCCGCGAGTGCGTCCGCGCCGCGCAGCGCGAGGGCGTGCAGGTGGTCCAGTCCGCGGGCGACCGCGTGGCGCTCCACGACGCCGTGGCGAAGGCCGGACCGGCCGTGCTCGCGCTGGACGGCAACGCGCCCGGGGTGGAGCCCACGGCGACGCGGATCCTCGCCGACGGCCTCCCCTGCCTCGTGCTCGTCCGCGCCGACCGCCCGCTCCTGAAGCTCGCCCGGCTCGGCGCGCGGCACATCTGCCCGAGCGCGCTGACCCCCGAGGACGTGAGCCGCGTGCTCGAGGCCCTCCAGCTCGACCGGCGCCACGCCGACGACCTGCACAGGCGCTCGCGCGGCTCGCCCGGCGCGCTGATGGGCCTGCTCTCGGACGCTCCGGACCCCGAGGCGCTCGACCCGGTCGCGCGAACCGTCCTCGGCTCGCTCGCCGGCGGCCCGCTCACGGTCCCGGCCCTCGCCGACAAGGTGGGCTTGAGCGAGCACCGGCTCCTCGACGTGGTGGAGCCGATGATCGACCGGGGGCTGGTCAGCGCGAGCGCGGACGGGGCGTGGATCTCCGGCCGGACGCGCCGCGGTTGACGGCGGCCGCCGGGGCTACTTGTTCGCGTCGAGGTAACGCCCGAGCGAGGCGTTGACCTGCTCGAGGTTCGGGGTGATCAGCGCGATCACGAACTTCTCGACCTGCGGCGCGATCGTGCCCGCGAGCACGCGCGGGACGCCCGGGATCTCGCGCAGGTCGATGTCGAGGGTGCCCGTCAGCGTGACGCGGGTCTTGCCCGGACCCTCCTCGGTGAACCGGTTCGTCCCGCCGCACTTCACGTTCTCGGTGAACGCGCGGAGCTTGATCTGCCATGCGCAGGCGCTCGCGGCGTCGTCCCAGTCGGCGAAGTCGTCCCAGCGCAGCATGTCCGGCCGGATGATGCCCTGCACCACCTTCGGCACCTCGCCCTTGCCGATCCACTCGTTGTGGAGCTTCACCCCGCCCGGCCGCTCCTCGCGCCGTCGCACCACGATCTCCTTGATGTTCGGCATGTAGGGCGCGATCTTCGGCAGCTCGTCCCGGTAGGCCTGGTACACCCGCGCGCGGGGGTGGTGGATCAGCGAGGAGGCGTGGATCTGCATGGGCTCTCCGGTGGGCGCGCGCGGGTTAACCCGCGCTCCCGTGGTCCACACCGACGCGCGCTTCAGCCAGGCCGTACACGACGCCGTCGCGGCGATCGAGTCGCTTACCGACGCCGAGCTGGTCGTGGTCGCGGCCCCGCGCTCGGGCAGCTACCGCGACGTCGCGCTGACCGGCGGCCTCGCCGCGGCCGTCGCCGCGCTCGCGTTCCTGTGCTGGAGCCCGTGGGTCTTCAACGCGATGCACTTCCCGGTGGACGTCGCCCTCGCCGGCGTCGGGGTGGCGTGGGCGCTGGATCGCTGGGGCGGGCTCCTCCGCCCGTTCGTGCCCGCGGCGCGGCGGAGGCGCCAGGTCCGCGAGGCGGCGCTCGCCGCCTTCGCCGAGGAGGCCGTCCACGCCACCGAGGGGCGCACCGGCCTCCTCGTCTACGTGAGCGCGTTCGAGGAGCGCGTCGAGGTCGTCCCCGACCAGGGCCTGCTCGCGCGGATCCCCGGCCACGAGTGGAACGCGCTCGACCTGCGCGCCGACACGCTCGATCACCTCCTCTCCGGGCTCGAGGCGGTCGGGAAGCTGCTCGCCGCGCGCTTCCCGCCGACGGGCGCGAACCCGGACGAGATCTCCAACACCCCGCGGGTGCGCGAATGACACGTGCAACACGTGTCACCACGAGGCGCCCGTGAACACCTGGCTCGTCTGGTGCGCGATCGCGTGGGCCCGCGCCGGCGGAGGGCACAGCTTCTCGGGCGGCAGCCGCGGGGGCGGCGGCGGCTTCTCCGGCGGCGGCGGGTTCTCGAGCGGCGGGGGCTTCCACGGGGGCGGCGACGGCGACGGCGCCGGCCTCCTCCTGTGGCTCCTGATCGAGCACCCGGTGATCGGCGTCCCCCTGATGATCGGGGTCGTGGGCTTCGTGCTCTGGTCGAAGGCCCAGCAGGGGCACGACACGCGGCAGGTCCACCGGACGCGCCACGCGCCCCCGCCCCCGGCGCGCGGCGCCGGCCTCGAGCGGCTGCGCGCGGCCGATCCGAACTTCTCGGAGCCCCTGTTCCTCGACTTCGCGCGCCTCGTGTACACGCGGGCGCAGGAGGAGCGGGGGCGCGGCGACTGGGCGGCGCTCGAGCCGTTCCTGACCCCGCCGGTGATCGAGCTCCTGAAGAAGCGCGGCGACGGGCTGCGCGAGGTGCGCGAGGTGGTGGTCGCCGCGGCGAGGATCGACGGCGTGGTGATCCAGGGCGAGAACGCGTTCGTGACCGTCGCGATCGACGCGGGCTTCGTCGAGGTGCGGGCGGGCGAGCGCCGGCTCTACGCGCGCGAGCAGTGGGTGTTCCGCCGCCCGGCCGGCACGCGCTCGCCGGGGCCCGACCGCATGCGCTCGCTCGGCTGTCCCCAGTGCGGCAGCCCCATCGAGCGCCTCGTGAACGGGCGCTGCCGCAGCTGCGACAGCGTCCTCGCCGACGGGCACCTCCAGTGGCAGGTCGCGCAGGCCACGGTGTTCTCGGCGGAGCCGGTCGACGGCGTCCCGCTCGTGCTCGGCGGGGGCGTCGAGGTCGGCACCGAGCTCCCGCTCGTGATGGCGCCGGACCTGCCCGCGCAGCTCCGCGCGTTCCAGGCGCGCCACCCAGAATGGTCCCTCCCCGCGTTCAAGCAACACGCGGCGGCCGTCTTCACGAAGATCCAGGAGGCGTGGACACGCGGGAGCTGGGCCGACGCCCGCCCCTACGAGACCGACGGCCTCTACCAGCAGCACCGCTACTGGATCGAGCGCTACGCCCGCGAGGGCCTGACGAATCGGCTCGCGGAGATCGCCGTCACGGACGCGGGGCTCGCCAAGATCACGACCGACGCCTTCTACGAGGCGATCACGGTGCGGGTCTACGCGCGCATGCGGGACTGGACCGAGGACCGCGCGGGCAACGTCGTGGGCGGCAGCCGCACCCAGGCCCGCATCTTCACCGAGTACTGGACCTTCATCCGGACCGCCGGCAAGCCCGCGCGCCCGCGCGCCGACGTGGGCAACTGCCCCAGCTGCGGCGCGCCTCTCGACAACGTCAGCGAGACGGGCACGTGCGGCTACTGCGAGGCGAAGATCACGGGCGGCGACTTCGACTGGGTGCTCTCGGCGATCGACCAGGACGAGACCTACCGTGGGTGAGCGACGCTCGGACCGGAAGGCGCGGATCGCCGCGCAGGAGGCGAGCCTCCTCGGCGACCTCGCCGGCGAGGGCGGCAAGCGCGAGGCGCTCTCGCAGCGCGCCGGCGACGCCACCCGCGCCGGCGACCCCGCCGCCTGCGACGTGCTCGAGCGCGCGCTGCGCCACCGTGGGCGCGTGGAGCGAGCCACCCACGGCTTCCACACCTACCCGGCCGGGCTGCACCCGGACGCCGCGCGCGACCTGCTGACCCTCGGGGAGGGCCCCGTGCTCGACCCCTTCTGCGGCGGCGGCACCGTGCTCGTGGAGGCGATCCTCGCGGGCCGCGACGCGCTGGGGCTCGACGTGTCGCCGGTCGCCTGCCTCGTCGCCCGCGCCCGCACGGCGAAGACCGACGAGGCCGCGCGCACGGCCCTGCGGAGCGCGGCGCGCAAGGCCACGGAGGAGGCGATGCACCCGCCGCCGCCGATGGACCTCCCCGAGGGCGTGGAGGACTGGTACGAGCCCCACGTGCTCGCAGAGGTCGCCGCGCTGCGCGAGGCCGTGGGCAAGGACCCGCTCCTGCGCGCGGTGCTCTCGTCGGTCCTCGTGAAGGCGAGCCAGCGCGAGAGCGACACATCGATGAGACGCGCGCACGTGTCACGCCCCGCGGGCACGTCCGCCACGCTCTTCCACAAGCGCGCCCGCGAGTACGCGCGGATGCTCGCCGAGCTCGAGCCGGCCACCGGCTCCGCGCGGGTCCACCGCGAGGACGCCCGCGAGCTGCGGACGAAGGAGGCGTTCGGGCAGGTGGTGACGTCGCCCCCCTACCCCGGGGTCTACGACTACCTCCCGATGCAGGACCTGCGCGCCCGCTGGCTGGGCCTCGACCTCGACGCCGCCGAGATGGGCTCGCGCCGGGCCTTCCGCGTGGACCGCAAGCGGGCGCTCGAGCACTGGCGCAACGACACGCGCAAGTGGGTCCGCGCCGCGGCGCGCGCGCTCGCGCCCGGCGGGCGGATGTGCGTCGTCATCGGCGACGGCATGGTCGGCGCGCGGCGCATCGACGCGCTGACGCCCCTGCGGGAGGCCGCGACCGAGGCGGGGCTGACACAGCTCGCACGTGTCACGGTCGAGCGCTGGGACGAGGGCGTCCACGCGATGCGCCCGGAGCACGCCGTCCTGTTCGCGAAGGGCGACCACGTGGACGCGAAGGCGCGGCCTTCCCCCTGACGACGCGACGGGCGCCCGTGTTAGGCCCGCCCGTCGAGCATGCTCCTCCTCGTCTCCCCGGCGTTCGCGGCCTCGCTCGACATCCTCGAGGTCGGCGGCCCGTGGGGGACCCCCGGCGCCACCGACGCGACCGCGGTGTGGTGGAACCCGGCGGGGCTCGCGGCGGGCGAAGGCACGCGGATCGAGGTCGAGGGGGCCCCCACGTTCGCGACCGTGACGTTCCAGCGCGACGACCCGAACGGCGGCAACGACATCTACACGTTCAGCGGCGTCGTCCCCTACGTGGGGGTCGCCAGCGACCTCACCGTGCCCGGCCTCGGCGTGGGCGTCGCGCTCGCCGTGCCGTTCGCGCGCGGCGGCGCGGAGGTCGAGGAGCCGGGGCCCGGCGCGTACCACATGCGCGAGGGCGACTCGAAGGCGATCTTCGGGCTCGCCGGCGCCGGGTACGAGATCGCCGACCGCGTCGCCTTCGGGGCCAGCTTCGCGGTGGTCCGCAGCAGCTGGATCGCGCGGGTGGACACCGACTCGATGGCCGACCTCGACCACGCGATCGAGGAGGCCGGCGACACGTCCCCCTACGGCGACGACATGCTGGAGGACCCGGCCTACGCGGCCACGCTGCAGTTCTCCGAGCTCTCGGACGTGGCGTTCACCTTCGGGGCCGGCGCCCGGGTGAAGGTGATCGACGAGGTGGAGGTCGCCGTCGGGTTCGTGCGCGGCGTGCCCGTCGTCAACACCGGCGAGGTCACCATCGCCTTCTCCTGCCCGCCGGACGACGACGAGATCGGCGCCTACGCCACGCGCCGCGCGGGCCTCTGCACCGAGGGCGACAACCTCGTCCACGCCGCCGCGTCGGTCGGCTACGTGTTGCCGAGCCGCGTGCACGGCGGCGTCGTGATCCGGCCGGTGCCCGCGCTGCGCCTCGAGGTGATGGGCGGGTGGGTCGGCTGGAGCGCCTACACCGACTTCGACATCCGGGTGACCGACTCCGACCTCGAGGACCCCGAGGGCAGGGAGATGGTGGAGCAGTCGCGGCTGTGGGCGCGCGAGAACGTCGACAGCGGCTGGGCCGGGCTCGACGCGAAGGGGTCGCTCGGCGAGCGCTGGACGGTCGGCGGTCGCCTCGTCTACGACGGCGCCGCGGTGCCGGACGCGGCGCTCTCGACCAACAACTACGACGCCAACGCGATCCTGCTCTCGGGCCTCGTCGCCGTGAAGCCCGTGAGGAAGCTCGAGCTCGGGGTGAGCTGGACCCACCAGTTCCTCGCCGACCGCGTCGTCACCGAGAGCGCCTTCGGCCAGACCGTCGAGGGCGAGCGGAACGAGGACCGCTGGAACTACCCGCACATGAACGGCACCTACGGCGGCAGGATCGACCGGATCGGGGTGCAGGTCCGGGCGGCGCTCTGACGAATGCCCCTCTCCCCGCTTCAGCGGGGAGAGGGTGGCCGAAGGCCGGGTGAGGGGTCTGGGAGCCGCGCGACTGCCTGGACCCCTCACCCCCAACCCCTCTCCCCGCAAGCGGGGAGAGGGGAGTCGAAGCATCAGTCCAGCCAGATCTCCAGCCCCGTGTGCACGCCCGTGTCCTCGCGGACGGCGGTGCCGGTGTCCACCGCGAGGCCGTAGAGCGAGGGGAGCGGCATCTCGATGGCGCCGAGCAGCACGAGCAGGCTGTCGAGCGGGACCATCTCCTCGAGCAGGTTGGTGATGGTCTCCTCGTCGCCGCCCCAGTCGCTCTCGCGGACCATCATCACGATCTCGGGCTCGCCCATCTCGAGGGCGAGCACGCCGTCGTCGACGGTCAGGTCGAGGTCGATGTCGGCCGCGAGCGCGACGACGAGGTGCTCGCCGAGCTCGCCGCCCGGCGTGTCGATGGTGATCAGCACCTCGGCCATCTGCGCGTGCAGGCTCCCCTCCTCCTCCACGGCGACGGGCGGGAGCACGGCGTTCACCGAGATGGTCGCCTCCTCCGCCTTCAGCGCGCCGATCAACGCGGGATCGAGCGAGCCGTCCGTCGTGGACAGGGTCAGGTCGAGGAAACCCGCCCGCCAGGCCTCGAACAGGAGTCGGTTGAGCAGGTTGTCGGAGACGGCGCCCGCCACGTCCGCGGCGGTGTCGACCTCGGCGGTGTCGTCGCCCGCGTGGAGGTACCCGGCGTACTCCTTGCCGGGGACGGGCGGGATCGAGAGGTCGAGGTCGAGCGCGAGGGCGAGCCCGTCCTCGTCGACGTCCACCTCCGCGAAGACGAACCCGAGGTCGACGGCGAGCCCCATGACGTCGAAGGAGAACGAGGGGTCGAGCCCCGCGAGGGTCGCATCCAGCAGCGGCGGCACGGACGTCTCGATCTGCTCGACGAGCTTCTCCTCGAGCGTGTCGCGCACCGTGTCCACGAGCAGGACGGACTCGACCTCGTCGGGAAGGAGCGTCGTGTCGTACCAGAAGTCGCGCAGCTCGACCTCGGCCTCCTCGAGCGAGACGTCGAGGCGCCCGTCGTCGGCGCCGACCTCCAGCACGCCGGTGATCACGGCCTCGGACGCGCCGATGGCCACGTCGGTGTCGAAGTCGATGCCCACCACCTCGCCGTACGCGACGATGGACACGTACAGGTCGGGCAGCGTGGCCGTCAGGGTGAGCGTGCCGTCGTCCGGCGTGATCTCGATGCGCGGCGCGTCGAACGCGACCGACGTCACGTCGGCCGCGATGGTCACCGCGTCCCAGCCCCACACGCCGTAGGAGTCGACGTACACCGGGTTGATCGCGGCGAGGCTGCCGCCGATGTCCAGCTCGCCGACCATGTCCTCGGCCAGCTCGGCGATGCGGTCGAGCCCGCCGCGGTTCACGCGCAGCGCCAGCGCGTCCTCGACCTCGCCCTCGGGCGTGGCGAAGTCGCCGGCGAGCACGCCGTGGCGCGCGTACAGGGTGTGGCCCCGGGCGTCGGTGCCCGCCGCCTCCACGACGTTGACCCCGCGGGCGAGCTCGATCCGCGCCTCGAACTCGCCGCCGTGGACGCGCGCCTCGTCGCCGGCGACCACGACGTCCTCGATGTTCGTCACGTTGCCGCGCGCGGTCGTGCGGCCGACGTCCATCCACGCGGCCGCCGCCGGGCTCACGAGCTCCAGCGTCCCCGCCTCCCCCTGCTTCGGGGCCAGCTCCTGCTCGTGATTGCAGGCGATCAACCCGATGAGCGGCAGCGAGAGGCGCATGGGGACCTCCGACGGGGGCGGCTTGTACACGGGGGCCCTCGGCGTTGTCAAGCCGCGGGTGGCGTGGGGCTTCGGGCCGGCGGCGCCGCGCGCCGTCAGATGGACGCGAGGACGGCCGCGACGACGTCCATCGGGTCCGCGGCCGCGCAGTCGGCCGCGAGGTCCGTCATCTCGACGTACACGCCCCCGGAGGCGACCGCGGCGTTCTGGTAGCGCTCCACCGACCAGGGCTGGGCGCCCGAGAGGCAGTCGCCGTTCGTCCCGTCCCAGGCCGGGCCGAACGCGTGGAACCGCCACGAGAGCCCGAGCGCGTCGAACGCCTCGACGTAGGCGGCGACGTCGGCGTCGCCGGTGGCCGCGCGCGGCGAGGCGTCGCCCTCGTCGGAGATCACGAGGAAGTGGGCGACCCCGCCGCGCAGGAGCCCGGCGTTCGTGCCCTCGGCGCCGGCGATGACGGTGGAGACGGAGCCACCGCCCTCGCTCGCGTACTGGTAGCAGATCTCCGGCGGCGCCTCGACCGCGCGACAGCCGGCGAGGAGCGCGGCCTCGAGCCCCTCCTCGTCGCCCCCGCCGCACTGGTCCTTCCACGCGTCCACGCCGCAGGCGCAGTCGAGGTACTCGACCGAGACCTCGGTCGCGGCCTCGCCGCAGGAGTACGAGGGATCGGACGGGAGCTCCAGCTCGTTCCAGCAGGTGGCCTCGCACAACACCTGCTCGCGCAGGCGCTCGGCCGCGTCCGCGTCGCCCAGCGCGATCGGCTCGCCCACGAGCGCCCCGGCCACCCCCGCGGAGCCGGCGGAGGGGTCGGTCGTGACGGTGGTGACGCCGACCTGCCACTCGCGGTCGCCGTCGGCGAGGAAGGCGGCCACCAGCTCGTCCGCGGCGAGCGCGACGGCCTCGCTCTCGTCCTCCATCGACGAGCTGTTGTCGACGAGGAGCACGAGATCGGCCTCCACGGGCCCGCCGGCGCCGGTGTCGTCGTCCTTGTCGTCGTCGTCGGGGAAGGGGCAGCCGATCAGGAGGGCGAGCGGGAGGAGCCTCATCTTGCCAGGCTAACGCCCGCGCCTCCGCGCGACCGCGCCGGCGATCAGCGTCGCGAGCCACGCCCCGCCGACCCCGCCGGCGTCGCAGCCCTTGCAGCCCTCGCCCCAGCCGCCGTCGCCGAAGTCCTGCCCGCCGTCCTCGTCCGTGTCGGCGGGGTCGCCCGAGTCGTCGCCCGGCGGCTCGCCCGTGTCGTCGCCGGGCGGGTCGCCCGTGTCGTCGCCGCCGTCGTCGGGATCGGCGAGCGCTGCGTCGACCCAGCCGATCGTGTCGGCCTCGGTGTAGCGCTCCCCGAAGGCGCGCATCCAGCCGCTGCCCTCGGGATCGGCGTCGGCGGCCTCGATCAGGAGCTCGCCCGTGATGGGGCTCGCGTACAGCAGGTCGAGGTGGGAGAGGTTGGCGACGTAGGTGTCCACGACGACGGCGCCGCGGGCGCCGAGGCGGTCGCCGGCGGTGGCGCTCGTCACGAACACGAGGCCGTCGCTCGCGCCGGAGACCTCGCCGAGCACGAGATCGCCGCCGGCGAGCCCCGCGACCTCCTCGTCCGTCACGCCGTCGGGCGCGGTGCCGTGGGAGATCGCGTCGGCGACCAGCTCGCCCCAGGCGTCGGCGTTCTGTTCGGCCATCTCCGACCACTGCTCCCCGAAGTACTCGGTGAGGAACTGGTCGGTGCCGTTGGGCATGATCGGGTTCTCGCCGGCGAGCAGGTAGATCTGCACGGCGGGGTCGACGCCGTTGGCCTGCAGCCGCGCGAGGAGCCCGCCGCCGGCCTCGATCGCCTCGTCGATGCCGCCCGACATCGACCAGTAGCCGAGGCCCCCCTCGTAGGTGGTGTACCAGTCGGGCTGGACGCTGTAGGCGCCGAGCCAGGGCATCTCGCCGGGGAGGTCGTGCTCGGGGTGGCGCTCGAGCAGCTGGCGGTGGCCCGGGAAGAGGTCGCCGTCGTCGGGGAGGAAGTCCTGCGCCGCGAGGTCGACGCTGTAGGCCCAGCTCGACGTGCCGTAGGGCCAGTAGGCGCCCCACGAGGTCGGCGACAGCGCGCTGTCCCAGTCGAGCGACCAGAGGTTGGCGAGCGGCCAGCGGAACGCGGTGTCGATGCCGGAGAGCGGCGTGGCGACGAACACGGCCTTGCGGACGTCGCCGCGGTACCGCGTGCCGACGAGCTCGTAGGCGTCGTCGCCCCACTCGGCGCCGTCGGCGTTGGACAGGTACACGGCGGTCGCGATGCCGCCCTTGCTGTGCGACACCACGTCGACCTGCGCCGCGCCGGTGCGCGCCTTCACGCGGGCGATCGCGTCCGCGACGATCTCGGCCTGCTCGAGCACGTCGCCGTGGGAGTGCGCGAAGGTGACCGCGTAGACCGGCCGCCCCTCGAGCTCCATGTGTCGGGCCATCGTGATGAAGCCGCGGCTGCCGTTGTCGCCGGCGCCGGGAACGAACAGGATGGGCGTGCCGCTCGAGTAGGCCTCGTAGAGCCCGACGTGGAGCAGCGCCGCGGAGGTGTGGGGCTCGGACGTGCCGAAGCAGGTGGCGATCCAGGGAGAGTAGTCGGTGTCCTGCCACGCGGTGACGCCGTTGTACTGGCCCGCGGCGAACAAGGTGCGGTCGGGATCCTCGAGGCGCTCCACCGCGCTCCAGAGCTGGGTGGCGCCGTCGCGGGTGTACGTCTCCTGGCCCGTGAAGGTCTCGGCGGGCGTGGAGGCGTCGAAGCCGGAGGTGGCGAACGCGAGGGGGGCGAGGATCATCTGAGGAACTCCTCCATCGCCTCGTTGAAGGCGTCGGGGGCGTCGTGGTGGACGGTGTGGCCGGCGCCGGGCACCAGCACGAGCCGGGCGTCGGGGAAGGCGTTCTTCGCCGTCTCCGCGATGGCGCGGGTGCGGCCCCCGGTGAACACCGGGTTGGGGATCATGCGGTCGTCCGTCCCATACACGACGAGGACGGGCACCCGCACCTCGGCCGCGCGGTCGAGGATCGGGAAGTCGAGCATGCCGGCGACGGAGCGCGAGACGGCCACGCTCGTGCCGGCGAAGCGCGGGTGCTTGCCGAGCTGCACGCGCTCGCGGATGAGCCGCTCCACGCCGTCGTCGACGCGGTTGAAGACCATCGCCGTGAAGTTGGCGCGGACCTGCTCCTCGGAGGACTCGAGCGCGCGGGACTCGGTCCAGAACTCGCGCATGAAGCGGCCCGCGCCCGGGCTGAAGCGCTCGAAGCCGGCCGGCGCGGAGAGCACGAGGCGGTCGACGCGATCGGGGTGCGAGAGCGCGAGCTGCACCGCGATCTGGCCGCCCATCGAGTGCCCGACGACGGTGGCGCGGGGGACGCCCACCGTGGCCATCCAGTCGCTCACGACGTCGGCGTACCAGGGCGGCGTACAGGGAGCGTCCGGCCGGCCGCTCTGGCCGTAGCCCGGGAGGTCGATCGCCAGCACGCGGTGGCTCTTGGCGAAGTGGGGGAGCTGGTACTCCCAGAACGACAGGTAGGAGGAGAGCCCGTGCACGAACACGATGGGCTCGCCCCGGCCGCCGCTGTCGACGTAGGCGACGTCGACGCCGCCGACGTCGACGTGGCGCACCGGGAGCGGCGACCACAGGTCCTCCGGCGCGATCGGCCCGAGCGAGCCGTACCGGGGCGCGCAGGCGACCGCGAGGGTGGACAGCAGCAGGGTTCGCCACATCAGATCACCAGCCAGTCGAAGGCGAGGAACACGGTCCAGGGGTCCTCGGCGAGCGCCGTGCCCGTGACGGTCGCCGCGTAGAGGCCGACCTCGCCGAGCACGAAGGGCTCGCCGACGATCCGCGCGTTGACCTCGGTGCCGCGCGGCTCGCCGGCGGCCGACCGGGCGTGGCCGCCGCCGACGCCGACCGTGAGGCGGTCGGGCACCACGTCCCACCCGACGGAGGCCGTCGCCGCGACGAGGCCGTCGCCGCCGCCGGAGACGTCGTAGACCACCGCCACCTGGCGGTTGATGGCGCGCGGGTCGGGGAAGAGCAGGAGGCACCCGTGGGTGCCGTGCACCGCGCCCACGATGCCGTAGCTGTTCCCGGTGACGACGCCGCTGTATCGGAATGTGTCATCACGATCCGCGGACGAGGCCAACAGTTCTACCCGGGCGACGCTCCCCTCCCCTTGCGTGTATCGCCAGCGCAGCTCGGCGTCGGCGAGCCACCCGCTCACGAACCAGTCGTCGAGGTCGGCGACGTAGAGCTTGCCCTGGTTGGTGATCACGAGCGCGGTCGCGCCGAGGTCGCCCATGTCGAGCGCGGGGTTGTAGCCGACGTCGGCGCCCACCCACACGAGGTCGGCGCCCACCGCGGGCGCGGCCGCGTCCTCGGTGGGCCGCATGTCGAGCCGGGGGCCGCCCTGCATCTCGGACAACGTGCTGGTGACGCCCTCGCCGAGGAGCCCCGCCGCGCCGCCGGCGCGGTCGCGGAGCCACCACCCGTGGGCGCCGACGCGCCACGCGTGCGCGGGGGAGACCTGCACGTCCGCCATCATCAGCGCGACGTCGTCGTCCTCGACGAGGGACAGCTCGTAGAGCGTGTAGAGCCCCAGCCGCGCCTTCACGACGTCGCGGGCGTAAAAAGCGGTGACGCCGGCGGCCTCGCTGCCGAAGAACATGAGGCGACCGCCGCCGCGGAACAGGTCGTCCAGCCGCGCGGCGCCGGGGTCGTGGACGCCGTCCGACACGAACTGCAGGCCGGCGACGACCGTGAGCGGCGCCCAGGGGCGAAGGCGCACGGCGAGCCTCCGCGTCTGGAGGTTCACCTGGTCGCCGCCGAACGCGCCGCCCGTGTTGCCGCCGATGGAGTAGGAGGTGTCGCCGAAGCCGAAGTCGACCTCGAAGGCGGCGTCGAGCGCCGCGCGGCCGTCCAGCAGCGGCGGCGTGTAGCGGAAGAAGCCGCCGACGCGCATCTCGGCGCCGGGCGCGGGGTCCTCGCCGGTGACGGTGGTGTTGACGCCGCCGAGCTCGCCGACGAGCTGGCCGTTGAGCAGCGGGTTCGTGGTCGCGACGTTCGACGTGCTCGCCCGGGCGCCGACCACGCCGAGGAACGTGAAGCCGTCGTCCTCGACGGGCGACGGGCGCACCTCGGCGGCCTCGGCCTCGGGCGGGGTGGACGCGAGCGCGGCGGCGACGAGCAGCATCAGTCGCGCACGTAGATCTGCACGTTGATGCCCGCGGTCATGTCGGGGCCGCCGGTGGTGCCGAAGCCGCTCTCGGGCGTGGGCGGCGTGTAGCCGTAGTCCGGCACCGTCTGGACCACCTCGTAGGTCATCGTGTCGCCGTCGACCTCGTAGATTCCGGTGGCGGTCGCGTTCGACGGCACCGTCTGGGTGAGCGTGATCGTCGCCGGCGTGGTCGACGTGCCGGTCACGTAGGTGCCCGCGAAGCTGGCGTTGGCGCCGTCGGCGTTCTCGACGTCGACGCGGTAGGTGCCGTCGGCCTCGAACGTGGCGTCGATGCGGACGAGCGAGAAGGGCTCGTCCGCGAAGAGGTCGCTGATGTCCTCGCCCTCGCTGACCCAGTCGCCGACGATGCTGCCGGTGGGGTCGGCGTCGGCGTCGGCGTCGGCGTCGGCGTCGGTGTCGGCGTCGGCCTCGCCCGCGGTGTCGTCGGTCGGGACCCCGCCCTCGCCGACGTCGTCGGGGAGGCAGCCGACGAACAGCAGCCCGAAGCCTGAAGCCCGAAGCCCGAAGCCTCTCATGGGACCTCCAGCGCGCGGAGCGCCTGCCGATCGACCTTGCCCGAGGCCGTGCGCGGGAGCGCGGCGAGCACGTGGACCGACTTCGGGAGCTTGAAGCGGGCGAGCTTGCCGTCGAGGAAGGTGCGGACGGCGTCGGGCGTGACGGCGGCGCCCGGGGCCGGCTCGACGAACGCGCGGCCGACCTCGCCCCAGCGCACGTCGGGGACGCCGATCACGGCGGCGAGGGCGACGCCCGGGCAGGCGTGGAGCACCGCCTCGACCTCTGGCGGGTACACGTTCTCGCCGCCCGACTTGTACATCTCCTTGATGCGGCCGCGCACGTAGAAGAAGCCGTCGGCGTCGCGGGAGAGCACGTCGCCCGTGTGGAACCAGCCGTCGCGGATGCACGCGGCGGTGGCGGCGGGGTCGTTCCAGTAGCCGCCGCAGACCGCCGGACCGCCGAGCAGGAGCTCGCCGGGCTCGTCGGCGCGGCACTCGCTCCCGTCGGGGCGGACGAGCTTCGCGGCGACGTGGTGGATGGGGAGGCCCACCGACCCGGGCTTGTCGTCGACGCGGTGGGGCGGCAGCGAGAAGCAGTTGGGGCCCACCTCGGTGAGGCCGAAGCCCTGCCGGAGCGGGATGCGGCGGGCGCGCCAGCGGTGCAGGAGCGGGAGCGGGATCGCGGCGCCGCCGACGAGCGCGTCGCGCACGCTCGAGAGGTCGGTGGCGTCGAAGGCGGGGTGGTCCGACATCATCTGGAAGATGGTCGGGACGCCCATGAGCAGGCTGACGCGCTCCTCCTGGATCAACCGCAGCGACTCCGCCGGCTCGAAGCCGCGGGTGAGGACCACGCGCCCGCCGCGGTGCAGCAAGGGGGTGGTGAGGCAGTTGAGCCCGCCGGTGTGGAAGAGCGGCGTGAAGGTGAGCGTGGCGTCGCCCGGCGCGAGATCGCAGGCCAGCACCGTGTTGATCGCGTTCCAGTGCACCTGGCGGTGGGTGAGGATCGCGCCCTTGGGTTTCCCGGTGGAGCCCGAGGTGTACATCAGCACCCAGGGCGCCTCCAGCGTGGCGCCGGGGCCCTCGATCGCGTGGTCGCCGCAGCCCTCGTCCAGCGCGAGCCCGCCGAGGCGCCCGAGGTTCTCGCCGTCGGCGAGCACCACGCGGGGCGTGCAGTGGTCGAGCTGCCAGCGGAGCTCGGGGTCGGCGAGCCGCCAGTTCATCGGCAGGAGGCACGCGCCCAGCTCGGCGCACGCGAACAGGATCGCGAGCGTCTCGCCGCGGTTGTGGGCGAGCACCGCGACGCGGTCGCCGGCGACCACCCCGGCGCGGGCGAGCCGGCCGGCCCAGCGCAGCGACTCGTGATGCAACGCAGCATAGGTCCAGCGCCGGCCGGTCCCCACGTCGTGGAGCGCCTCCGCGTGCGGGCGGAAGCGGGCGTGCATCTCCAGCCAGTTCCCGGTCGCCTTCATGGCGTGGCCTCCCGGAAGAAGCGATCGAGCAGGGGGTAGAACGTCCGCGGGCCCTCGGCGCCGACGACGACGCCGATGTGGCCGGTGTCGAGGACCTCGGCGCGGGCCGGCCCGGAGACCGCGCCGGCGAGGGGCACCGCGGCCGCCGCGGGGGTGATGAAGTCGCGCGCGCACGCGACCACGAGCGTGGGGGCGGTGATCTTCTCGAGCCGGACGTGCTCTCCGCGGATCTCCCACGTGCCGGCGAGCAACGCGTCGTCCTGGTAGGCGCGCTTCGTGAACTCGCGGGCGAAGGCGCCCGGCATCGGCACGTTCTCCTCGAGCCAGCGCTCGCGGACGAGCACGCGGGCGAGCTTCCTCGGGTCGTGCGAGGCCTCCTCGATCGCGAGGTACTTCTTCCAGTTCCCCATCGGGTCGAGCAGCTTGAACGCGGGCTTCATCGTCTCGACGCCCACCATCCCGTCGGCGTCGATCGCCGTCTCCACGTCGAGGTGGGCGACGAAGTCGCGGAAGCGCCCGCCCTCGGAGAACTTCACCGGCGCGGCGAGGGCGACGAGCGAGGCGACGCGCGCGGGGCGGAGCGCCGCGTACATCGCGGCGAGCGTGCCGCCCATGCAGTAGCCGAACAGGTGCGCGCGCGGGGCCCTCGCGTGGCGGCAGATCCGGTCGATGCTGCGGTGCAACAACTCCAGCAGGGCGTAGCCGACGTCCTCGCCCGCGTCCTCGGGGCCGGGCACGCCCCAGTCGACGAGGTAGACCGGGTGGCCGTTGCCGGCGAGGCCCTCGACGAGCGAGCGGCCGGGCTCCAGATCGACGATCCAGGCGCGGTTGATCATGGAGGGGACGATCACCACCGGGGTGCGCTTCCCTCCCGACGGGGCGTAGAAGCGCACCGCGAGCTTGTCCTGCACGTGCACGACCGCGTGGGGGGTGAGCCCCACCGGCGGGCGCGGCGTGGTCGCGAGGATCTCGATCCCGCGGCGCACGCGCGCGCTCTCGGCGAGGCCCGGCACCGCGCCGAGCAGGGGCAGGACGGGGTCGATCACGACCGCACCCACTCCAGGATCGTGTCGGGGAGCGCCTTGCCGATGCACACCCCGACGTGGCCGCCGCGGATCGTCTTCGTGGCGACCGGGCCGCCCCAGACGCTCGCCAGCGCGTGCGCCGAGGGCGGCGGGACGATGTGGTCCTCGCTCGCGGCGATCGACAGGGCGGGCACCTTCACGGCGGACAGGTCCACCGGGCGGCCCGCGAGCTTCCAGCCGCCGCGCACGAGCGCGTTGTCGAAGTAGCAGCGGCGGACGTACTCCCGGTAAGCCTCGCCCGGGAAGTCCACGGCATCCTCGTTCCACCTCTCCATCGCCGCCCACAGCTCCCGGAAGCCCGGATCGTCGATCCGCTCCCAGAGGCCCACCCACTTCGCCGATTGGCCGGCCGGGCGCAACCACCGAAAGCTGGTCTTCATCAGCTCGGCGGGGAAATTGCCGAAGCCGTCGATGACGGAGTCGAGGGGGAACGTCGCGGGATCGGCCCACCGGGCGAGCCGGCCCGAGGCGTGGAAGTCGATCGGCGTACACAGGAAGGCGGCCCGGCGGGCGACCTCCGGGTTGCGGGCGAGGTGCACGGCGAGGAACGTGCCGCCGACGCAGTAGCCGAGCGCGTCCATGTGCTGCACTGCGGCATGACGGCGGGCGCGGTCCATCGCGCGGCCCAGCAGCGTGTCGACGTAGTCGGCGAGCGGGCGCTGGCTGTCCTCGGGGCCCGGGACGCCCCAGTCCAGCACGTAGAGCGGCACGCCGGCCTTGATGAGCGCCTCGATCACCGAGCGGCCCGGGGCGAGGTCGAACACGGTCCAGGTGTTGATGAGCGGCATGCTCACGAACACCGGGGCGTGGCGCGGCGCGTCGGGGGCGAAGTAGCGGACGCAGGCCTTGTTGTCGCGGTGGACGACGGCGTGGGGGGTGCCGCCGCTCTTCGCCCGCGCCACCGGGCCGGTGGACAGGTAGCGGAACGTCTCGGTGGTGCGCGGAGAGATCACGTGGCCCCCCGCGTCTTGCGCTGCGGCGCGGCAGAGGCGGCGGGCGCGCCGAGGGTGTCCTTCAGCGCGTCGAGCCGCTCGCGGAGCTCGACCCGGGCCTCGGCCGCCTCGATCCGGGCCTCGAGCGCCGCCTTCTCCAGCGTGTCCATCCGGTCCTTCATCGCGAGCAGCAGGTCCTCCTGCGCGAGGAGGCGCTCCTCGAGCAGCGTGCACACCCGCGCCAGCCGCACGACGTCGCCGCGCGTGGGCAGGTGGAGCTTCTCCATCGTCTCGTTCACGGCGCGCTCGTAGGCGCCGCGGGCCTGGGAGGTGGCCGAGAGCTGCTGGCCCATGCCGCCGAGGAAGGCGGGGGACTCGAGGACCTGGTCCCACCAGGTCGTCATCGCCTTCTCCCAGTTGCGGTAGATCTCGCCGTTGAGCGCGTCGAGGTCGGGGGTCTTGTCGGGCACGGGGGGCTCCGTGGCATGGGGGGAGGGGCGGGCGAGACGCCCGCCCCCACGATCGTGTCAGGCGGCCTTCGTCTCGGAAGGGAAGAAGGCGTCGAGGAGCGTGCGCTGCATCGCGAGCGACGCGCCCACGCCGGCGTCCCAGCCGGCCCGGGTCGCCTCGAGCGAGGCCACGATCTGCTTCTCGGCGAGCTTGACCTGGCCGAGCTGCCAGTCGGCGACCTGCTTGTTGGCGGCGAGCACGCGCTCGCCGAAGGCGTGGAACTGGGTGCGGAAGGGGTTCGTCTCCATGTCGTCCTCCATCGTCTCGAAGTGCCGGGCGACCGGCCCGGTGCAGGAAGACTAAACGCCATGCTGCACCGCGTCAAGAATGTTTTGTGCGATGCAGCATGACGGCGCCCGGATAGCAGGGCGCATGCCCCTCATCCGCAAGTACGAGAACCGGCGGCTCTACGACACGGGCGCCTCCCGCTACGTGAACCTCGCCGACGTCGCCGCGATGGTGCGCGAGGGCGAGGACGTCCGCGTGGTCGACGCGAAGACCGAGCGCGACCTCACGCGCGACGTGCTGCTGCAGGTGATCCTCGACGCCCCCGGGGGCGCCGACCTGCTGCCGGTGGGCATGCTGCGCCGCATCATCCGCGCCACCGGCGACGACCCGGTGCAGAAGCTCGTGCGCCAGCAGCTGTCGCTCGGGCTCGAGCTGTTGCACGGGCAGCTCGACCAGGCCGAGAGCCGGCTCGCGAAGATCGTCCCGCCCGCGAAGAAGGCGGCGGCCGCGCCGAAGGAGGAGCCCCCTCCCCCGCCGAAGGAGGAGCGGGACGAGGAGATGGACGCGCTGCGGCAGCGGCTTGCGGAGCTGGAGAAGCGGCTCAGGAGGTAGGGAACCCCTCACCCCCAGCCCCTCTCCCCGCGAGCGGGGAGAGGGGAGCCGGCGAGTGGCCGTGTGTTGACCGCGCCCTCCGCGGCGCGCACGTCGGGGCATGCCCGATCGCAAGCGCCAGCCGAGCTTCGACCAGGACTACGGTCGCGACCCCGACATCGGGAAGGAGGACCGCCACGGGCGCGTCGCCGTGGGGCGGCGCGGGACGGTGGGGTCGGAGAACGCCTCCGAGCAGTGGGAGGGCGGCGACGTCGGCGAGGAGGAGACCTCGCGCAAGCCGCCGCCGCGCAAGCCGCTGCCCCGCGGCAGTTGAGCCCCCGTCAGGTCGCGCACCCCGCGTGGCCCTCCCAGCGCTCCTCGTCCACGTCCTGGCGGGTGGCGCGCTCGACCTTCATGCCCATGGCGCCGACGGTGGGCTCCTGCGGGCGGAAGCCGCGGGCCCAGCCGGCGCGCGCGGGGCCGGGCGGGACGAGGCAGTCGGGGCCGTCGCCGATGAGGTCGCGCCGGTCCCAGGCGACGAGCGCCTCGCGGATGGCGGGCCACTCCTCGCGCTTCCACCAGAACATCAGCGCGCGCTGGCGGGCGCGCTCCTTGTGGCCGCGCGCGACCGCGACGGGCTCGCCGGTGTGCGGGTCCACGCCGCTCACGTACATCGCGGTCGACAACGTCCCGGGCGTCGGCATGAAGAGCTGCACCTGGCGGCACTGCAGCCCGTTCCGCTTCATGTAGAGCGCGAGCTCGATGGCTTCCGTGGGGCCGGTGCCCGGGTGCGCGCACTGGAAGTACGGCACGAGGAACTGCTTCTTGCCGGCCAGCTGCGAGGCGGCGCGGAAGCGCTTCATGAAGTCCGCGAAGTGGGTGATCTCGGGCTTCCGCATGTGGTGGAGCGCCTTCGCCGACACGTGCTCCGGCGCGGTGGTGAGCGAGCCGGAGACGTGGTGGGCCGCGATCTCCTCGACGAAGCCGGGCGCGTCGGCCGCGAGGTCGTAGCGGATGCCGGAGTTCACGAACACGCGCTTGACGCCGGGCAGCGCGCGGACCTCGCGCAACAGCTCCACGTAGGGCGCGTGATCCGTGCCGTAGTGCTTGCAGCGGACCGGGTGCAGGCAGCTCACGCGCCTGCACACCTTGTTGGCGGCCTCGCTCGTGCAGCTCATCCGGAACATGTTCGCGGTGGGGCCGCCGAGGTCGGACACCACGCCGTGGAAGCCCTTCGTCCCGACGAGCGAGCGGACCTCGCGCACCACGCTGTCCGGCGAGCGCGACACCACGTCCTTGCCCTGGTGCAGCGTCAGCGCGCAGAACGAGCACCCGCCCGAGCAGCCGCGGTTGATGGTGATGGAGCCGCGGATGCTCTCGAACGCGGGGATCGGGGCGCGGTAGCAGGGGTGGGCGGCGTTGGCGTACGGGAGCTCGTAGAGGCGGTCGAGCTCCGCGGGCGTGAGCGGCACGTCGGGCGGGTTGCACCACACGGCGCGGTCCCCGCTGCGTTGCAGCAAGGGCCTGCCACAGTGCGGGTTCGCCTCCCGGTACATGTGCACGGTGAGCTTGTTGAAGGCGAGCGGGTCGCGCTCGCAGGCCTCGAACGACGGGACCTCGACGTGCGGGACGTCGGGGACGGGCGTCTTCTGGCCCAGCGCCCACGCGACGCCCGGGATGTCGCGGCAGGCCTCGATCCCCTTCCCCGCTCGCAGCCGCCGGGCGATCTCGACGACGGCGCGCTCGCCCATGCCGTGCACGAGCAGGTCCGCCTTCGCGTCGAGCAGGATGGACCGCCGCATGCGGTCCTGCCAGTAGTCGTAGTGGGCGAACCGCCGCAGCGAGGCCTCGATGCCGCCGACCACGACGGGCACGCCCGGGAAGGCCTGCTTCGCCCGGCCCGCGTACGCGATCGTGGCGCGGTCGGGCCGGAGGCCCGCCTGCCCGCCGGGCGAGTAGGCGTCGTCGTTCCGGATGCGCCGCGACGCGGTGTAGTGGTTCACCATCGAGTCCATGTTCCCGGCGGTGACGCCGAAGAACAGGCGCGGTCGCCCCAGCGCCGCGAAGGCGTCGGGGCCGTCCCACGCGGGCTGGGCGACGATCCCGACGCGGAAGCCGTGCGCCTCGAGCCAGCGCCCGATGAGCGCGGCGCCGAAGCTGTTGTGGTCGACGTAGGCGTCGCCGGTGACCAGCACCACGTCGAGGGGCTCGCCGCCGGCCTCCTCGCGCGTCATCGGCAGGAATCGGTGGGCCATCGGGCGTGCTTATCCGGAGGGGATGGGCGTTTCCTTCCGCGATCAGGTGGTCCTGATCACCGGCGCGCGCGGCCTCGGCCTCGAAGTGGCGCGGATCTTCGCGAGAGAGGGCGCGAAGCTCGCGCTCCTGGCGCGCGACGAGGGCGAGCTCGAGCGCGCGGCGGCGGAGCTGCGGGCGAGCGGCGCCGCCGTGTGCGTGGTGCCGTGCGACGTGAGCAAGGCCGACCAGGTCGAGGCCGCCGTCGCCATCGTCGTCGCCGAGCACGGGAGCGTCGACGTGCTGGTGAACAACGCCGGGATCATCGAGGTCGGGCCGTTCGAGCACATGCGCGACGCCGACTTCGAGGCGGCGATGGGCGTGCACTTCTGGGGACCGCTGAACCTGATCCAGGCGGCGCTCCCCCACCTGCGCCGGCGAGGCGGGCGCATCGTCAACGTCGCGTCGATCGGCGGGCTCGTGCCCGTGCCCCACATGCTCCCCTACGTCGCGAGCAAGTTCGCGCTGGTCGGCCTCTCGGAGGGTCTCCGCGTCGACCTCTCGGGGAGCGGCGTCTCGGTGACGACCGTGTGTCCGGGGCTGATGCGCACCGGCTCGTTCGGCCACGCCCTCTTCAAGGGGCGGCACGAGGCCGAGTACGCGTGGTTCTCGGTCGCGTCGTCCTTCCCCTTCGTGACGATGTCGTCGCAGCGCGCGGCGAAGCGCGTGGTCGAGGCGACGCGGTCGCGGACGGCGCGGGTGACGCTGATGCCCTGGGCGAAGCTGCTCGTGTTCCTGCACGCCGTCGCGCCGGGCCTCCTCACCGGCGTGCTCGGCCTCGGGCAGCGCTTCCTGCCGGCGCCGGGCGGGGCGGACGGCGAGGTCCTCGTCGAGGGGCGGCGCATCGAGCTGCCGTCGTCGGTGTCCGCCCTGCTCGGGCCCGGGAGGGACGCGGCGGCGCGCAACAACGAGTGACAGCCGCGCTCGCGCTCCGTGTACATCGTTCGCCGATGCCCCTCTTCGTGGTGGTCGTGCTCGCGCTCCTCGGCCTGCCGGCCGTCGCCGTCCTCGCCGAGGTGCTCGCGCTGCCCGCGGGCGGGCTCCGCACCATGCTGCTCGTCGCCGGCGGGTGGGGCTTCGTCACCTTCCTCGTCACGGTGTGGGCGATGGTCCGCCGGCCGCGCCTGCGC
The DNA here is from genome assembly GCA_049322475.1 of Myxococcota bacterium. Taxonomy (GTDB): domain Bacteria; phylum Myxococcota_A; class UBA796; order UBA796; family SXON01; genus JBMOQZ01. Next base: position 60,101 of record JBMOQZ010000285.1, on the reverse strand, counting down.
TCGCCCCTCTGGGTGGCCGCGATCACGGTGCCGGGCGTCGTGTGGGCCGCGGGCACCTTCCTCGCGATCCCCTGGGCGCTCCTGTCCTGGCTGCCGCACGCGGGGCCGCTCGGCCTCGTGCCGTACGCGATCGCCGCCACCGGCGTCTGGACCAGCTTCGTGCCGCGGCGCGAGGTGGTCCGCGTGCCGCTGGGCTCGCCCGCGGAGGGCCGGCTCCCGGTCGACCGTCGCCGCGTGCACGTGTTGCCGACCGACGGCGAGGGCCTGCGCATCGTGCAGATCACGGACCCGCACCTCGGCGCGTTCCGGTCCGAGGCGTCGCTCCGGGCGCTGTGCGAGCGCGCCGTCGCCGCGGAGCCCGACCTCGTGCTGCTCACGGGCGACTTCTTCACGATGGAGGGCCGCGATCACCCCGACGCGCTCGCCCGCGCCCTCCGCCCGCTGCGCGCGCTGAGCGGCCGTACCTTCGCCTGCTACGGGAACCACGACCACGAGGCCCCACGCGCGGTCGCCGCCGCGCTCGCCGACGCCGGCGTCCGCCTGCTCGTGGACGAGGCCGCCGTCGTGGACACCCGCGTCGGGAAGGTCCAGATCGTCGGGCTCGACCACCGCTGGTCGCGCCGGGATCGCCATGCGCGCGTGCTCCACGCGCACCCTCGCCCCGAGGGCGCGCTGCGCGTCGTGCTCCTCCACGACCCGGGCGCGTTCCGCCACCTCCCCGAGGGCGAGGCCGACCTCGTGCTCTCGGGCCACACGCACGGCGGCCACGTCGGGCTCGTGTCGCTCGGGCTCGACTGGACGGCCGTGAGCGCGATCGCCGGGCTGCCCGACCACGGGTTGTTCGCGCGCGGGACCGACCGGCTCTACGTGCACCGCGGGAGCGGGCACTACGGGTTCCCGCTGCGGATCGGCGTGCCGATGGAAGAGTCGGTGATCGAGGTCGTCAGCCCTCGATCCGCATCGAAAGATCCACCCACCGCGCCCGGTGGATGAGCCCGCCCATGCTCACCCAGTCCACGCCGATGCCGGCGAGGCGGGCGACCCGCTCGGGCGTCATCCCGCCGCTGGCCTCGAGCTTCGCGCGCCCGGCGGCGACGCGGACGGCCTCGGCGAGCGTGGCGTCGTCCATGTTGTCGAGCAGCACGACGTCGGCGCCGGCGTCCAGCGCGAGGCGGAGCTCGTCGAGCGACTCGACCTCCACCTCGATCTTGAGCAAGGGGTGGGCGTGCGCGCGCGCGCGGCGCACGGCCTCGGCGATCCCGCCGGCGGCGACGATGTGGTTGTCCTTGATCATCACGCCGTCGTAGAGCGCCATCCGGTGGTTGCGCCCGCCGCCGTGGCGCACCGCCGCCTTCTCGAGCGCGCGCAAGAGCGGCGTCGTCTTGCGGGTGTCGAGCACGGGCAGCGCCGCGGCCTTCACCACCGCGCGGGTGTGCGTGGCGACGCCGGACAGCCGCATCAGGAAGTTGAGCGCGACGCGCTCGCCCGTGAGCAGCGCGCGGAGCGGGCCCTCCACGGTGGCGATCGTCCCGTCGGTCTGTTCGCCGTCGCCCACCACGACCGTGTAGGCGGCGCCGAGCTGGCGGAAGACCTCGGCCGCGGCGAGGTGCCCGCTCACGACGAGGCGCTCCTTCGCGTAGATGCGCGCGCGGCCGGAGGCGTCGCCGGCGACCGCGTCGGTCGTGACGTCGCCCGGCCCCACGTCTTCGGCGAGGGCGAGCCGGACGAGCTCGGCGAGCGTCACGCGAGCGCCCGGCGCGCGGCCTCGAGGCGCGAGAGCTTCTCGACGTCGTCGGCGAGCTCCTTGCGGGTCTTGTCGAGCAGCTCCGCGGGCGCGCGGGCGACGAAGCCCTCGTTCCCGAGCCGGCTCTCGTGGAAGGCCACGCTCTTGCGCACCTTCTCGATCTCCTTGTCGAGCCGCGCGCGCTCCTTGTCGAGGTCGACGAGCCCCTCGAGCGAGACGAACAGGTCGTGCCCGCCCACCACCGCGGCGGCGCCGGCGCCGGCGCGCTCGCCCGCGCGGACCGTCATCGCGCCCAGATCGCGCATCGCGTCGGCGTAGGGGGCGAGCGCCGTGGCGAGCGCCGGGGCCGCCACCACCTCGACCGGCGCGCGCGGAGAGAGGCCGGTGTCGGCCTTAATGCGGCGCACCGTGGTGATCGCCTCCTGCAGGAGCGCGACCTCGCGCAGGGCGGCCTCGTCGGCCGGGAAGTCGGCCGCCCGCGGGAAGCGGGCGCGCATCGCCGTCCCTTCGGCGCCCGGGAGGTTCTCCCACATCTGCTCGGCGAGGAACGGCGCGAACGGCGCGAGCAGCCGCGTGACGGTGTCGAACACGGTCCAGAGCGTGAAGCGCGCGGCGTCCTTGGCGGGGCCGTCGGGGCCGTTGAGCACCGACTTGGAGAACTCGATGTACCAGTCGCAGAGCTCGTACCAGGTGAAGGCGTGCACCTCGGCGGCGGCGTCGTTGAAGCGGTAGCCGTCCAGCGCCTCGCGCACGCGGGCGACGGCGGCGCCGGCGCGCACGAGGATCCAGCGATCGAGCGGCGAGAGCTGCGCGGGGCGCTCGGGGCGCTCCGACACGTGCATGCGCAGATACCGGAAGCCCTGCCACACCTTGTTCTGGAAGCGGACCCAACTGTCGATGCGTTTTTCGCTCCACAACAAATCGCGGCCCAGCCCCGCGAGCGAGGCGAGCGTGAGGCGGAACGCGTCGGCGCCGTACTTGTCGATGGACTCCAGCGGGTCGACCACGTTGCCCTTCGTCTTCGACATCTTCTGGCCTTCCTCGTCGCGCACGAGGCCGTGGATGTAGACGTCGCGGAAGGGCACCGCGCCCATCTGGTGGAGCCCCATGAACATCATGCGGGCCACCCAGAAGAAGATGATGTCGAAGCCCGTGATCAGGACCGCCGTGGGGTAGTACCGCGCGAGGTCCGCGGTCTTCTCGGGCCAGCCCAGCGTGGAGAAGGGCCACAGCGCCGAGCTGAACCAGGTGTCCAGCACGTCCTCGTCCTGGGTGACGGGACCGCCGCACGTGACACATCGGGTCGCTTCCTCGCGCGACACGGTCACGTGGCCCGCCGCGCAGTGCCACGCCGGGATGCGGTGGCCCCACCAGAGCTGCCGCGAGATGCACCAGTCCTTCACGTCGCGGAGCCACGCGTAGTAGGTGTTCTCCCACTGCTTCGGCCAGAACGTCGTGAAGCCGTGCTCCACCGCGCCGATCGCGGGGGCCGCCAGGGGCTTCATCCGCATGAACCACTGCGTCGAGATCATCGGCTCGACCACCGCGCCCGAGCGTTGGGAGCGCGGGAGCGTCATGAGGTGCGGCTTGCTGCCCCGCTCGAGCCCGAGCGCGGCGATGTCCGCCTTCACCGACTTGCGGGCCTCGAAGCGGTCGAGCCCGGCGTACTTGCCACCGTTCTCGTTCACCTTCCCGTCGAGCGTGAAGATCGAGATCGTCGGCAGGTCGTGGCGCTTGCCGACCTCGTGGTCGTTGAAGTCGTGGGCGGGTGTCACCTTCACGGCGCCCGTTCCGAACGCGGGGTCGACGAGGATGGCGTCGCCGACGATGGGGATCTCGCGGCCGAGCAGCGGGTGGCGCACCGTCTGCCCGATGAGGTGCCGGTAGCGGGGATCGTCGGGGTGCACGGCGACGGCGGTGTCGCCGAGCATCGTCTCGGGCCGGGTGGTCGCCACCACGATCTCGCCCTCGCCGGCCGCGAGCGGGTAGGCGAAGCTCCAGAGCTCGCCCTGCACGTTCTCCTCGGTCTCGACCTCGAGATCCGAGAGCGCGGTGAGCCCCACCGGGTCCCAATTGATGAGCCGCGTCGCGCGGTAGATGAGGCCTTCCTCGTAGAGGCGGACGAAGTTCTCGCGCACGGCGCGCGACAGCCCCTCGTCCATCGTGAAGCGCTCGCGCGTCCAGTCGCAGCTGACGCCGAGTCGCCGAAGCTGCCCCACGATGGTGCGGCCCGAGCTGTCCTTCCACTCCCAGACACAGGCGAGGAATTTCTCGCGGCCGAGGTCGCGCCGCTCGATCCCCTTCGCGCGCAGCTGCTTCTCGACGATCCACTGGGTGGCGATGCCGGCATGGTCGGTACCGGGGAGCCACAACACGTTGAAGCCGTCCATCCGCTTGTAGCGGATCAGCACGTCCTGCAGCGTGTTGTTGAGCGCGTGGCCCATGTGCAGCGATCCCGTGACGTTGGGGGGCGGGATGACGATGCAGTAGGGCTCGCCCGCGGCCGACGGGTCGGCGCGGAACGCGCCGGCGGCCTCCTGGGCCTCGTAGTACTTCTTGTAGGCGGCGTGCGGATCGTAGTGCTGCGCGAGCTCGTTCGACACGGGGGACTCCGGGCGCGGCGTCTATCCCGGTTCGTCCCCCTGAGCCTCGATCTCCCGGAGCCGCTCCTCGATGACGCGGCGGGCGATCGGCCCCACCTGCGCGCGGACGGCCTCGTCGACGGCGACCTCCACGAGGTCGCGGAAGGGGCGCGACGTGAGCAGCGCCTTCGCGAGCACCGCCTCCAGCACCTCGGGCAGGACCTCGAGGATGGCGCGCTCGACCGCGGGGGCGACCACCGCCGGGTCGACGGACACGGGCGGGTAGCTGCGCCAGTCGCGCGGGAGGAAGGCGGCGAGCCGCTCGTCGCCGACGGCCCCCTGCGGCGCGGGCGCGCGGGACTCCGGGCGGGGCTCGGGCTCCGGCTGCAGCGCGTCGGCCGGCAACATCTCCAGCTCGGGGGGCGCGGGGGGCGCCGGCTCGGGCTCGGCGTGGAGCGGCCCGAGCGCGCCCTCCAGCGTCCGACGGAGCGACTCCACGGTGAACGGCCGGCCGATCCGCCCGGTGACGCCGGCGCGCTCGGCGCGTTCGGCGTCGTAGACCTCGAAGCCGCCGTAGAGGAGGAACACGACCGCCTCGGGGTTCCGCGCGCGGGCGAGCTTCGCGAGGTCGTAGCCGTTGCCGCGGGGGAAGGTGACGTTGGCGAGCACCACGGCGATGTCGCCCGCCTCGACGGCGGCCTCGGCCTCGGGCGCCGACCCCACGGAGACGACGCGGAACCCCGTGCCCGCGAGGGCCTCCTCCACCCGCCTCGCACCGAGCGGCGAGGCGTCCACGACGAGCACGGTGCGGGCCATCGGCGGCGGTAGTCAAGCACCCCCGCGGGGGGCTGTCAATGCGGCTAGTCGTCCACCACGAGCGAGTGCATGACGCGCGTGATCGTCTCGATCTTCTGGCCGTCGCTGCCCTCCACGACCTTGCTCTTCTGGACGCCCACGTAGAGGTTGGTGACGTCGGCCTCGATGTACGCGTTGAACAGCGACCACACGTCGTCGTCGATGGTGTAGGTCTCCTGCCCGGTCGCGTTGCAGGTGACGGCCTCCTGGAGGGAGCCGCCCGACTCGCGCCGGATCTGGAGCCAGGTCGCGTCCCAGCCCTCCGCGCGCCACGAGACGTCGACCTCGTCGCCGAACGTGAGCCCCGCGACCTCGTCGTAGTTCGACACGTCGACGCCGTCGTAGGTCTCGGGGGACGGGGTGGTCGCGCCGCTGAACACGCCCGCGTCCGCGAGCGTGGTGCCCTCGCCGAGCAATTCCTCCGCGGACTTGCAGGTGCGCTGGTTCTGGAACACGTCGTCCGCGTAGAACCCCGTGGAGGAGCGATCGAGCGCGCCCCCCTCGTCGCCGTTGGACCAGGTCGGATCGGCGTCCGAGAGGTCGACCGCGCTCGCGCCCGCGTCGGCCGGGAACAGGTCGAGGCCGATCGAGCAGCTCCCGTCGGAGGGCAGGTCGCGGTTGACGAGGCCGTCCGGCGCGTACTCGAGCGAGACCTCGTAGCTGAACGCGCCCTCGTAGTTGTCGTCGATCGAGCCGGTGTCGCCCCCCTCGCAGGTCCAGGTGTAGAGGTCGGCGATGAGGCGGGCGTCGTCGGGCGAGCCGCCGCCGAGCCCGATGCTCTTGTCCTTGCAGCCGGCGATCAGGATGGCCACGAGCAGGAGGGGGGTGCGCATGGGCGCATGCTACCGCCGAGTCCTGGCCGCCCGCGCGCCGCCGTGTAAAAACCTCGCAAGCCACGGGGGCGTGGCGGAATGGCAGACGCGCTCGACTCAAAATCGAGTTCCCGAAAGGAGTGTGGGTTCAAGTCCCACCGCCCCCACCAATGGCCTTCGGCCTCTTGAGGGGCGTCCCGCCCCTCAAGAGGCGGGCAAGCCCGCCTCCTACCCCTGGCCTCCTGGACGGGGGCCCGGCCCCCGGGCGCCGAAGACGGCGCCTCCCCCCGGCACGTCCTGAACTCCGTCGTCACTCACGATGCGCCCGTCCTCCAGCCGCACGCGGCGGTCGGCGGCGGCGGCGACGTGGGGATCGTGGGTGACGAGCACGATGGTGCGGCCCCGCGCGTGCAGATCGCGCAGGATGGCGAGGATCTCGCCGCCGGCCTTGCTGTCGAGGTTGCCGGTGGGCTCGTCGGCGCAGATGAGCTCGGGGTCGGCGGCGAGGGCGCGGGCGATCGCCACGCGCTGACACTGGCCGCCGGAGAGCTCGCCGGGGAGGTGGTGGGCGCGGTCGCCGAGGCCGACCTGGGCGAGGAGCTCGCGCGCGTGGGCGAGGCGCTTGACCTCGGGCCAGCCCGCGTACCGGAGCGGCAGCGCGACGTTCTCGTCGGCGCGGAGCAGCGGAAGCAGGTGGAACGCCTGGAACACGAAACCGATGCGCCGGTTGCGGAGCGCGGCGAGGGCGTCGTCGCCGAGGGTCTCCACCGCGACCCCGCCGATGCGCAGCGTGCCTGCGTCGGGCCGCTCGAGCGCGCCGACGAGCGTGAGCAGGGTGGACTTCCCCGAGCCGCTGGGGCCGACGAGCGCCACGAACTCGCCGCGGCGCACGACGAGATCGACGCCGTCCAGCGCGCGGTGCACGGTGGCGCCCGTCCGATACGTGCGGGCGAGCCCCCGCGCCTCGATGATCGGCTCCGCGTCCATGCCGCGTGGCCGTAACCGACGATATGGCGCCGCATGGTCACCGCCGTCGCGATCGCCGCCGCGTCCGAATGGACGCTGCGCGACGCCGTCGAGCACGCGCTCGCCCACAACCTCGAGCTGCGGAGCGAGCGCCTGCTCGCGGAGGGCGCGGAGGCCCGGCTGGCCGGCGCGCGGGCGGCCTTCGAGCCGTCGTTGTCCGGGAGGGTGGACGCCACCCGCTACGAGGGGGCGGACGGCGCGGCGAGCGGGGATCTGTCGTGGTCCGTGGGGCTCGCCCAGCCCCTGCCGACCGGCGGGAGCGCCGCGCTGGCGTGGGGCCGCGGCCGCGCGTGGGAGGGCGATCCCGGCGCGTTGGCGTCGCTGGACGCGTCCGCGGCGATCACGGTCGAGCAGCCGCTGCTCGCCGGGGCGTGGCTCGACGGGGTGTACGCGCTGCGCGCCGCGGGGCTCGACGCCGAGGCGGCGCGGATCGAGCGGGAGGCCCGCGCGGAGCGGCTCGCCGTGGAGGTGGCGAACGCGTACTGGGGCCTCGTCTCCGCGCGCGAGTACGCGGCGCTGGCGGCGCGGTCGGTGGAGATCGCGGAGGAGCAGCTCGCGCAGACGCGGGCGCGGTTCGACGAGGGGTTCGCGGGCTCGGGCGACGTGCTGCAGGTCGAGCGCGCGCTCGGCGTGTCGCGGCAGAGCCGCGAGGTCGCCGTCGCCGCCGAGGCCGCCGCCGAGCGTCGCCTCGCGCGGCTGATGGGGATCCCGCAGGGCGAGGATCCGTCGATCTCGCCGGTCGACCGTCCGGCCGCCGCCGTCGCGCCGCCCGACGCGGAGACCGCGCGCGCCGCCGCCACGCAGGGGAACGCCTCGCTCCGTGCCGTCCGCCTGCTCGCGCGAGCCGCGGAGGTCGACTACGGGCACGCGGTGAGCGGCGCCCTCCCCGACCTGTCGGTCGCGGGGAGCCTCGCGCTCTCGGCCGGCGGCGAGGACGTGCTGGACGATCCCGATCGCGCCTGGGCGCTGGGCGCGAGCCTCTCCGTGCCGATCACCCCGCGGGGCCCGCTCGCGGAGGTGCGCGAGGCCCGGCTCGCCCGGGACCGCGTGCGGCTCGCCGAGGAGGCCGCCCAACAGGACGTGCTGGAGGACCTCGACGCCGCGCTGCACGCCGTCGCCCGCGATCGCTCGCGCGTGGACCTCGCCGAGGTCACGCTGAGCGCCGCCGAGCAGGGGCTCGCCGCCGACCGCGAGCTCTACACCGAGGGCCGCGGCTCGACGCGCGACGTGGTGCGGTCGCTGGAGGCGCTGGAGGAGGCCCAGCTCGCGCGTCTCCGGGCGGAGATCGACCTGCAGGCGTCGGTGCTGGAGCTGGCGCGGCTGCAGGGGAAGGTGCTCGAGGCGCTGGGCGTGGCCGCGCCGGACTGAACGAGGCTCAGTTGGCCGCGCGCACCGCCACCGCCGGCGAGAGCCGCGCCGCGCTGCGGGCGGGGAGCCACCCGAACACCACGCCCTCGCCCATCGACAGCGCCGCGGCGAGCAGGACGGCCCACGGGCTCGTCGCGACGGACCAGCCGGTCGCGGCCGCGACGCCCGCCGACAACAGGAGCCCCGCGAAGATGCCGAGCCCCCCGCCGACGAGCGAGATGAGCGCGCTCTCCGCGAGGAACAGGGCCTGGATGTCGCGCGGGCGAGCGCCGACGGCGAGCCGGATGCCCACCTCCTTCGTGCGCTCCATCACGCTCGCCAGCATGATGTTCATGATCCCGATCCCGCCGACGAGCAGCGAGATGCCGGCGATCATCCCCATCACGAGGTTGAAGATCCGCTGCTGCGCCTGCGACTGCTCGAGCAGCTTCAGCGGGACGACCATCTCCGTGTCGGCGGCGTCGCGGTGCAGGCGCTTCACCACCCGCCCGGCGAGGTCGGCGTCGCCGACGACGTGGGCGACGTCGCCGACCTGGACGAGGATCTCGTCCATCGGCGCGGGCTCCAGCGGGTTCCCGAAGCGGGCGCGCGCGGTGGACCACGGGACGACGACGTCGCGGTCGCGGTCCTCGACGGACACGCCCTCGACGGCGCCCCCGCCGCCACCCGGCTCCTCGAACACGCCCACGACGGTGAGCCAAACGCCGGCGATGCGGACGTGCTCGCCCACGGCCGGCTTGCCGGGGAACAGGAGGTTGCGCGCGGTGAGGCCGAGCAGGCAGACGGGCGCGGCGGTCTCGACGTCGCGGGCGTCGAAACCCCTCCCCTCGCGCCGGACGAGGTTCAGCGCCGCGAGGTAGTCGAGCTCGGCGCCGACGCCGCGCAGGCGCTGCCCCTCCGGCAGGCGCGGCACCATGTCCGCGACGGGCACCGCGGCCATCCCGCCCACGCGCACCGCGTGGGGGAGCACCTCGCGGAGCGCGGCCACGTCGCGCTCGCCGAGGCCCTGGGACACGCGACGCGCCTCGTCGCGCGCGGCGGCGTCGTCGCCGAAGTCGCGCGCGCGGATCATGAAATTGAGCACGCCGAGCTGCCCGATGAGCCGCTCCTGCTCGCGGCGGGCGCCCTCGCCGATGCCGAGGATCGTGATGATCGCCGCGACGCCGAACAGGATGCCCAGCCCCGACAGGAGCGAGCGGACGCGGTGGGCCGCCACCCCCCGCCAGCCCTCGGCGAGGACGTCGAGGATCACGGGGTGGCGGCGGCCGCGGCGGGCTGGACCGCCCCGGGGGCGCCGGCCGCGTCGGGGTCGGCCAGCGCGACGACCTCGCCCGCGTCGAGCCCGCTCGTGACCGCGACGCGGGTGTCGTTCGCGGCGCCGACCTCGATGTCCGCGCGTCGCCAGCCGCCGAGCGCCGAGCGCATCACGTAGCTCTTCGTGCCGTCGTGGAAGATGGCCTCGCGCGGCACGGAGACCACGTCCGGCACGGCGTCCACGAGCAGCTCCGCGCGCACGGTCATGCCCGGCTTGAGCGTGGGGTCCTGCGCGTCGAGGCGGAGGGTGACCTCGACGTGTTTGACGTCGCTGTCGTCGCGGCGCTTGACGGCGAGGTCGGCGACGCGCTCGACGACGCCGGTGCGCGCGGGCTCGGGCTGGGCGTCGACCACGACCTTCGCGGGCTGGCCGGCCTTCACGAGGCCGGCGTCGACCTCGTGCACCCAGGCGACGACCTTCATCTCGGCGAGGTCGGGCAGCTGCAGGATGGGGTTGCCCGGCCAGAGGTTGTCGCCGACGGTGACCTTGCCGTGTTTGCCGGCACGCCAGGACTCGGTCAGCACGACGAGCCCGTCGGAGGGCGCGCGGACCGTGAGCTGGTCGAGCTGGGAGACGATCTGCGCCAGCTTGCTCGACGCCTCGCGCTCGTCGATGCGCAGGAGCTCGAGCTCGGCCTCGCCGGCGAGCCGCGTGGACTCGAGGTTGGCCTCGGTGCGCGCCACCGCGAGCGTGTACTGCTCGACGTCGAGGCGGGCGCTCTCGCGCTCCACCCGCGGGACCGTCTCGGACTCCGTCACGCGGAGCTGGGCGCGGCGCAGCGCGAGCTCGGCGTCGGTGACGGCGTTCTGCGCGGTGGCGAGGCTCACCGCGAGCTGGGCGCGCTTCTGGGCGATCTTGGTCTGGGCGATCTCGAGGCGGGACTGGGCGGACTCGCGCTCCTTCTCGAGGTCGGTGCGGTCGAACTCGACGAGCACGTCGCCCTGCTTCACGTGGCGCCCCTCCTCGGCGAGCGTCACCACCTTCAGCGTGCCCTTGACGTTCGGGGCCGACACGAACCTGCTCTTCACGGCCTCGAGCTCGCCCGGGACGGAGACCGTCACGCGCAGCTCCCCCCGCTCCGCGGCGGCCGACGGGACCTCGCCCGCGCCGCCCGGCTGGCACGCGAAGAGCAGCAGCAGCAGTCCGAACACCGCGCCTACGGTAACCGGACCGCTCGCCGCCCGCTCAGAACCCGTCGAAGCGCTCCACCTGCGCGACCGACGCCCAGTCGACGACCTCGACCTGCCACTCGATCTGGTCGTCGCGGGTGACGAGGATGTCCCGCCACTCGCCCCAGCTCGACAGGACGCGGCCGTCGGGCAGCGTGTGCACGTCGCCGAGCACCATGGCGGTGACGCCCTCCGGATGCGCCCACTCCCAGCTGCGCGTGGCCGTCTGCCCGTCGATGGCGTAGGCCACGAGCCGGGAGCCGCCGCCCTCGTAGGCGTTGTCGAAGAACTGGAGGCCCTCCGCGGTGAGCTCCAGCGAGTGCTGCGGCCCGAAGGCGACGTCGGGCACGACGCTGCCGCCGCCCTCGCCGCACATCGTCCAGAGCGACTCGCCCGTCTCGCGGGCGACGCGCACGATGCAGCGCTGCATGTAGAGCGAGACCGTGTAGGTGTCGGTGTCGGCGTCGTAGACGAGCGAGTTCGCGTGTGTCCAGTCGGCGCCGAGCGGGTAGGCCATCCACCCGAAGCCGTCGTTCTCCTCGACCGGGAAGTGGTCGAAGGCGTTCCAGACGACGCGCTCGGTCCCGTCCTCCGCGATCTCCACGATGCGGTCGCCCACGACCGGCTCGCCGTCGACCTCGCGGATCTCGCCCGCGATCACGGCGTACTTCGCGTGGGGGACCTCGAGGAAGTCGTGGTGGGCGAGCGGGACGGCGAGCTCCTCCTCCACGACGCCCTCGGGCGACACGCGCACGATCCGCGCGAGATCGAGCTCGTCGTGGCTCGAGATCAGCGAGACGATCGCCTTCCCGTCGGCGGAGACCTTCGAGGCCATCGCGACGCCCCAGGTCGGCACCTGGTACCAGACGACGTTGCCCTCCGCGTCGATCACGATCGAGGCCGTGCCCTCGCTCGGCTCCTGCAGCCAGCTGGTGAGCACGTACCCGCCGGGGTCGCCGGGGGTGACGACGGCCACCTCGGGGACACCCGCGGGCAACACGCCCGTCGTCACGGTGTGGTCCTCGCCCGTGAAGGTGGCCCCGTCGCGCTCGGCCACGACGCGGAAGTGCCAGGTGGACGACTCGGGCATGCCGAAGAGCCGTGCCCGCCCCCCCTCGCCCGTCGCGACCTTGCCGTACTCGACCGTGGGGCCGTACTCGACCCGGACGGCGTCGGCCTCGTCGTCGCCCCACGTGACGGTGGCGACGGTGACGACGTCCTCGCTGACCACCACCTCGACGGCGGCGTCGTCGAAGGGGGCCCCGGCGGGACCGTCGGACGCTGCGCAGGCGAGCAGGGGCAACACGGCCCTACTCGCTAACCACGCGCTCCACCGAGAGGCGAAGGTCGAACCCGAGATCGCTCGAGTCGAGCGAGTGCTGGTGCACCTCGACCGCGAGGACGTTCGTGCCCTCCACGATCGTGGACGGGTCGAACTCGAACTCCCAGTAGGCGGTCTCGTCGGAGCTGCCGGTCGACGAGCTCGCGAACGTCGTCGCGTCGACGGTGCCCTCGGGCATGTTGTCGCGCACGACCTCCACGCCGTTGAGGTACACGACGGCGCCGTCGTCGCGGAGGAGCGCGATCTCGGCCGACACGACTTCGCCGAGGTCGGAGGCCTCGAAGCTGGCGCGGAACCAGGTGGTGGTGTGCTTGTTGGCGTCGTCGCCGCCGTAGCTCACGGTGGTGGCGAGGTGGGTGTCGCCGTAGCCGAGGGGGCCGGGCCCGCTCGCCCAGGCCGCGTCGTCGAACGTCGGCTCGTACCAGCCTTGCCCGGGGAGCGTGCCGGCGTCGTAGTAGCGCCAGGTGCTCCCCGCGGACAGGAGCTTCTCCTTCTCGGTCACGACGGGCACGTTGCTGATCCCGGGCGTGCCGTGGAACTGGAACTCGAAGCAGCCGTCGCCGGTGCAGCAGTCGGTCACGCGGGCGACGGCGAAGTCGTCGGCGACGGTGCCGTAGGCGACGACCTGGCCGCGGCCGTCGGGCGAGTAGAGCCCTACGTCGCCGCCGTCGGCGGAGAGCTCGAACGGGAGGTGGTCGTCGCCGTAGTCGGGCTCGCCCGAGGCCCAGAGCAGGAGGAAGTCGCCCGGCTCCATCTCGAGCGCGGCCGAGAGCTCGTGCCGCCACGGGTCGGCGCGGTCGTCGGTTACACCCCATCCCGCGAGGGAGACGGGCTCGTCGCCGAAGTTGTGGAGCTCGATCCAGTCGGAGTGCCGGTTCGTGTCGTCCTCGGCGGAGGACTCGTTGTCCGGCATGAACTCGTTGACGCACAACGTGATCGGCGGCGGCGCCTCGCCCGTGTCGTCGCCGGTGGGCGTGGAGTCCGTCGGGGGCGACGTGTCCGTGGGGAGACTCGTGTCGGTCGGGGTGACCGCGGTCTCTCCCTGGCAGGCGGCGAGGAGCAGCACCATCACATCCCCGCCGCCCGAAGGAGCGCGACGCGGCCGGCGATCCAGTCCCGTACGGTGGTGCGCGAGCCGGCGACGTCGGTGGCGGCGCACTCGCGGCGGGGATCCAGCTGCGTGGCGTCGTACGTGAGGTCGGCGAGCGCGTCGAACTCCGCGAGGAGCGCGTCGGTGTCGAGCGCGCCGAGGTGCGCCTCGAAGGCGTCGGCCTGGGCCGCGCGGCACGTGTCGTCGGCGTAGCACCAGGCGGTGATCTGTCCGCGGGGCGTCCGCCAGTTCATGCCCCACTGCCAGTCCTCGAGGAACGTGTAGTCCATGTCCCACGGGACGACGTGCGCCCGCCCGTCGGCCGGATCGAAGTACACGCGGAAGTTGTTGGTGTTCATCGAGTAGCCGTCGAGGTGCCCCACGAGCACCTCGCCGACGACCATGCGGTGGAACGCCTCCCAGTCGAGGACGGTGTCCATCGCCGCGTAGTAGTCGGCGGTCCCCTTCGACGCGAGCAGCGCGTCCGAGACGGCGACGACGTCGGCGTTGCCGACGTCCGTGCCCTCCTCGAGCTGGAAGAGCCCGTCGACCCCGATGCCGAAGTCGAGCAGGGTGTAGCTGTAACCTCCGTACCAGACGTACTTGCCGTCGTAGAAATTGCCCGAGCCGTCCTCCCAGTGACGGTCGAGCCACACGTCGTTGGGGGTCTCGACCACCTGGTACAGCCCGTAGGACGTGCCGTTGACCCACACCCACGCGAACGCGGTGCGGAGGTGGGGCACGCCGAGCTGCTCGAAGACCTTCCACGCCATCGGCTCCTTCAGATAGGAGCAGTCGACGACCGAGTTGTTGAGCGAGATCTCCTCGAGGCCGTACAGCCGCTGGTCGCGGTTGTACTCGTTGAAGCCGATCTTGAACTTGGGCTTGCCGGAGAGCGTGCGGTACGAGCCGATCTTGCCGCGGAGGCGCACGCCCACGTGCTTCAGCTCGACGCCGTCGTAGGTGATCGTGCCCGGGACCCACTCGTACGGGTCGGCGTCGAGCGCGGCCGTCGCGTCCGCCTCGAGCTCGATCTCCACGCGGTGGACGATCGTGTCGTCGAACACGACCGCGTCGAGGTCGGTGGTGTCCTGGCTCCCGACGTCCTCCACGGTCTCCGTCGCCGAGTCGCGCCCCTCGACCACCTCGGCCGCGGTGTCCGCGGGCTCGTCGACCACGCGCGGGCCATCCGGAGCGATGACGTGCGACTCCGGTTCGGCGCAGGCGAGCACGAGGAAGGGCGTCACGGCGCCGTACCATACACCGGGACCGGCGCGGGTGGACGCCGTGCCGTGCGCGCCTACATGGAGGTCGGGGGACCGCACTTGGTTTCCGAGGTTCGCCAGCCGGACGTCGACCCCGAGGTGGCCGAGGTCTATCGACGCGCGGTCGCCTCCTTGAGAGACGCACGCCTCCCGTTCCTCGTCGGCGGCGCCTGGGCGCTCGCGTGGCTCACGGGCATCACCCGACGGACGAAGGACCTCGATCTCTTCGTGCACCGGCGCGACGCGACGCGGGTGCTCGACGCGCTCGCCGCCGCCGGGTTCGAGACCGAGACCCGCGCCCCCCACTGGCTCGGCAAGGCGTGGTGTGGCGTCGAGTTCGTCGACCTGATCTGGGGGTCGGCCAACGGGCTGGCGGTGGTCGACGACGAGTGGTTCGACCACGCGATCCCGGGCACCGTGCTCGGGCACCCCGTGGCGCTCTGCCCGTGGGAGGAGACCATCTGGTCGAAGGCCTGGGTCATGGACCGCGAGCGCTTCGACGGCGCGGACGTCGCGCACATCCTCCGCGTCACCGCCGACAAGCTCGACTGGCACCGCCTGCTCCGCCGCTTCGACGGAGGCTGGCACGTGCTGCTGTCGCACCTCCTCCTGTTCGGCTTCGTGTACCCGGGCGAGCGCCCGCGCGTCCCGCCGTGGATCATGCGCGAGCTGCTCCAGCGCGCGGAGGCCGAGGTCGAGAACGGCCCGGAGGGCGACGCGTTGTGCCGCGGGACGTTGTTCTCGACCGAGCAGTACCGCGTGGACGTGGAGCGGTGGGGCTACGCCGACGGGCGCCTCGCGCCGTTCGGGCGGCTCGCCCCCGACGATCTCGTGGAGGGGCCGCGTGCTGCGCGTCGCCGCCGCCGGTGATCTCCACTACACCAAGTCGTCCACCGGCGCGCTGCGACGCCTGTTCGCGGACGTCGCCGACCGGGCCGACGTGCTCCTGCTCGCCGGCGACCTCACCGACTACGGCCACCCCGAGGAGGCCCACGCGCTCGCGACGGACCTGCGACAGCTGCACGTCCCCGTCGTCGCCGTCCTCGGCAACCACGACTACGAGTCCGGGAAGCAGGACGAGGTCGCGGCGATCCTCCGGGACGCGGGCATCACCGTGCTCGACGGCGACAGCGTCGAGGTCAAGGGCGTCGGCATCGCGGGCGTGAAGGGCTTCTGCGGCGGCTTCGGGCGTCGCGCCCTCGGCGCGTGGGGAGAGTCGGGCATCAAGCACTTCGTGCAGGAGGCCGTCGACGAGGCGATGCGGCTCGAGAAGGCGCTCATGCGCGTGCGCCCCGAGGCGCGCATCGTGTTGCTCCACTACTCGCCCGTGCAGGGCACCGTGGAGGGCGAGCCGCCGGAGATCTGGCCCTTCCTCGGCTCGAGCCGGCTGGAGGAACCCCTCAACCGGTACGCCGTGCGCGCCGTGTTCCACGGCCACGCGCACTTCGGCCAGCCGGAGGCGGCCACGAGCGCGGGCATCCCCGTCTACAACGTGGCGCTGCCGGTGCTGCGGCGGAGCGTCCCCGGCCAGGCGCCGTTCCGGGTGATCGAGCTCGACGTCTAACCGACGGCGAGGCGCCCCATCGTGGCGGCGTCCGGCACGAGCGCGGCCCGGAACGCGGGCGCCCTCAGCGCGCGCGTCCACCCGGCGAGCGCCGGGCCGAAGGCCTCCGGGCGGGCGTCCGCGACGGCGCAGGTCCAGGCCCCCGCCGCCACCAGCAACGCCACGGGCATCGGGTCGGGGAGCGTCCGGCAGAGCCGGAGCCACACCATGCGCTCCACCACCTCGAGCGCCCACGCCTCCGCCTCGGGCGAGAGCGGCGCGGGCGAGGGCCAGTCCTCGCGCGCCGAGAGGGCGGCCACGCCGGCGAGCGAGGCCCGGAGGCTCACGCCGGCGGCCGGCTCGGCGATCAGGCGGCCGACGTCGACCTCCCGGAGCCGCGCGCGCCACCGCGCGGCGAAGCGCGGCGGGAACCCGCCGTCGGGGTCCTCGCCGACGAGCGCCCCGACGAGGCCGCCGAGCGTCTGCCCTCGCGCCGCGCAGGCCGCCGCGAGGCGCAGCTCGACCGCGGCGACCCCCGGCGCGCGCGCGTCCTGGAGCGCATGGACGGCGCCGCCCGCGATCGCGGGGCCGTCCCGCCAGGTGCGGAGGCCGGTGTAGCAGCCGGGGTCCACGCCGACGCGCAGCCCCGTCTCCGTCCGCACGGCGACGACCGGGTACTGCGCGCACACCCGCGGCTTCGCGTCCGCCCCGAACGCGGCGTGCAGGCGGCAACGGGCGTCCGCGTCGAGGAACACGCAGGCGCCCTCGTGCTGGCGGAGCGCGCCACCCCCGACCGGCTCGTCCACGCCGAGCGCGTCGGCGTGCGCGCGCACGCGGGCCTCCTCGCCGTCGAGGAGGCGGACGGCCACGCCGCGGCAGCTCCCGCCGCAGCCCTGGCAGGTGTGACGGGGAGGCTCGCGCATCCGCCCTCGTTCAGCGCGCGGGGCGACGGCGGACGGTCGCGAGGGCGAGCGCCAGCGCCGCGAGCGCCGCGCCGGGGACGCCGGGCGAGGTGGCGCAGCCGCGGGCCTCGGGCGCGGGCGCCTCCTCGCCGCAGCGGCGCACGAGGGGATCGCCGTCGTCGCAGTCGAGCGACACGATCACGCCGTCGCGATCGCGGTCGCCGTCGTTGCCGTCGCAGTCCTGGTCCACGCCGTCGTACCAGACCTCGACCGCGCCGGGGTTGACGCCCGCGCGCAGGTCGTCGCAGTCGTGGCCGTCGCCGTCGGCGTGGCTCCAGCCGTCGCCGTCCTGGTCGAAGTCGCTCCGGCCGTCGCAGTCCTGGTCGATCCCGTCGTACCAGACCTCGTCGGCGCCGGGGAAGACGGCGGGGTCGAAGTCGTCGCAGTCGCCCCCGCCGGCCATCGGCGCGCGGAAGCCGTCGCCGTCGGCGTCGTACTCGCCGCCCGCGCAGTCGGAGTCGACCCCGTCGTACGGTGCGTCCCACGCGAGGGGGTGGACGTCGCGATCGGCGTCGTCACAGTCGTCGCCGCCGAGCTCGGCGTGGTCGTGCCCGTCGCCGTCCCGGTCGTAATCGGAGTTGCCGCGGCAGTCCTGGTCGATGCCGTCGTACCAGGGGTCGGCCTCGCCGGGGTTGGCGTTGGGGTCGTCGTCGTCGCAGTCGAGATCGTGGGGGTAGCCGTCGGCGTCGCGGTCGCGATCGTTGCCGTCGCAGTCCTGGTCCACGCCGTCGTACCAGGCCTCCTCGAAGTCGGGCGAGCGCTCGGGGTCGGCGTCGTCGCAGTCGCGGTCGACCGCGGCGCCGTCGCGATCGGCGTCGAAGTCGTTCGCGCCGTCGCAGTCCTGGTCCACGCCGTCGTACCAGACCTCGACCGCGCCGGGATAGACGGAGGCGTCGAGATCGTCGCAGTCGCCCGCGGTGGACTCGATGCCGTCGAGGTCCCAGTCGGTGCGGAGCTGGATCCAGGACGGGCTCGACCAGACGTACTCCCAGTCGTCGCCGCCGTCGTCGCACACGCCGGCGCCGCCGTAGAACGAGGCGCCGTCGACCTCGACCTCGACGTAGGCCCACGACGGGACCTCCGCGGCGGGCACGACGCCGTCGAACCCGCCCGTGCCGTCCTCGACGAGCGACCAGCGCGCGCCTTCGGTGACGACGTCCACCCCGGTGACGTGGGACAGGTGCCCGCTGGGGACCTCGACGCGCACCTCGAGGTCCTCCCCCACGGGGACGGCGAGGGCGTCGCCGAGGCCGCCGAGCGGGAGGCCGGCCGAGGTCCAGGCGACCGTCGCCGGGACGCGCGGGCCCGTCGTCACCCAGGTCTGGCGGGCGGCGATCGCGTCGCGGATGGCGCCGCGGTCGAAGGGCAGCGAGGACTCGAGCACCACGACGGTGAGCCCGCCGCCGTAGGGGTGGGTGGGGTGCTCGGTGTCGAGCTCGCAGGTGCCGCCCGGGCGCGTGTCGTGCTCGTCGGTGCCGCCGACGAAGCCGAAGGAGAGCCCGTAGTCGGCGACCCCCGCGTGGACGGTGGAGGCGGAGACCACGGAGCTGCCCGGCACGTCGTAGGTCGTGTCGTCGGCGAGGCTGTTGCCGTGCTCGGAGTAGACCTCGACCGCGACCTCCCAGGCCGGATCGTGGCAGGTCCAGTCCGTCGGCATCGGCATGAGCACGGCGGGGTGGTGCGGCAGGAGCAGCGCGTCGCCGAACCCGGCCACCAGCCCGTCCATGAACGTCCAGATGTCCGCGCACGCCGCGACGGTGGTGGCGGTGCGGTTGGGGCGCACGTCGTCGAGCGTGAGCGTGGCGAGCACCGCGTCGTCGCCGAAGAGCAACAGCGTCTTGTGGCCGAGGTCGCCCGCGCCGCGGAGGGTGAACCAGAGCTCGCCGCCCGGGATGGTGACGAAGCCGCCGGTGGGATCGTTCGCGGCGATCGTGTCCGCGAGGAAGGCCTCCCAGTCCGCGACGTCGGCCGCGGCGGTGCCGTTCACGTGGTCGGTCGTCGCGACGAAGTCGAGCCCGTTCGCGCGCGCCGTGTCGAAGAACTCCGCGATGTCGCCGCAGGACCCGGAGCAGTTCCCGAGATCGGCCGAGCCGGCGTCCAGGGAGATGCCCGTGTGGGCGTGGAGATCGCCGAAATAATAGGTGTGCGCTCCGAACGTCTCGGAGGCGAGCGCACCCGTGGCCAGCAGGACGGAGAACACGTGCGCGCACTATAGCCGGGTCTTCGCGCGCCGTCCGACGTGATGCGCGTAGAAGCGCGTGTATCCGGCCGCGTCGTACCCTCTGCCTCGCGTCGTCCCCGACGCCAGCTCCGCCGCCTGCACCCACCGGGCCAATGCCGACGCGTTGGGGACGCGGGCGAGCCACTCCGCGCGGATCCGCCTACGGACGGAGGAAGGGAGGAGCGGCAGGACCTGGAGCGCGGCGGCGTAGCCCTCGAGCCGGGCGCGCTCGCGAGGGTCGGGCTGGGCGCGCGCCGAGTGGTAGGACACGACGTCGCCGCGGCGCATCGCCTGCTCGCGGGCGGCGTCGATCACCCCCGTCGCGAGCGCCCGCTTCGTGATCTCCGTGCCCGGGAAGTACGAGAGCCAGTAGGTGCCGATGCGCGCGGGGGTGTGCTCGCCGTAGAAGCGCAGCGCGTGCTCCTGGGCCTCGGGCGGCTCGCCCGGGAAGCCGAGGATGTGGTCGACCTCGATGCGCAGGCCGATCCGCCGGCAGGTGTCGATCGCGCGAGCCACGTCCTCCTCGGTCTCGGCGCGCTTGAGGTTGCGCGCCTTCCAGGTCCGGTCCGCGAGCGACTGCACGCCCATCTTCACGCGGAAGCAGCCGGTGTCGGCGAGCAGGCGCGCGCGGTCCGCGTCGAGGAAGCGGGGGTGCACCTGACAGCAGTACGGCCGGCCGATCTCCGCGCGGTAGCGGGGCAGGAAGTCGGCGAGCCAGCCGGCGTCGAACGTGAAGATGTCGTCGTGGAACTCGACCGCCGAGAAGTCGAAGCGGCGCTTCCCCCAGCGGAGCTCGTCGAGGACGTGCTCGACCGGGCGGCGGCGCACCGCGGTCGCGCCCCGCTGGCTGTTGTAGCAGTAGGTGCAGACGAACGGGCACCCGCGGCCCGTCATCGTCTGCCAGAGCGGCCGCTTCGGCAGGACCGCGGCGTAGAGCTCCTTGTCGGCGAACGGCAGCGAGCCGAGGTCGGCGAGCCGCGCGGGCGCGTGCGGGGGCCCGGCCTTCGTCCAGATGCCGGGCACCCGGACGTCCCCGCCGCCCGCGAGCGCGTCGGCGAGCGCGACGATCGCGTCCTCGCCCTCGCCCTCGCAGACGTAGTCGACTTCGGGCCGGGACACGACCCAGGCGGGCAACGCGGAGGCGTGGGCCCCGCCGAACACCGTGGGGATCCGCCGCACCGTGCGCACGGCCGCCGCGACCTCCACGGCCCAGCGGAACGTGGACGTGATGCAGCTGAACGCGATCAGGTCGGGCTTCGACGCGAGGATGTCCCGGATGGCGCGGGGGCGCTCGTCGAACAGGCGGGCGAGCGGACGCACGGACAGGTCGAAGCGGTCGTCGAAGAGCGCGGCGTCGTGCACGAGGCTCGTGCGGTGCCCCGCCCGACGCAGCACCGCCGACAGCGACTCCACGCCGAGCAGCTCCCCCGCGCCCACGGATGCGAAGACGACGTGCATGCCGACGTCTGCCCGAACGGCCGCCGTCCGACCATCCGTCAGTCGTCAGGCGCCGAGCGTCTTCCTCCGCATCCGCCAGAAGGTCGTCCGGCTGACGCCGAGCAGCTCGGCCGCGCGGGCGAGGTCGCCGTCCGCCTCGGCGAGCGCGCGGCGGACGCGGTCGGGCTCCGGCTCACGCGCGCGCGGCGCGGCGTCGGCGGCGGCGCGCGCTTCGCGGAGCTCGCGGATCTCCGGCGGCAGCTCCGCGAGCGTGATCTCCTCGCCCCGCCCGACGGCGAACACGTACTCGACGAGGTTCTGCAGCTCGCGCACGTTGCCGGGCCACGGGTAGTCGAGCAGCGCGCGCATCGCCTCGGGCGACACGCGCGAGACGCGACGCGGCCCGCGGGTGTTGAACGCGTCGACGAAGTGGCGCAGGAGCAGGTCCACGTCGAGGCGCCGCTCGCGAAGCGCGGGGACGAAGATCGGGACCACGCGCAGCCGGTAGAGCAGGTCCTCGCGGAAGCGGCCCGCGCGGGCCTCCTGACGCAGCGCCCGGTGGGTGGCCGCGACGATGCGCACGTCCACCCGCACCGGCTCCGTGCCGCCGACCGGCACGAACGTGCGCTCCTGCAACACGCGCAGGAGCTTGGCCTGCGTCTCCAGCGGCAGCTCGGCGACCTCGTCGAGGAACAACGTCCCGCCGTCCGCCTGCGCGAAGATGCCGGCCCGCGCGCCGACCGCGCCGGTGAACGCCCCCTTCACGTGCCCGAAGAGCTCGCTCTCGAGCAGCGTCTGGGTGAACGCCGCGCAGTTGACCGCGACGAACGGCTGGCCGCGGCGGTGGCTCTCGAGGTGGATGGCCCGGGCCACGAGCTCCTTGCCGGTGCCGCTCTCGCCGCGGACGAGCACGGTGGCGTCGGTCTCCGCGACGTTGCGCACCATGTCGAAGACCCGGAGCATCGCCGGGTCGCGGCTCACGAGGCCGTGGAACGTGACGGCGTCGTCCGGCATCGCGAGCGCGCGCGCCTCCGGCGTGGCGGCCGCGTGCACGAGCAGGTGCACGCTGCCGACGCGCTCGCCGGCGGCGTCGTGGAACCGCCGCTCGTAGCAGCGCACCTGCACGGCGGTCCCGTCCGCGCGCCGCGCGCGCACGACCTCGCCGAAGAGCGCGTCGCCGCCCGCGCGCGTGTCCGCCGGGCAGGGGCGCCCCAGCACGTCCTCCCGTCGCCACCCGAGCAGGCGCTCCGCTTCGCCCGACCAGAAGAGCACGCGCTCGCCAGCGTCGAGGACGACGACGGCGGCGTCGGGGACGAGGCCGGCGAGGGCCGTGAACGCCTCCGCCACGCCGACGCGGCGGAGGAGCGCGTCGAGCTGTTTCAGGTCGGCGGACATGCGTGAAACTAACGTTTCAGAAGCAAGGAGGGGCGGCGAGCGGCCAGCGGTCGATCCGGACGGACTCCATCAGGGCTCGCCCACGTGCTCGTCCATCCACGCCGCGCGCTCGAGCGCCCAGTCGCGCAGCCAGCGGATCTCCTCGTCCCAGGTCTCGCCCACGTACCAGTTGGGGTCGACGTACTCGCCGATGGTCCCCCACCGGGCGTCGTCCCGGGGCTGGGCCTCGAGCGCGGCGGCGCGCAGCTCCGAGATGCGCGCGACGATCGCCTCGTCGGCGAGCGGCCCCGCGCGCAGCTCGTCCCAGCGCGCGCGGAGGCGGTCGCGGAAGGCGGGGTCCTCGCGCAGGCGCTCCCACCAGAACGGGTACTGGTAGGCGTACCCGCAGCGATCGAGCGAGTCCCAGATCCACCCGTCCGTGGTCCACGACTCGCAGTAGTTCACGTTCCCCCACGCGCGGTCGAAGTCCCACGCGGGCCCGGCGCGCAGCGTCGCGGGGGGCGGGCCGTCGGTCCACAGGTACGCGGAGAGCCGATAGGCGTCGATGTTGTGGGCGAGCTCGTTCAGCAGCCAGTGGTCGACCCACGCGTCCGCGTCGATCCACGCCGGCCACGCCTGCTCCCACCCGTCGGCGAGGAGCGCGGCCTCGAAGCCGTCGAACCAGCCGAGGATGTACCGGGCGGCGTCCGGCGTGACCTCCGAGAGCTTCGGCTCGGCCCAGTCGATCGGCGTGCCGTAGCTCGTGTCGAAGCCCTCGCTCCGGTGCTGGTCCACCTTCACCACGAACCCGCCGTTCGCGACGCCCGCGTCGTCGACGGTCGGCGGGATCACGAGCCGGTCGTCCTCGACGGAGACGCGCTCGACGAGGAGGTAGACGCCGGCGTACTCCCCGCCGAGGAAGAGCTCGACGAGCTGCGCGCGGGGCTCCCACCGATCGCCGGCGACGTCGCGGGCGAGGCTGTACGCGAGCGCGTTGCGCATGAACGTCTTGTCGCTGTACGGCGCGTGCAGCACCCAGTCGCTGCCCTCGGGCATCCCGGCGAGCGCGCAGTTGCCGTCGGTGCCGTCGGCGTCGCGACACTCGAGCTTGTAGCCGAGCTTCGGGTAGCCGGTGGAGGAGGAGCCGTGGATCTCGATGCCGATGGGTCCCGCGTACGCGCGCTCGGCCGCGTCGAGGTCGGCGAGGGTCCCGTCGTGATCCTCGATCACCTCGATCGTGCCGTCGACCTTCACGCCGTCGCCGATCGCGCCCTCCGTCTCGACGAGGACGACCGGGAGGTGCGCCGCCGCCGGGGGCGCGGTGTCGCGCGGGGCGTCGCCGATCGCCTCGGTGGCGACGGAGTCGCGAGGCGACGCCGGGTCGCTCGGGATGGTGGTCGACGTACAGGCGAGCAGCGGCAACACGACCGCAGTCTACGCGGCCGCCCGGGCCTCCTGCCGCTTCCGGAGCCACCGGTCGTAGACGAGCATGCCGACGACCGAGAACGTCCCCATCGCGATGAACGCGTACCAGACCTGCCCGGGCTCGTACGTCGCGTACAGGAACGCGCGCGCGGCGGCGGGATCGGCGAGCGTCGGGACGGCCTGGCCGAGGTGGGCGAGCACCTCGCCGCGGGGGAGCGCGTCGGCCACCACGCGGACGAGCTCGGCGTCGGGCAGCTGCGCCGCCTTCGCGAGGGCGTCGGGGAGCGCGGTGGTCTCCATGTTCTCGGCGACCTCCTTCAGCGTCTTGTCCGTCGCCCCCTGCTCCGCCAGCGCCTTCGTGCGCGTGACCCACACGCGCGCCGCCTCGACCGCCGCGGGGTCGGAGAGCCTCGACAGGTGGTCGCGCGCGAGGTTGACCTTGTCGCCGTGCTCCTCGTAGGCGGAGCCGGCGACGAGCGAGCCGAGCACCCAGCCGATGCCGTCGGGCATGTTCGCGTAGCCGAGGAAGAGCGCGCGCTTGCCCGGCGGCGCGAGCGAGGAGAGGAACTCCTGCCGCTTCGGGCTCGACAACATCTCGCCGATCGTGAACAGCGCCACGCCGGCGAGCACGGCGTAGACGTTGGCGGTCACGACGAACACCCCGAACGCCGCCGTGGCGATGGCCATGCCCACGATCGTCGACGTCAGCACGCGCACCTTCCCCGACAGCCACGCGAACAGGAACATCGTGAACATGATCAGGATCGCGTTGATGTTGATGAGGCGCTCCTGCGGGATCATCTCGCCCTTCGCCCCGGCCTCGGCCCACGAGGCGACCCCCAGCGCCGCGCCCGCGTCGCGGAGCAGCACGCTCGAGTCGGTCCAGTCGTCGACGTAGTTGGGCAGCATGTCGAAGAGCTGGTGGAAGCTGAACCAGAAGCCCGCCTGCAACAGGATGAAGCCCATGAGCACGGGGCTCGTGAACAGGTCGACCACCGACTCGCGCACCAGCGTCCCGACCGAGCGCGTGTCCTTCGCCGCGGCCCGCTCGTCGACGGGGTCCTCGTAGAAGAACAGCGGCACGAGGTTCACGAGCACCAGCGCGCTGCACGTGGCGAACACGCCCTCCCAGCCCCACTTCTCGCGGGTGAAGGCCGGGATGTAGGCGGCGATCGCCGCGCCGACGTTGACCGACTGGTAGAAGAGGCCCCACCCCATCGACGCGGCGCCCGGCGCCTTCGCGATCGAGTGGGCCATCGTGCCCTGGATGCCGGGCTTGAACAGGCCCGTGCCCGCGGCGAGCATCTGCGTGCCGGCGACCATCGACCCGAAACCGTCGGCCTGCGACATGAGGAAGTAGCCGCCGGCCTTGAGGAAGACCGACACCGCGATCGTGCGCTTGTAGCCGAAGCGATCGCTGAAGCCGCCCGCGAACGTCGGGAGCCACGACTGCATGGCCGCCCACAGGGCGAGCACGGTGCCCTTCTCGACGTGCGTGAGCCCCGGGCCCCCCTCGCTCGGGGCGAGCACCATGAAGACCGGCACCACGAGGCGCACGCCGTAGTAGGCCATGCGCTCCATGAGCTCCATGAAGATGCAGAGCCAGAAGACGTAGTCGAACGCCGCGATCTGGGAACGGAGGCCGGTTGCCGGTGGCTGCATCGGCGAACCCTACCACACCGGTTAGGATGGCGGCGTGATCGCGCTCTTCGTGGCGTCGCACCTCGTGGCGACGCCGGCCGGGGCCTTCTCCCCCGGCGTCCATCGCGCGCTCTCGGAGCGAGCCGTCGAGCTCGAGGCCGAGGCGCGGCTCGACGCCCGCGCCTTCGGTCGCGCCACCGCGATGGAGGACTGGAACCTCGCCCGCAAGTGGCTCGTCTGGAGCCACTACTACCGGCCCGACTTCCCCACGCGCCGGCGCCCCTCCGACGAGCGCGTCGCCTCGCTGCTCGCCCGCATCCGCGACGCGGACGGCGCGATCGACGTGTTGCTGGGCCACGCCGCCCACCACGTCCAGGACATGGCGTCGCCGCCCCACGTCGTGCCCGTCCAGCACGGCCTCGGCGACGACTTCGAGTCCTCCGACATGCGCGCGCTGCTGGGCGAGGTGCGCGGCGACGGCGTCGCGGCGATGGACCCGGCGGCGGCCCAGCGCGCGCTCGCGACGGAGACGGCCGAGCTGGTCGCCACCGGCTCGTTGTGCGGCGTGCCGCTCGCCGACGTGTGGACGTCGCGCGAGGGCCGGTTCGGCGAGGTGGGCGTCCCCTTCGGCGAGCTCTGCGACCGCGACGCCTTCGTCCGCGACCGCCTCGACCGCGCGCTGGCCTACACGCGCGCCGTCGTCCGCTGGTCAGCCGGCGAGTAGCTCCGCGATCGTGGTCTCGCGCTCCGTGCGGCTCTCGAGGTCCATCGTCGTCGGCACCGTGAACGTCGCCAGCGGCCGGATGCCCTCGCGTGGCACGAACGCGCGCCCGGGGTCGGCGAGCAGGACCCGCCGCGTGCGGGCGAGCCCGCGCAGCCACGCGATCAGCCGCTCCGCCATCGTCCGGCTGTAGCAGACGTCGCCGGCGAGCACGACGTCGGCGGCGACGTCCTCGCCGGCGAGGTCGCCCGTGATCGTCTCGACCGCGACGCCGTTGAGCGCGGCGTTCGCGCGCGTGGCGGCGGCCGCGAACGGGTCGACGTCGTTGGCGATCCCCACGCCGCCGACCCTCGCCACCGCGATCGCCGCGAGCCCGCCGCCCGAGCCCACGTCGAGCACGCGCTTGCCGGCGAACTCCGCGGGGTGATCGAGCACCCACCGCGCGAGCGCCTGGCTGCCGGGCCACGCGAACGCCCAGAACGGAGGGTCGAGGCCGGCGCGGCGGAGCTCCACCTCGGTGGCCTCCCAGAGCGGCGTCACCTCGGTCGCGAGGTGCAGCGTCAGCTCCGGGACCAGCGGGGCGGTGGCGACGGCGGTGTGGGCGCGGACGAAGGCCTCGGGGTCCATCGCGCGCGAACCTACCGCGTCCGGGGTAGAAAGAGCCCGTGCTCCCCTCCGTCCCCCACGTCGTCGACGTCACCCACGTCCGCGGCGCCCGCGCCGACGGGCCGCCGTCGCTGCTCCTCGAGGTGCCCCACGGGGCCACGGCGACGCGCGACTTCACGTCCGTCCGCGACGCGCTCCGGGGCGAGCTCCCCGCGGGGCTCGCCGACTTCTTCCACGTCAACACCGACGTCGGCGCCCCGGAGATCGCCGAGGCGATCGCCGCGCGGTTCGTCGCCGATCGGCCGACCGCGAGCGCGCTCGTGGTCCGCGCCCGCATCCCGCGCACGTTCATCGACGTGAACCGGGTGCTGGACCTGTCCGCCGCCGACTACAAGTCGGGCGGCGTCACGCCCGGGCTGCCCCCCTACGTCCGCGACGCCGACGACGTCGCGCTCCTGCGCGCCCGCTACGCCGCGTACCAGGAGGTCGCGGAGCAGGCGTTCGCCGCGGTGTGCGGGGCCGGAGGCCTCGCGATCATGGTGCACACGTACGCGCCCCGCTCCGTCGACGTCGAGGTCGACGCGGACATCGGCCCGAAGCTGCGCGCCGCGTACGCGCCGGAGGTCGAGCCGACGTGGCCGCTGCGGCCCGAGGTCGACCTCATCGTGCGCACCCAGGACGGGCGGGTGCTCGCCGACGCGCGGCTCGTCGACGCCGTCCGGGCGCGGCTCGCCGACATGGGCGTCACCGCCGCGACGAGCGAAACCTACCCGCTCCACCCCAGCACCACCGCCTACGCGCGCGCCGTGCGGTACGCCGGCCGCACCCTCTGCCTCGAGGTGAGGCGCGACCTCGTCGCGGACCCGTGGGACCCCTTCGTCGAGATGCGGATGTCGGGCGAGCGCGTGGCCCGCGTCGCCGGGGCCCTCGCCGACGCGCTCCGGGAGGCCTGAGATGCTGCTCGCCGTGCTCTTCGCGCTCGCCAACCCGCTCTCGCCGGAGACGACGCCCGTCGAGGCTCCGTCGGGCCGGATCGCCGTCCCGGCCGACGCCCCCGCGCTCGGTCCCGACGACGCCCGCGTGCAGGTGGTCGTCTTCAGCGACTTCCAGTGCCCCTACTGCCGCCGCCACGCCGAGACGACCCGGCAGATCGCCCGCGAGAACCCGCTGGCCGTCCGCGTCGTGTTCGTGGACTACCCGCTGCACGTGGCGTGCAACCCCGGCGTGACGGGCGAGCACCACGCCGAGGCCTGCGGCGCCGCGATCGCGGGCCGGTGCGCCGGGCGGCAGGGCCGGTTCTGGGAGATGCACGACCAGCTCTTCCAGAACCAGACCGAGCTCTCGCGCGCGCTCTACGGCAAGCTCGCCCGCCGGATCGGGCTCGACGTGGCCGCGTTCGAGCGGTGCCTCGCCGACGACAGCGTGCTGAACGAGGTCCGCGCGGAGGGCGCGCTCGGCAAGGAGCTCGGCATCCAGGGCACGCCGGCGACGTTCGTCAACGGCAAGCTCGTCAGCGGCGCGCAGCCGATCGAGGTGTTCCGGGCGGCGATCGTCGAGGGGATCGCCCGCTGATCCTCCTCGCCCCCCTCGCCCTCGCCGCGCCCGTCTTCGACGTGGAGCGCGGGGTCGTCGACGCGCCGTTCACGCTGACGATCGCCGCGTCCGACGGCGGCACGTTGCTCTACGGGCTCGGCGCGGGCGATCCCACCACCGCGTACACCGGGCCCCTCGCCATCGACGGCACCACGATCGTCCGCGCCCGCGAGGTCGCCGGCGACGGCACCGCGGGCGAGATCGTCACCCACACCTACCTGTTCGTCGCCGACGTGATGGCCGACGCGACGATGGACGCCGCCTACGTGGCCCAGCACGCCGCCGAGATCGAGGCGAGCCTGCGCACGTTGCCGACCATCTCGGTGATCGCGCCCGTGTTCGCGCTCGACACCGAGGTCGCCGGATCGTTCGAGTGGATCGACCCCGCCGGCGAGGTCGCGCAGGCGAACTGCGGCGTGAAGATCGTGGGCGGCACGAGCTGGCAGTACCCGAAGGCGAGCCTCCGCCTCACGTTCCGCGACGACTACGGCCCTCCGAAGCTCGCACTGGACCTGTACGGCGAGGGCGCCACCGGCGTGGCCCCCGCCGACGAGCACGACGCCCTCACGCTGCGCAGCGGCAACCACGACACCGTCTTCTACCTGGGCTCGCAGGGCCAGCACCTGCGCAACCTCTGGATGGACGAGTCGCAGCTGGAGATGGGCCACGTGGCGCCCCACGGCCGCTTCGCCCACCTCTACGAGAACGGCGCGTACTGGGGCGTCTACCACGTCCGCGAGCGCTTCAACGCCGCGATGCTCGCCGAGTACCTCGGCGGCGACGAGGACGACTACGAGGCGATCAACGCGGGGTCGGCCTTCGACGGCGACGGCGGCGCCTGGGCCGCGCTCGTCGCCAGCAGCGGCACGTTCGCCGAGGCGCGCCGCTGGCTCGACGTCGAGAACTTCCTCGACTACATGGTCCTCAACTTCTACGCCGCCAACGCCTGGGACTGGTACACGTGGCACAATTGGCAGGCCGCGGGCCCCGACGAGCCGGACGAGGGCGGCTTCCGCTTCCACAGCTCCGACTCGGACATCTGCCTCTATTACGACTACACGACCGACATCACGTCGCTCACCGGCCCCGACGGCGTGTTCGGCGCGCTCGTCGCCGAGGGCGACCCCGACTTCGCGATCGCGCTCGCCGACGCGATCGCCCGCAACCTCGACGGGCCGCTGTCCGCGGAGGCCACCGCCGCCCGGTACGAGCGGATCGCCGCGACGGTGGAGGGCGCGCTCTACGTCGAGTCCGCGCGGTGGGGCTACGGCTGGTGGGACGTCGAGGGCGAGTGGGCCGGCGAGCGCGACCGCCTCCTCACGCAGTTCTTCCCCTACCGGACCGAGGTGCTCCGCGACCAGGCGCGCGCCCGGGGCTGGTACCCCCTCGATCCGCCCACCTTCGACGTCGCCGCGGGCCTCGTCCCCGCGGGCACCACGCTGACGGTCTCCGGCGCGGGCGAGCTCGTCGTCTCGCTCGACGGCGAGGACCCGCGCGAGCCCGGCGGCGCGGTGCACGACGGCGCCGAGCTCGCCGACGGGACGTGGTCCACCCGCCTCGACCGCTCCACGATCGTGAAGGCGCGCACGCGGTCGGGCGACGCCTGGGGCCCGCTCGCCGAGGGCTTCTGGGAGGTCGACGAGGCGCCGGCGATCGTGCTCAACGAGTGGAACGCGGTCGACCCCGACGCCACGCTCGCGGAGGGCGACGACGCGCTCGGGACGCTCGCCGGCAACGGCGGCGACTGGATCGAGCTCGTGGTGATCGAGGACCACCTCGACGTCCGCGGCTGGCGCCTCGTCATGGAGGACCGCGCCGGCGAGCGCGGCGAGATCGCGCTCGCCGACGTGCCCCTCCTCGCCGACTTGCGCGCCGGCACGATCCTCACCGTGGCGGAGGACCTCCCCGAGGACCCCGCGTACGCCCCCGACGCGGGCGACTGGCGCTTCCACCTGCGCGCCACGCCGGACGGCGCCCACGCCTCGAGCGACGGCTTCGACGTGACGCACCTCGACTGGCGCCTCACGGTGCTGGACGCCGGCGGCCGCGTGCGCTTCGGGCCCGCGGGCGAGACGGTCGCGCCTCGCGACGGCCTCTCGAAGTCCGAGGTTGGCCAGCTCGCGGGCGATCCCGGCGAGGGCGTCCGCCGCGACGACGGCGGCTACTCCGACGCGAAGCGCTCCTCCTACGGCGCGCCGAACGTCTGGGCCGACGGCGAGCAGGACTTCTCCGCGCTCCGCGGCGAGACGGGCGGCGTCGTGGACCGTCTCGAGGACACCGGCGACCCGCCCGCCGCCGAGCCGGCGCCGGACGCGAGGTCCTGCGGCTGCGAGTCCTCGGGCGGGGGCGGGCTCGCGCTCGTGCTGCTGGCGATGCTGCTGCTCACCGGCTGCAAGGGCGAGACCACGCTCACGCCGGATCCCCCCGCGACCGTCCCGGACACCGGCTGCGACGACCTCGACCTCGACGGCGCCGGCTGCGACGACTGCGACGACGACGATCCCGCCGTCCACCCCGGCGCGCCCGAGGTCTGCGACGGCGACGACGACGACTGCGACGGCCTCGTCGACGACGCGGACGACGACGTGGCCGACCCCCTGCCCTTCTGGGCCGACCGCGACGGCGACGGCTACGGCGACGACGACACCGTCGTGCTCGCCTGCTCGCTCGGCGCCGGCGTCGCGATCGTGGGCGGCGACTGCGACGACGGCGACGCCGCCGTCCACCCCGACGCGCAGGAGGCCTGCGACGAGGTCGACCAGGACTGCGACGGGCTCGCCGGCGACTCGATCGGCGCGTCGGAGGAGTGCCCGGCGACGAGCTGCCTCGCCATCGCGGAGGCCGGCGGCGAGGGCGACGGCGCCTACTGGATCACGCTCCCCGACGGCTCGACGGCCGAGCTCTGGTGCGACCTCGGGAACGGCGGCTGGACGCTCGGCTTCGTGCGCAACACCGCCCACACCGGCAGCCAGGGGGGCTTCGGGGGCGCGGTGACGACGCCCGAGGACCTCGCCGTCTCGCCCGAGGAGGCGAGCCTCTCGTCCACGCCGCGGATGGGCTGGCTCGATCTGAACGCCTACGAGTGGACCGATCTGCGGCTCGCCGCCTACCAGAACGGCGCGCGCACGTATCTCTCGCGCGACGTGTCGAAGTCGGCGCTGCGGATCGCCTTCGGGCAGGACGGCTACCTGCTCTACGGCGGCGACACCGGGTACTACTGGTGCGGCGGCGACGCGAGCTACACCGACGGCGGCGTCGGCGCCGTCGACAACCCCGCGGGGGCGCCCGCCGACTGCAAGGGCCACGGCTCGCTCGGATCGGGCTGGGACTTCAGCGAGTCCGACGGCGCCAACGCCGGCCTCACGCTTTGCGGCGGCGACGGCTCGTACTTCCTGAGCGCGACCTGGGGCGGCGCGTGGACCTGGTACGGGGCGGCGGGCGCCGCGCAGGCCATCTGGGTGCGGTAGGCGAGCGCCCCCCCGGACGGCTCACAAAAGGGGTGGCGCGCACGACGGCAGGTGGTTAGCCCTCTTGCGATCGCCTGCGGACCGGATTTCCCGGGCAGGGGCGATGCAACGGCAGCGGTGTCCTTTCCGGCCCGCAGTTCCCGGGGCGCGAAAGGTTTTCACCCTGGACAGGAAGAGAGCATGGCGAAGAAGTTGTTCGTGGGCGGTCTGAGCTGGAACACCTCCGATGAAGGCCTGCGCGCCGCTTTCGAGCGGTTCGGCGCGGTCACCGACGCGAAGGTGGTCACCGATCGCGAGACCGGCCGGTCCCGCGGGTTCGGGTTCGTCACCTTCAGCGACGACACGGCGGCCAAGGACGCGATCGCGGCCACCGACGGCACGCAGCTCGACGGCCGCACGATCCGCGTCAACGAGGCGCAGGACCGCCCCCGTGAGGGCGGCGGCGGCTTCGGCGGCGGCGGCGGTCGCGGCGGCGGCGGTGGTCGTGGCGGCTTCGGCGGCGGCGGCGGCGGTCGTGGCGGCTACGGCGGCGGCGGCGGCGGGCGCGGTGGCGACCGCGGCGGCTACGGTGGCGGTGGCGGCGGCGGCTACGGCGGCGGCGGCGACCGCTGGTAGGCTGACCCACCGAACGCCCGACCTTCCCTCGGGAAGCGACGGGCGTTCTGTTTTTGGGAGGGTCCCGTGATCGTCGCGCTCGCGCTCGCCGCCGACCCCGACGCCCTGCGGCGCGGCCTCGAGGACCCCGCCGGCTGGGCGGAGATCGACCGCAAGCAGGTCGACGACGTCGGCGAGATCGTCGTGCGCCACAAGGAGGTGCTCGGCGAGAGCTGCCTCGAGGGCAGCACCACCGTCGCGCTGGACGCCGACGCGCTGCTCGCCGCCGCCACGGCGGTCGAGGACCAGCCCCGCTGGTCGAGCTGGAAGCTCCCGGCCGCCAAGAAGCTCGCGGGCACGGCGACCGCCTTCGACTACTACCAGCTGCTCGACAACCCCGCGCCGATCGCCGACCGCTACTGGTTCGTGCACGCGCGGGTCGGGGTCGAGGGGAGCGACCGCGTCTTCCGGTGGGATCAGCTCGACGCCGCCGCGAAGTACCCGGCGGAGGCCGCCGCGCTCCAGGCCCGCTTCCCCGAAGCCGTCCCCACCCGCACCAACCTCGGCGACTGGACCTTCACGCCGTCGCCGGCGGGCACCCGCGTGCGCTACCGCATCTGCACCGACGCGGGGGGCAACGTGCCCCGCTGGGCCGGCGAGATCGCCGCCCGCAACACGCTGCCGGGCAACGTCGCCGACATCGTGCGCGAGGTCAGGAGGCGCGCCGCCCCGGTCAGTCGCTGAGCCAGTCCAGGACGTCCTCCGGCGCCGCTTCCGGCCAGGCGTGCCCGCCTCCGGGCTCGACGATCGCGTCGTGCTCGACGCCCGCGTCCGCCAGCGCGTCCGCGTAGGCCTCCATCGTCCAGACGGGAACGACGGCGTCGAGCCGCCCGTGGAGGAAGCGGGTCGGCGGGTGGTCGGCCGGGAGCGCGTCGGGGACGTCGCAGACGACCCCCGCGCACGTGGCGTACGACGCCGCGACGATCACGAGGCGGGAGAAGCGCCCCGGGTACGCGAGCGACATCCGGCTCGTCATGTAGCCGCCGCTCGAGATCCCCAGCGCGTGGAGCCGCGCGGGATCGAGCGGGCCGAGCTCGCCGGCGTCCACCGCCGCGAGGACCTCGTCCATCAGCACGTCGTCGGGCGCCCCGTCCCAGTCCGTCGACCAGGGCGGCACGTTCGTGTTCCAGCACGTCAGGCCCGCGCCCAGCGCCTCGGGCGCGACGACCGCGAAGCCGCCGTCGAGCAGGGCCTTCGTCGTGCGGACCTGGTGCTCGCCGCCGAAGGGCTCGCCGGCGAACCCCTCCCATAGGCTGTCGGCCGTCACGAGCGAGCCCTGGAAGAACAACGCCACGGGCCAGCCGTCGGCGGGCGCCTCGCCCAGCGGCACCTGCCAGAGCACGTCGCGGTCGGTCGCCCCGTCGGAGTACACGTCCGTCTCGTGCTCGCAGCGGATCGCCGCTCCGTCCGCGCGGCAGCGGGACGGACCGTCGCCGACGTCGATGGGCGCGCACGCCAGAAGCGACACGATCGTCACGCATCCCTCCCGGGGAGGCGTCGTGTTTATCTCGATCGCGGGGACGTATCGGCATGCCGGGACAGAGGGGGGAGACGACCCGCGCGGGGCGCGCGGGGCCGCTGGGGCTCGTCGCGCTCGCGCTCGGGTGCTCCGAGCCGTTCTTGGGGACGGGCCGGGCGCCCGAGGTCGCGCCCTCGCCCGCCGGAGAGGAGGTCGTGGGCGACGCCGAGCGCCCCGAGGTGCCCGAGGTGCTCGACTGGGTCGAGCCGAACCCGCCCGACGAGCCCGATCCGGGCGAGCTCGGCGACTACGAGGCGCTCTTCGACGCCTCCACGCTGCAGGAGGTCCACCTGACCGTCCCGGACGAGGGCATCGACGCCCTGAACGCGGACGGCGGCACCTACGTGCGCGCCACGTTCGAGCACGAAGGCGCCGCGCTCGAGGTGGGGCTCCGCCTCAAGGGCAGCTCGACCTACCAGGACTTCGACGGCAAGCCCGCCTTCCGCGTGAAGTTCAACGAATTCGTCGACGGGCAGCGCTACGCGGGGGTGAAGCGCCTCGCCCTGAACAACCTCACGGGCGACCCCGCGCAGGGGCGCGAGGTCGTGAGCTACTGGGTGTGGGCGTCCGGCGGGATGTTCGTGCCGCGCGCCACGCTCGCCCGCGTGTACGTCAACGACGACTACTACGGGCTCTACGCGCTGCTGGAGAGCATGGACGAGGAGTTCCTCGAGCGCCGCTTCGCCGACCCGACCGGCGATCTCTGGGCGGCCAACGACGAGGCCGACCTCACCGCGGACCGGCTCCAGAACTTCACCCTGCAGGCGGGCATGGGCTACGGCCCCGTGAGCCTCGCGCAGGCCGCCGAGGCGCTCGCCGCGTGGGACGGCGACTTCTACGCCGTGACGTCGCGGGTGCTCGCGACCGATCAGTACCTCGACTACGTCGCGTACTCGATCGCGACGGGCGGCGACGACGGCTACCCGTGGCACCTCAACGACTTCTTCGTGTACGCCGACCCGGGCGACGGCGGGCGCCTCAAGTTCTCACCGTGGGGGCAGGACGAGTCGTGGAACGAGACGTGGGCCTTCGAGCACGGCGGCGCCCTGCTCGGCTGGCGCTGCGAGCTCGACCCCGACTGCGTCGCGCGACTCGGCGAGCACGTGGAGGCCGCGCTCGAGGTCTACGAGCGGCTCGACGTCGCCGGCACCGCGGAGGCGCTGTTCGCGCTGTCCGCCGAGGCCGCGGCGGAAGACACACGTAGCCCGTACGCCGGCTGGGAGGTCGAGGCGGCGCGGGCGCTGCTGGTGGAGCGGATGCGCGCGTGGCCGGCGACGGTGCGCGCGGCGATGGGGATCTGACGCGGCTGTAGCCCTTTCCTGTAGCCGGTGGCCTCCACCCTGCTACAGGCTCGGACATGGACGCCGAACCCAGCCATCGCACGAAGGGGCTCTTGCGCCTCACGATGGCTTGCAACGAACGGTGTCCGTTCTGTAACGTCCCGGTCGAGGACTACCCCCGCCCGACCCCCGACGACGACGCGATCGACCGCGCGCTCGCCGCCTTCGCCGACGAGCGCACCGTCACGATCTCCGGCGGCGAGCCCACGCTGCTTCGCAAGCGGCTGTTGCGCGTCGTGGCGGCGTCGCGCCCGAGGCTCGTCGAGCTCCAGACCAACGCCGTCCTGATCGACGCGGGCTACGCCCGCGCGCTCGCCGACGCGGGGCTCACCTCCGCGTTCGTGTCGCTGTTGTCCGACGTTCCGGCGCTGCACGACCGCCTCGCGGGGCTCGACGGCGCCTTCGCGCGGTGCCTCGCCGGCATCGACGCGCTGCTGGACGCCGGCGTGCGCGTG
This sequence comes from Myxococcota bacterium, assembly GCA_049322475.1. GTDB lineage: Bacteria > Myxococcota_A > UBA796 > UBA796 > SXON01 > JBMOQZ01. The sequence continues at coordinate 24,575 of JBMOQZ010000285.1, read as the reverse complement.
ACGCTGAACCCGGTGACCGCGGCCGACACCGAGGCGCGACTCCCCGCCTACGTCGACTTCGTGGCGGAGCGCCTGCCACGGGTGCGCTCCATCTCCGTGTCGGCCGTCCAGCCACACGGCCGCGCGGCCCGCTCGCCCGAGCTGCTCCCGGACTACGCCGTGCTCGGCCCCGCCGTACGCGAGGCGCGGCGCCGCGCGAAGGCCCACGGCATCGAGCTCCTCAACCCGTACTGCGGGCTTCCGCTCTGCGTGGGGTGGGAGGACGGGCTCGACGTGAGCGTCGAGGCGATCGAGGCGCGCGAGGGCCCGCGCGGCGTGCCCGGCGTGGAGAACACGGGCGACAAGCGCCACGGTCCCCCGTGCCGGGCCTGTGTCCTCCGCGCGCGTTGCGGCGGCGCCTGGCACGCCTACTGGGAGGTGCGCGGCGGCTCGGGGATCGCGCCGCCGGAGACGCTCCGGGGGCCCTGGCACGGCGACGACGCGCCGTTCGCCTGGCACCTCGCGCGCTCGTTCGCCCCGGGCGAGGCCGTCGCCGGCGACGGCCTCGCGCTGGAGCTCGACCACCTCGACGCCGCCTCGCTCCGCGGGGTGTGGCAGCTCCTGCGGAGCGGCCCCGCGATCGTGTGGCTGGGCCTGCGATCGCCCACCGCGGCGGTCGCCCGGGAGAGCGTCGAGCTCGCCGCGGTCGCCGGGATCGAGGCCGTCGTGTTGCTCGTGGACGAGCCGGAGCGCTGGCGGCCGCTCGCGGCCGCGCTCTCCGCGCGCTTCGGCGTCGACGTGCGGGTGGGCTGATGGACCGCGGCTGGTACTACGTGGTCGAGCCGGACGGGGGGCGGTGGGCCCCGCCGGATCGCCGGATCGCCACGCCGGACGGCCGCGTCCTCACGGTGCGCCACCACGGGAGCGCCGGCCGCGTCGAGGTCGTGGGGCCCTTCGCGCCCGCCACGCTGCTCCGCGCCGCGCGCGCGGTGACGGCGCCCCACCCGGTCCGCGTCCACCTCGGCGAGGGCCCCGCGCGCGTCGCCGGCGACCTCTTCCTCGACGGCGAGGCCGTCGCCCGCGCGCCGAGCCCGTGGGTCGTCGAGGCCGCGGTCGAGGCGCTGCCCTCGCCCGCGCCCCGGGTGGCCGCGGGCGAGCTGCCGGCGCGCCCCGTCCGCCGCGCGCTCTTCTTCGAGTCGCTGATGAACGCGGAGATGCCGCACAACGACGCGGAGATCTCCCAGGGCGTGCTGCACATGGTCTCGGCGTTGGGTGGGCTCGACACCGAGGTCGTGCTCGCGGACGTGAAGATGGCGATCACCGGGACGGAGCGGCCGGTGAAGGGTCTCGACGCGCTCGCCGGGGCGCTCGCCGGCGGGCCGATCGGGCTCGTGTGCGTCACGCTGCTCGAGGGGTACTGGCACGGCGTCGTCTCGCTGGTGCGCGCGCTGCGCGAGCTGGGCTGCCGCGCGCACGTCGCGCTCGGCGGCGTGATGCCCACGCTCACGCCGGAGCACGTCGCCGCCCACTTCCCCGACGTCACGTTCGTGTGCCGCGGCGCGGGCGAGTACTTCGTGCCGCGGCTCGCCCGCATCCTCGGCGACGGCGACGTCGACACCCCCCTCACCGACGCGCAGGTCGGCGCCCTGCTCGAGATGGACGGGATGATCGTGGTGGAGCGGGGCCGCCTCCTGTCCTGCAACTCGGCACGCGTGGTCGAGGTGGAGGACCTCGACCGCGTGCCGCTCGACCTGCGCTGGGTGACCCCCCGCCACCTCGAGGCCGGCGTCGAGCTCTCGACCTCGCGGGGGTGTGTCCACCGCTGCACCTTCTGCTCGATCATCGGGCGCGAGTCGTACCAGGCGCGCTCCGCGGGCGGCGTGATCGAGCTGTTGCGCCGCTACGACGCCCACTACGCCGCGCTCTTCGGCGAGGGCCCGCGCGACGCCCGCGGCCGCAACACGAACGCGCCGCGCAACGCCTACCGGGTGCACGTCTCCGACGACGACTTCGCCTGCGACCGCGCCCGCGCCCTCGCCTTCTTCCGCGCGCTGCGCGACACCCCCTTCCGGCTCGCCTCGTGCCAGGTGTCGATCGCCGATCTCTGCCGGCGCGAGGGCGGGCGGCTCCTCGCCGAGCCCGACGTCGAGCTGCTCGACGCGATCGCGCCCGACTGCTTCGACGACCGCGGCGCGCCCGTCCCCACGCGCGACTTCGTGGCCGACCACCGCACCCGGCGCTGGTCGAGCTACCTCCAGATCGGCGTCGAGAGCTTCTCCGACACCGAGCTGGTCCGCCTCGGCAAGGGGTATGGCCGCGCGCACGTCCGGGCGATCGTCGCCGCCCTCGCCGAGCGCGAGCTGCATCACGACGCGTACTTCATCCTCTCCAACGCCGACACCACGATGGGCGACCTCGTGGAGGTGCTCGACGAGGTGGTCCGCCTCAAGCTCGCCCACCCCGTGTACTTCCACGTCCGTTTCCCGGTCGTGCCCCGCCTCGTCAGCTACTTCCCGAGCGCGAGCGCGCGGCGCCGGCTCCGGCAGGGGCGCGCGGACCCCGTCCTGCGCGACGTCGCCGCCGTCTTTGGCCACCCCGAGGTGGACTACCCGTTCGTGGAGCACGACGTCCCGGGCGATCCGCTCGTCGCGAAGGCGGTCGACGCGGGCTTCTTCACCGACGCGCGCTGCTACGGCGGCAGCTACGAGCGCCTGCGCGAGACGATCGACGACGAGTACTGGGCGCGCGTGCTGGACGACCGGCTGCGACGGCGCGTGTTCGAGCTGCTCGACGCCGCCCGCCGCACCTCGGGCGAGGCCGAGCTCCGCGCGCGCGCCGAGACCCTGCTCGGCCCCGTGGAGAGCTGGCTCCCGGCCTTCCAACGTCACACCCAGGGCGGCGTCACGCGGCTGGTCGTGATCCCGACGTGGCAGTGCGAGCTGCGCTGCAACTACTGCTACATCCCCAAGCAGGACGGCCGCGTGATGTCCCGCGAGACGCTGGAGCGCGCGGTGGGCCTGCTCCTGTCGAGCGAGCGCGAGGCCCTGACGCTGCAGTTCTTCGGCGGCGAGGCGCTGCTCGAGTGGGACCTCGTCCGCCACGCGATCGCCTGGGGCCCCGAGGAGGCGGCCCGGCGCGGCAAGCGGCTCGACTTCGTGATCTCCAGCAACGGCGTGTCTCTCGACGAGGACAAGCTCGCGTGGCTCCGGGGCCGCCCGGTGAAGCTCGAGCTGTCGCTCGACGGCGACGCGAAGACCCAGAACCGCTTCCGGCCTGCGCTACGCGGCGACTCCTACGCCGCCGGCATCGCCCCGCGCGCCCGCGCCATCCGGGAGAGCGGGCTCGCCCACGACGTCATCATGGTGGTGCACCCCACCGACGTCGACCGGCTCGCGCACAACTACCTGCACGTCTGCGACCTCGGGTTCACCCGCGTCCAGATCAACTTCGCGCTCGGGCGCGGCTGGACGGAGGCCCAGCGGAGGACGTTCGCCGAGCAGCTCTTCGTGCTCGCGGGCGCGCTCCGCGAGCGGCCCCACGTCACGCTGGTGAACGCGGAGAACGCGCCGATGCCCATGCGGCTCAACGCCGAGATCACGGTGGACTGGGACGGCACCGTGTACGGCGGCAACGCGTTCCTGCACGAGACCGAGCACAAGGACCGCTTCCGCCTCGGGCACCTCGACGACCGCCACGGGTTCGACCGCTACTGGATGGACGCGCCACCCAACTCCCAGCTCGTCGCGTGGAGCTACCCGCCCGAGGTGACGCGCAACAACCTGAAGGTGGGCGCGATCCTCACCGACTTCCTGAAGTGGTACAGGAGGGAAGCGTGACGTACGACGAGGCCACGCGCCGCACCTACGCCTTCCTCGACCCGGTCGAGGCCGGCGCCGCCGACATCCGTCGCGAGGCGCTCGCGCTCGAGCCCGAGGCGTGGGCGGTGATGCCCGGCTACCCGAAGGGCTGGACCGGTTTCGTGCTCGACGTCGGCAAGTGGACCGCCGACTTCCCGGGCGTGGACTTCGCCGCCAACCGCGCGCGTTGCCCGCGCACCTGGGAGATCGTCGCGTCGCTGTCCGGCGTGCAGCTCGCCGGTTTTCTGCGGCTCGAGCCGGGGATCACGATCGCGCCCCACGCCGACCCGCGCGAGGACGACGTGATCCGCTGTCACCTCGGCCTGCGCCTGCCCGCCGCGGAGCAGGCCTGGTGGCCGGAGGGCCGCGCGCGGCTCATGGACGTCCGGCGCACGCACTGGGCGCGCAACGACGGCGCCGAGCCGCGGATCACGATGGTGCTGGACGTACGGATGCCGTTCGTCGTGCCCTCGGACGCGTGGGGGGAGTGGCGGCCGGGGATGCCCTGACGGGCCTACCAGGTCGCGAGGACCGCCGCCGCCGGGTCGGTGGCGGCGACGTCCCGCAGGTCGCCGCTCGCGAGACCGTCGGACCACCGGGCCGTCAGGTACGGGTCGGCCTCGGTCTCCCAGGTCCCCGTCCACGCCGTGGGATCGAGCCGGGCCGACGCCTCGGCCGACTCCCCGCCGCTGGCGAGGAGATCGATCGCCCACACGTCGTCGAGGAGGCCGTCGCCCGTGCGGAACCCGAACGCCACGGGCACCACCAGCAGGTCCGGGCAGTCCTTCCCGTCCGGCGCCTGATCGAGGAGCGCCGCCTCCTCCCCTTCGAGCGCGACCGTCATCGTCAGGGAGGTGGGCTCCCCGCCGGCCCAGGTCAGCGTGGCGACCGTCCGGGCGAGCGCGGCGAGGACGTCCTCCGCCGCGAAGCCGAGCCGCGCGTCGTCGAGCGCGAGGGGCTCCCGGACCGCGGTGCACGGCGGCGGCATCTCCTCGCCGGTCTGCCCGCCCAGCTGGGCCTCGGACGCGGACGGAGCGCACGCGAACGTGTTCAGCAGCAGCACGAAGGCCTCCTCGTGAGGCCAAGAATACGGTCCCGCGCGCGGGTTCGCGCGGGCGCGTTCGTCCTTTTCCCGGCGGAAGCGCGCAGGGATGTGCGATCCTGCGAGACATGGACCACGCCCGCCTCTCCCGCGAGCTCCTCCGCGCACTCCGCGGGCGCCGCGCCCAGCGCTCCCTCAGCAAGCGCCTCGGATACCGCACGAACGTCGTCTACACCTGGGAGTCCGGTCGGCGCGAGCCCTCCGCGGCCGAGGCGCTCGGCCTCGCCCGCGCGGTGGGCGTCGACCCCGCCGGCGCCCTCCGGGGTTTCTTCCGTTCTCCGCCCGAATGGCTCGATCGCCTCGACCCCGCGACGCCCGAGGCCGTGCGGCTCCTGCTCGTGGACCTGGCCGGCGAGCTTCCCGCGGTCGAGCTCGCCGCGCGGACGGGTGTGAGCCGGCACGCGGTCGGGAGGCTCCTCCGCGGGCAGGCGCAGCCGTCGCTCGCCGAGCTCCTGCGCCTCGTGGACGCGGCCTCCCGCCGCGCGCTGGACCTGGTCGCCTGCTTCGTGGACCCCGCGCGCCTCCCGTCCTTCGCCGCCGCGTGGGCGGACCTGTCCGCGCGACGCGCGATCGCCGCGGATCTGCCGTGGTCGCAGGCGGTCCTGCGCGTGCTCGAGCTGGAGGCGTACCGGTCGATGCCGGCACACCGTCCGGGGTGGATCGCCCACCTCCTCGGGATCTCCGCCGTCGAGGAGGCGCGTTGCCTCGAGGCCCTGGTCGACGCGGGCCAGGTCGTCGCGGAGGGAGGGACCTACCGGCCCGCCGCGGTCCTGACCGTGGACACGCGCCCCGATCCCGCCGCCGGACGCCGACAGCGTCGCCACTGGTGCGAGGTCGCGCTCGATCGCCTCGCGCGCGATCGGCCGGGCCTCTACTCGTACAACGTCTTCACCGTCTCCTCCGCGGACCTCGAGCGGATCCGCGAGATGCACCTCGCCTACTTCCGGGCGCTGCGCGCCGTCGTGGCGGCGTCGGAGCCCGGCGAGCACGTCGTCGTGGCGAACGTGCACCTGTTCTCGCTGGCGGACGCCCCCCGGTGACCGTATCGCAGGATCGCACCTCCGCGTGCACCGGCGCGCGGACGGAGTGGCTTTCGCCCGGCGCGTGGCCCGGCGCCCGCCGCTAGGGTGGCCTCACCCCCAAACGGGGATCAAAGGAGGTCACGTGCAAACTCGTCAAGTCCTGCTCCTCGTGCTCGCCGGCTGCTCTCTCGACGCCGCGGACGAGCCCACCCCCAAGGCCGAGGCGGAGCTGCCGGCGTGCCCGCTCGACGCCGACGTCGCCACGGCGATCGCGGCGGCCACCGAGGGTCTCTTCGTCGAGACGATCTCCGTGATGTCGTGGAGCGCCGACGGCGCGCCCGCCTACGTCGTGAGCCTGTGGGACGAGGAGGCCACGGGCGGGCCGATCTTCTACCTCGGGTGCGGCGAGCCCGTCGACTACGAGGCGACCTGCGTGGGGTCGGAGGGGATCGCGGGCTCGTGCATGCGCACGGGGTGCGTCGCGGCGGACGTGCCGTACTCGGAGAGCTGGTACACCGCCACGGCCGACCCCGACCCCGAGGTGTGGTCGCCGTTCAGCGGCCCGGCGGGCTCCGCGGGCGGCGTCGTCACCTACCTCGCGAACCCGTTCCACCGGTGGGTCTTCTGGGGCGACGACACCTACGCGGCGCAGGGCGAGGTCGACCTGGTCGGGACCTTCGTCGCGGACGACGGCACCACCGCCGACGTGGACTACGTCGCGTATGCCGACGGCGGCTGGGGCGAGGACCACCCGTTCATCGACCTCGAGCTGCTCTTCCCCAGCCTCGAGGCGGACGTGTACTGGACCGTCTCCGCCCGCCTCGCCGAGGACGGGACCACGACGGGCGAGCTCCTGCGCGACGGCGTCGTCGTCGCCGAGCTCGCCGAGGGCCTCGAGGACGAACATCACCTGATCTTCACCGTCGAGTGGACGGAGGACTGCGCCGGGTGACGGCCGGAGAATGGACGGGACGCCTTCGCGGGATACGCCCGCCCCGTGCGTCCCGACCACGAAGACCCCGCGATCCACGCCCTGATGTCGGCGTCGCCGGCCGACCAGCTGGCGTGGCTGCGCTTCCGCGGCTACCCGCCCGCCGTGTTGCTCGCGCTCACCAACGCCTGCGCGCAGCGGTGCTTCTTCTGCGCGGGGCCCGGCACCACCCACGTCGAGCGCGTCACCTCCGACACCGAGATCCGCGCCCACCTCGGGGGCCGCCCCGACGGCGTGGACAGGCTCCTCGTCGGCGGCAACGAGCCGACGCTCCACCCCTCCTTCGAGTGGATCCTCCGCAGCGCCCGCACGCTCGGTTACACCCGCGTCGAGCTCATGACCAACGGCGCGACGTTGCGCCGCCACGCCGCCCGCTGGGCCTCGCTCGGGCTCGCCGAGGTGGTGGTGCCCCTGTACGGCACGAACGCCGCCGAGCACGACGCCGTCGCGGGTGTCCCCTGCTTCGACGCCGTGGTGGCCGGGCTCGACGAGGCCTACGCCGCCGGCGTGCGCGTGCGGGTCCACACCCTTTTCTTGCGGCGAACCCTCCACGCGCTCGGGCACCTCGCCGGCTTCGTGCGCCAGCGCTACGGCGAGCGGCTCGCCGTCGGGCTCCCCCGATCCAAACCGGTGTGGGACTGGCGCGCGGAGGCCCCCACGTTCGAGGAGATCCGGGCTTCCCTGCCGGACGTGGCGTTGCTCGTCGCGCCGCTCTGTCTCCGGTGGGGCGCCGGCGACGGCCCGATCCCCGGCGCCGGCGAGCCCGACGAGGCCGCGCTCCTCGCCCGCCTCTACTTCGCCAGCCAGGCCCGGGTGTACCCGGCCGCCTGCGGGGGTTGCCCGTCCCGGGAGCGGTGCCCGGGCGTGGTGGCGGCCTACGCGTGACCTGGCTCGCGCTCCTCCTCGCGGCGCGCCCGCGCACCGTCTCGCTCGAGTTCGCGTGGCCCGCCGGGCTCGACGTGCCCGTCTCCTCGGTGACCGTGGTCCGCACCGAGCCGCCCACCGCAGAGCGGGTGATCGAGGACCGCTGGCGGGTGCGGACCGAGGCCGTGCCGGGTGGCCTCCGGGTGTGGTCGACCGAGCCCGACGGGCAGCGGGTGATCGGCGAGCCCCTGGTCGTGGATGCGGCCGGCGGGATCGTGCAAGCGCCGGAAGGAGGCGCGCGTGAGGCGTGGAACCGCCTCGTCGGCTCGTGGGCCGGCGCCGACTTCGCGGCGGGGGAGCCGCACGAGTGGACCGATCTGCGGGCGCTCCCGAGCCTCGGGATGGTCACCGCCCGCGTGACCTCGCGGGCCACGTGGGAGGGGAGGGTCCCCTGCCCCGGCCAGCGCCGCGCGCGGTGCGCCGCGCTGTCGCTCGTGATCTCTCCGAGTCCCGACCAGGTCGTGAAGGCAGTGCGGTGGCAGCTGGCGGAGGCGCGCCGAACCGACCCGGTGTTCCCCGAGGGCTTCGAGATCGCCGCCGCGACGCTCACCGAGTCGGTGCGGCTGGTGGTGGACCCGGCCACGCTCCTCCCGTGGCAGGAGATCCACGCCAGCGAGCACTACACCGAAGCGACGAACGGCGCGAAGGCGCGAACGTGGTCGACCACCACGGTCACGTGGGCCCGATCACCTTCTTGAGCGCCCCCACGTCCACCCCCAGCGCCCGGAACATCTTCTTCTCCTGCCACTCCTGGAACACGCGCACGTGCGCGTCCGCGGCGTAGCGGCCCGTCGTGAGGTACACGAACGCGCGGCTGGGCATGCTGGCGGCGGTGGGCGGGATCTCCTGGTGGGCCTCCCAGAAGAGGCCCTGCACCGACCGGTTGTTTCCGTACCAGTAGCGGGCGAGGCGCAAATACGCGCGGTACTCCTTGCGCAATGCCTCCTCGTAGGCCGTTCCGTCCTCGCCGCGGAGGATCGCGAGGGCGGCGTTGAGCCCGCCGCGGATCGCGAAGTCCACCCCGCCGGACAGGATGGGGTCGACGAAGCAGGCGGCGTCGCCGGCGACGAGCCAGCCCGGCCCGGCGAGCCGCGCGCACACGAAGGACCAGTCGCGGGCGAAGCGCAGGTACGGGTCGCGGACCGCGGTGGCGCCGGCGAGCGGCAGGCCCGCGCCCGCGAGGATCGCGTCGAAGCGGGCCTCGTCGAGCCGCTCGCGCGAGCGGGTCACCACGCCGACGCTGGTCCTCGTCGCGCCGATCGGGATGAACCACACCCACCCGTCGTCCACGGTCACGACCAGCTGGACGTGTCGCCCGAGCACTCCCTCCACGCCCCCGGCGCCGTCGAAGTAGGCGTAGGTCGCCGTCGCCCGCATGTCCTCGACCGACCGGATCATGCGGAAGTGGTGGCCCAGCAGGCAGCGCTGGCCCGACGCGTCGACGAGGCGCGACGAGGGCCACACCTCCTCGCTCCCCGCGGGGGTGCGCACGCGGAGGCCCACCACGCGCTCGCCGTCGGTCACCGGGGCGAGCGCCTCCACCCCGGTCTCCAGCCGCGCGCCGCGCCGCACGGCCTCCTCCAGCAGGATGGCGTCGAACGCGGCCCGGTCGACGTTCCAGGCGTGCTCGTAGTCGCCGGCGAGCAGCTCGGCCTCGGTGGCCGGCAGGGCGGCCTCGAGCCGCGGGTCGAACAGGACCGACCAGGGCGCCCGCGACTCCCCCCAGACGTAGACGGCGCCGTACTTCCGGGGGAAGCCGGCCGCGGCGATGCGCCCCCGCAGCCCGAAGTGCCGCTCGAGCAGGTCCATCGACGCGGGCTGGAGCGACTCCCCGACGTGGTGCCGCGGGAACGCCAGCTTCTCGACGATGCGCACCGGCACGCCCTCCCGCGCCAGCAGCGCCGCGGCCGTCGCCCCCGCGGGGCCGCCCCCCACCACCAGAACCGTGTCCTGCGCCACCATCGCGGCATCCTACCGCGGGCCGATGCGGTATACTCGGAGGGGGTTCGGAGCCCGCATGGACAATCGTCGCGCCTTCCTCCGCATGTCCGTCTTCGGCCTCGCGACGGCCGGGATCGGGCTCCCGTCCGTCGCCCGCGCGGCGTCGTCCGCGTCCCCCGCGGCGGTCGCCGGCGAGGCGCCCACCTGGCTCGTCCACCCGCTCGCCCCCGGCGACGAGATCGGCCTCGGCTGGCGGCTCGCCCGCATGTACCCGCCGGTCGACGGGGCGGTGACGCTGAACCTCCTCCACGAGGACGGCCGGGCCGCGCGGGTCGACCTGTGCCTGCTCGAAGGCGAGCCGAAGGGCCCCGCGCACACGACGTGCATCGACTTCATCGTGATGGACGGGGGCGACGGCGCCTCGCCGATGGACGAGTCGCTCGGCCGCGTGGTCGTGCGCCTCGCCGCCATCGTCGGCGACAACGAGGGCAAGCACCTCGACGGCCTCGTCGAGCTGGAGGCCCACGCCGACCGGGTCTGGAGGCACGCCGACGCGCTGGCGATCGCGTCGCGGAAGCTCTCGCCGGGGACTTCGTGAGCGCCGACGCGCTGACCACCGAGGTCGCGGAGCGGCGCGTCCGCTTCGTGGTGAACGAGGAGGTCTACGACCTCGACGTGATCCAGGGCGCCGCCTACCTGTTCCTCGACCGCTGCTACGTGTTCCTCGACCGTCCGGGCGACCGCCGCGTGGAGGTCGTGCTGCGGACGAAGGGCGAGGCCGACGCCGCCGCGCTGGAGGCCCTCGCCGGCGAGTTCGCCAACGAGCTCCTGAACCAGGCGCTGCGCAAGAACATCGGCGCGTCCAACGCGCGCATCCGCGAGTTCCTGATGGCGAAGGCCTTCTTCTCGGTCGACGCCCCCTCCACGATCGACCGGCTGCTCGCCGAGCTCGACGCCGAGGAGATGAAGGAGGACCCCCTCGAGATCCCGGTCCCGTGGGCCTCGCCGGAGGAGAAGAGTGACGGCTGAGCCGCTGGTGCTCCGCTTCCACCGCTCGCTCTACGCGACCGACGCGGTGCGCGCGGCCGTCGCCCGCTTCTCCTCGCTCGTGGGCGGGACGTCGGTCGAGGAGGTCGAGGCGGACGTGATGGTCACGCTCACGGACGTGCCCGATCGCCTGCGCGGCCGCATCGCCGACGAGGTCGGCAACCACGCGCTCTTCGAGACGATCGTGGCTCGCAGGCAGGGCTCGTGAGCCTGCTCACGCCCCTCGTGGTGGATCCGAAGGCGCTCGACACGTCGAAGGTCGCCTTCTTCCGGTACGGCGTGGTCGCCGGCAAGGTGCTGGTCACCAACGACGCCGGCGAGTTCCAGTTCCTCTCGAAGGGGGACTTCGACCGCTTCGTGCGCGGCCAGATCGCGCCCGGCGAGCCGCTGCACGGCGAGCTCGCCACGAAGGGCTTCCTGAAGGGGCACCTCGACGCCGAGCGCCTCGCCGGCCGCATCCGCCGCAAAAAGGCGTTCGTGGGCGGCGGGCCGCACCTGCACATCGTGATCGCCACGCTGCGCTGCAACCACGCCTGCAAGTACTGCCACGCATCGCGCACGGACATGGACAGGGTCGACACCGACATGTCGCTCGAGACGGCGCGGCAGGTGGTCGACTTCGCGATGCAGACCCCCTCCCCCGTCGTGAACTTCGAGTTCCAGGGGGGCGAGCCCACGGTCAACTTCCCCGTCGTGAAGTTCGTGACCGAGTACGCGCTCGAGAAGAACCGCTACGAGAACCGCGAGGTCCTGCTCTCGCTGGTCAACAACCTGACGTACATGGACGACGAGAAGATGCGCTTCCTCGTCGACAAGGGCGTCATGGTCTGCACGTCGCTCGACGGCCCGGAGGACGTGCACAACCAGAACCGCGGCTGGATCGGCAAGGGCTCGAGCTGGGCGACGGTGACGTCCTGGATGGACAAGTTCAACGCCGCCTACCGCGCGAACGGGCTCGACCCCAACCTGTTCCACGTCGACGCGCTGATGACCACCACGCGGGCCTCGCTCGGCCGCGGCCGCGAGATCGTCGACGCGTACGTCGAGCGCGGCATCAAGAGCATCCACCTCCGGCCGCTCAACCCCTTCGGCTTCGCCACCGCCACGTGGAAGCAGATCGGGTACACGATGGAGGAGTTCCTCGACTTCTACCGGGACACGCTGGCGTACATCCTCCAGCTCAACAAGCAGGGCGTCTTCGTCCAGGAGCGCATGGCCGCCATGTTCCTGACGAAGATGCTGACGCCCGACGATCCCAACTACACCGACTGCCGCTCGCCCGCGGGCTCGGGCACCGCCCAGCTCGCCTACAACTTCGACGGCAGCATCTACACGTGTGACGAAGGGCGCATGGTCGCCCACATGGGCAACGACTTCTTCAAGCTCGGCCACGTGTCCAACTCCACCTGGGCCGACGTCACGCGGCACCCCACGGTCAAGGCGCTCGCCGTCGCGTCCATCCAGGACGCGCTCCCGGCCTGCGCCGACTGTGTCTTCAAGCCGACGTGTGGCATCCAGCCCATCCACAACTACATGTTCGACGGCGATCTCTTCGGGCAGCGCCCGCGGTCGCGCAAGTGCCAGGAATTCTACGGGCAGCAACGGCACCTCTACGAGCTGCTCGCCAACGACACCGACGGCGCGATCGAGAAGATCTTCCGCCGTTGGACCATCCAGCGCTCGCGGCCGGGGACCATCCCCTGGGCCCCGAGCGCACCTGCACCTCTTTACACGGGGGGGTCCGCATGAGCAGAGACGCAAAGGGTTCGAGCCCGTTCCCCGGCGTGAAGGACGGGAGCGACTGGAAGCGCGACGCCGACGGCTTCCCCGTCCTGCCCCGCGCCGCCTCGCAGTTCCTCCTGCCCGAGGAGAGGAAGGCCACCGAACAGCCCGGCGACGACGTCGCGCAGAGCCTCCTGCTCCTGCAGGCGACCGCGGGCGAGATCGAGCTCGACCCCGCCTTCATCGACCGCAAGGGCGCCGCGCCCACCACCTACGAGACGCTGCTGGCCCAGCATTGCTCGCACGGCTCGCACGGCTCCCACGGGTCGCACGGGTCCCACGGGTCCCACGGGTCCCACGGGTCGCACGGCTCGCACGGGTCCCACGGCTCGCACGGGTCGCACGGCTCCCACGGGTCGCATGGGTCGCACGGCCAGTGGTGAGCCGCGCGCGGACCGCTGGCGCGCGTCTCTGCTGCTGACGGTCACCCGGCGCTGTAACCTCCGCTGTGCCTACTGCCCGACGGTCAAGGACGGCCTCCCCGACCTGACCGCCGCGGACGCGATGCGCGCGCTGGACGTGTTCGTCGCGACGCTGGGCGGGGGCGAGGTCAAGCTCTTCGGCGGCGAGCCCCTGCTCGTGCCCGAGGTGGTCGAGGCGGTGATCCGCGAGGCCCCGCCGACCACGCGGGTGTACCTCTCCACCAACGCGCTCCACCTCGACGCGCGCTGGATCGCGCTGTTGCACGCGCATCCGAGCGTCACGCTCACGGTCAGCCTCGACGGCCACGCCCGCGACCACGACGCGCTCCGGCGCGGCGCGCCCTCCCACGACCCCGTCGTCGCCCTGCTCCCCGAGCTGCTCCGGCTCCCGCGCTTCGTCGTCACCCAGACCATCGCCCCCGCCACCGCCGCGCGCGCGGCGGCCAACTTCCGCCACCTCCGCGCGCTGGGGATCACCCGCTTCAACCTCCTGCCGGGCTACTTCCTGCCCTGGCGACCGCACCAGCTGGCGGCGCTCGAGACGTCCTTCGGCGAGATCGCCGACGTGTTCGAGGAGGCGTGGAGGCGCGGCGAGCGCCTTTACCTCCGCAACCTGTTCGTCCGCGCGCCGACGCCCTTCTTCAACACGGGCATGGTGGTCGACGTGGACCGGACGATCCACCCCTCCAACCTGATTCTCGCCGGCGCCTTCGACGGCCTGCGCGGGCGCACCGCCGTCGGCACGCTCGACGACCCGCCCACGCGCGAGGCCCTCGAGGCCGCCGGCGCGCGCGTGCCCGCGCTCCTCCGCGAGCACGTCCCCGCCGACGTGCTGGCCAGCACCGAGGCCGCCGACGCGGCGCTCACGCGGCTGTGCAACCGCCTGTACCCGGCCTACTTCGCGCGCCTCGCGCGCGAGCGGGCGGCATGACGGCGGCCCCGTGGATCGGGCCGGCGGGCCAGCGCATGCGCCGGCTGGAGCTGCACGTCACGTACACGTGCCCCGAGCGGTGTGTCTTCTGCTCGGAAGAGCACCGCATGCGGGACTTCCACCCCTACCCGGTGACCCTGGGTCGCGTCGTGCGTATCCTCCGCGAGCACGCCGAGCGCGGGGTGGAGGCCGTGCACCTCACCGGCGGCGAGCCGACGGTGCACCCGGAATTCCACGACATCCTGCGCGTCGCGAAGGCGCTCGGCATGCGCACCAGCATGGGCACGATCGGCACGGGGCTCGCCAACGCCTCGTTCGCCGAGCGGGCGATGCCGCTGCTCGACGACGTGCTCTTCTCGCTTCACGGCCCGGACGCCGCCACCCACGACGCGCTGACGCGCCGGCCGGGCAGCTTCGACAAGCTCGTGCGCGCGGTCGAGAACAGCCGGCGGAAGCCCGGGTTCCGCCCGTCGTTCAACACGGTGCTCACGCGCCACAACCTCGCGCGCCTGCCGGACACCGCCGCGCTCGTCGCGGAGCTGGGCGGGGGGCTCCTGATCGTGTCCAACACCACGCCCGAGGGCGCCGGCGAGGACGCCTACGCCGACCTCACCGTGCGGCTCGCCGACATCCGCGCGATCGCGCCCGAGGTGGTGCGGCGCGCGGGCGACACGATCGTGCGCTTCTTCGGCACGCCGCTCTGCGCGCTGCCCGACGTCCGCATGCACAGCAACGACCTGCACTGGGACCCGCGCGTGACGGTCGAGTGGGCCGCGCACCCGGGCAAGGTCTCGATGGACGACGTCTACTCGTGGACGCCCGAACGCAAGCGAACGTACGTGGGCGCGTGCGACGCCTGTCGCTTCAAGGGCCTCTGCGCCGGCGTGTTCGCGAAGTACGTCGAGCTGTACGGCGACGCCGAGCTGGAGGCCCTCCGTGAGTGACCTCTGGCGCGACACGCGCAAGAACGTCGAGATCAACGTCGGCAAGATCTGCAACAACAAGTGTGTCTTCTGCCTCGACGGCATGCCCGCGACCGAGATGCGCCGCTACATGCCCTTCGACGAGATGAAGGCCGAGATCCGGCGCTGGTACGACAGCGGCACGCGCTCGCTCGGGTTCCTCGGCGGCGAGCCCACCACCTACCCGTGGATCCTCGACGCCATCCGCTTCGGGCGCGACCTCGGGTACACCCGCATCACGCTCGCGACCAACGGCACAAAGTTCTGGCGCCACGACTTCGTCGACAAGTGCCTCGACGCGGGGCTCACGCGCGTGACGATCTCGATGCACGGCCACACCCCCGCGCTGGAGGACGAGCTCACGCGGGTGCCGGGCAACTTCGAGAAGAAGGTGTCGGGGCTCCGGTACCTGCTCCAGAAGAAGGCCGAGGGGCAGCTGCGCGACAACGTGTCCGTCAACGTCGTCACCAACGGCTGGAATTACCGCTTCCTGCCCAACATCGTCCGCTTCTTCTACGAGCTGGGCGTGGACGACGTGCGCTCCAACTTCGTGCGCCGCGAGGGCTACGCGGAGGACGACGCGTCGCTCATCCCCCACTACCGCGACGTGGTGCCCTACGTCGTGAAGACCATCCTGCTCAACGAGCACCGCTGGAAGAAGACGTTCACGCTCGGCGGCTATCCCCTGTGCGTGCTCCCGCGCGAGATCCTCGAGAACAAGTCCCTCGCCCGCCGCGTGCTCGGCGAGTTCCGCGACCTCGACACCGACTGCTCGATCCGCACGCTCTCCGCCGAGGGCATGCCGGAGGGCATCGCGACGGTGGAGGGCGGCCGCGCGCGCTTCAATTGGCAGGACCGCAAGCGCTACGACCTGAAGCGCCACGTGAAGGCCTGTGACACCTGCCTGTACACCGACGTGTGCGAGGGCGTGTGGAAGGAGTACCTCGACCTGCACGGCGACGGGGAGCTCGAGGCGATCCGCTGATGGGGCTCGACTTGCGGGTGGGGTACCGCTGCAACAACCGGTGCCGCTTCTGCGATCAGGCCGGCCGCGCCGGCGAGGCCTCGCTCGACGCGATCGTGGGGGCGCTGCGGGCGCACCGGGGCGACGCGGTGTGGCTCGCCGGCGGCGAGATCACGCTGCGCCCGGACCTGCCGCGCCTCGTGGCCGCCGCGCGCGAGGCCGGGTACGGCCGCGTGGGCCTGCAGACCAACGGGCGGGTGCTCGCCGTGCCCGGGGCCGCGAAGAGCCTGCGCGACGCCGGCCTGACCGACGTCGCCGTCGCCATCCATGCCGCGACCGCGGAGCTCCACGACTGGCTCACGCGCGAGCCCGGCAGCTTCCGGCAGGCCGTGCTGGGCGCGAGGCGGTCGCGCGAGGCGGGGCTCGAGCTCCGCGTCTCCTCGGTGACGACCCGCTCGAACACCGACGACCTGCCGCGGATCGCGCGGCTCGCCGTGGAGCTCGGCGCGGGAGGACACCGGTGGCACGCCTGCAAGCCCGGCGGCGAGGACCGCGCGCTGGTGCCGCGGTTCGCGCGGCTCGCCCGCCCGCTCGCGGACGCGCTGGACGTCGCCCGCGACGCGCGCGCGGAGGCCGACACGGCCGGCGTCCCCCTCTGCTTCCTGCCCGGCCACCTCGCCGCCGCCGCCGACCGCCTCGACGCGCCCGCGCCCGACCGGCTGTTCCCCGTCGGGGAGGCCGAGCCGCCCGTACCGCGCGGGAAGGGTCCGCCCTGTGTCGGGTGTCCGCTCGCGCACGTCTGCGCGGGGCCGTACGCGGGCTACGTCGCGCGCTGGGGCTGGGACGAGTTCGTGGCGCCGGGGGGCTCGCCCGCGCCCGTCCCCGATCCCGCCGTGCTCGATGTCGCCCCGGACGAGACCACGCGCTCGCTGCGGCAGCGGCTCGTGCGCGTCGCGACGGCGAAGACAGTGGTGTTCGCCGGCCCCGACCCCTGGGCCCACCCCGGCCTGCCCACGATGGTGCGCGAGGCCGTGCGGCTCGGCATCCCCCGCGTGGAGGTGTGGGGCCCGCTGCGCCCGCTGGAGGACGCCGCGTTCGAGAAGCTCGCGGGGCTCGCCGAGGTGCGGGCTCCGGCGGGGGGGGACGCGCGGACGGAGGAGAGGCTGCGGCGGATGGGGTGCGTGGTCGCGGCAGACCCCGGGGAGAGGCAACCGCCAAGTGCGCCGAGGAAGCGCCAAGAACGCCAAGAGGGATGAGGGGGCGGAGCCCTCTCCCTTTCCTTGGCGTCCTTGGCGGACCTTGGCGTCTTGGCGGTTGCCTTTCCTGCTACAGTTCGCGCGATGCTCGCCCTCCTCCTCGCCTGCGCCGACGACGAGATCGTGCTGGAGCCCCGCGCGCCCGCCTTCTCCGACTCGGGCGCCCCCCGGGAGGAGGCGGGGAGCGCGGAGAACGAGGACACGGACTGCTCCGACCTGTACGATCCAAGCGAGCTCATGGCGTTCGAGGTGGAGATCTCGGACGAGGAGTGGGCGGCGCTCGAGGCGGACTACGCGAACGGGGTGAAGGAGTACCACCCCGTCGTGTTCCGCTGGCGCGACGAGGTGGTGCCGGACGCGATGATCCGGCTCAAGGGCAACCCGAATTTCTCCTGGCACACGGACAAGATGCAGTTCGTGATCGCCTTCAACGAGGCCAACCCCGACGGGCGCTTCCACGGGCAGCGCAAGATCTCGCTGGACGCGTCCTGGTACGAGCCTACGGGGGTCCGCGACCGTGTGTCGTGGGCGGTGATGAACCGCTCGGGCCAGCTCCCGACCTTGTGCACGAACAGCGCGACGCTGACGATCAACGGCGCGTACTACGGCCTCTACACCAACATCGAGTACCTCGACCACGAGTGGCTCGAGCGCAACTTCGGCGACGACGACGCCACCGGCACGTTGTGGAAGTACGGCCACGACCCGGTGGCCAACGCCGAGAACGCCGACGGGAGCGCGATCGAGCGCCTCTGGCGCACCACCGACCCGGACGAGCTCGCCACGCTGGGCGACGTGGACGAGTGGATGGCCGAGTGGGCCGCCGAGATCGTGCTCGGCGACGACGACGGCTACTGGTGTTGCGACCACAACTACTACCTCTACGAGCACCCCACCCGGGGCATCCTGTTCGTGCCCTGGGACATGGACGACAACTTCGACGTCCAGGCCTACGACGTCGACCCCGTCGACGGGTACTACGCGGGGCTCTTCCAGCAGCCGCAGTTCCACGCGGTGGTGGAGGACCCGGTGTGGGGCCCGCGCTTCGTGGACAAGGTGGCCGAGCTCAACGCGGCGATGGACCCCGCCCTCGCCCTCGCCGACGTCGACGCCTTCGAGGCGCAGATCGCCGAGGCGCTCGAGACCGACCCCCACCGAAGCACCGGCTGGGAGGAGCACCTCGGCGCGATGGAGCGCATGCGCGCGTGGATCCCCGCGCGGCACGCGTTCCTCGAGAGCTGGGTCGCGTGCCAGCGGGGCGAGACCACCGACGCGGACGGCGACAACGCCCCCGTCTGCGAGGACCCGAACGACGGCGACGCCGGCGTGTTCCCCGGCGCGGTCGAGGTCTGCAACGGCGTCGACGACGACGCGGACGGCTGGGTGGACGACGACGCGGCGTGCGACGACTGCGCGCGCCACGATCTGGACGACCGCCACTACCTCTTCTGCCGGTGGCCGCGCACGTGGAGCGAGGCCCGATCCAACTGCCAGGCCCGCGGCGGCGACCTCGCGCCGCTGCCGGAGACGTACGGCGAGTACTACATGGTCTGGTTCTACGCCTGGCCCGTGCTCGAAGAGTGGTGGACCGACGGCTCGCTCAACCGCGACCAGTGCCCCGCGTGGGACGAGGCCAACTGGAGCTTCACCTACACGGCCTGCGCGGACGCGCACCCGAGCATCTGCGCCCTTCCCTGAAGGAAAGGGGAGAGAGGCAACCGCCAAGACGCCAAGGTCCGCCAAGGGCGCCAAGGTGGATGAGGGGAGAACCCCCTCGGCGCCGAAGGCGCCCACTCAACCCCCTTGGCGGTCTTGGCGTCTCCTCGGCGCCCTTGGCGGTTGCCTCTCCCGCGCCCCTACTGGGGAGCCGGCGCCGCGGGCGCGTTGGGATCCACAGCGGCCGTGGCGGCGGCGGCGGCGGCCTCCTCGGCGGCCTTCTTCTCGGCCTCGACGCGGGCCTTCGCGTCGGCCTCGGCGAGGGGCTTGAGCGTGTTCAGGCCCTTCTCGAAGTCCTTCCCGAGCATCGCGTCCATGTCCATGAACAGGTACATCACCTTGGCCATGAAGTTGTTGGGGCTCTCGAAGCCCCACGTGACCTTCGTGCCCTCGCCCTCGGGCGTGAACGTCAGGGTCACCACCGCCCTCGACTCGAACGGCTCGATGAACTGCAGGTCCTCCACCACCTTCGACGGGGGCACGCTCTCGGTGATCGTCATCTTGCCCTTGCCGACGTCGTCGTTGCCCTCCCACGTGGTCCACGCGCCCTTGCCTTCGGGGGGCGAGGAGTTGGCCGTCTTCTGGTTGGGATCGATGTCCTTCCAGGGGTTCCACGTCGCCCACTTCTCGAAGTTGTTGGCGTAGGGGAACACGTCCGCGGGCGCGGCCGCGACCGTGACGCTGCGCTCCACCTTCATCACGTCCGGCTGCATCGACGCGCCGGCGACCACACCGACCACCGCGAGCGCGACGACGCCGCCGACGGCCATGAGCACCTTCTTCATGAGGACCTCCGCGCGGCCGTATGCCACGATCCTCGCCGGGAGGCAAATCCGGCCTCAGGCGCCGCGGAAGCGCGCTTCCTGCTCGTCCACCACCCGGGCGAGCCCCTCGATCAGGCGCCGCCCCACCTCCGTCGGGCGGGCGTGCCTCGCGACGACGCCCATCGCCTCGCGGTTCTGGGCGATCACCTCCGCGAGCCGCGCGCGATCGCCGAGGTGGAAGTACAGCTCCGCCACGGGCACGAACGCGTGGACGGCGAGGAGCACGCCCCAGAGCGGCCGCGGGTCGGGGCGCACGGGGGAGGCGTGCAGCTCGTCGCCGCCGTCGGCGAGCACCGGATCGACGAACGTGAGGAGGTTGAGCTTGGTGTGCTGGAGCTCGTGGATCAGCGCCTCCGCCATCTTCGCGGGCGACGGGTGCAGCGAGACGTACACCGTCCCGACGGCCTCGCGGTAGCTCGCGGACAGGCTCTTCTCCATCGGCCCGCCCACCGGCACGACCGTCGCGAGCAGGCTCCGGTGCTCGTCGGCCAGCGCGGGCGACGCGGCGCGCACGAGCGCACGGGCGCCGTCGAGGGCGGCGAGCCACTCGGCCGCCGTCGCCGAGCCGAGGGACAGGGCGTTGCCCTCCTTGTCGGGGTGCGCCTCGACCATCGCCAGCGGGTTGTCGTCGACGAGCGCGAGCCAGCCGCCCTCGCGCATGGGCAGGAAGGCGCGCTCGCCGCGCGGCCGGAGGTCCCAGACCTCGGACGCGCCGAGCTCGATCTCCCCGTCCGCGAAGAGCATCCCGACGCGCTCGGGGACCAGCTCGAGCGCCGCGCCCGTGCCCGGGCACAGGATCCGCTTCACCGGGGCCGCCCAGAACACCCCTTCGCGGCCGATCGCGCGGCGGCGGGACAGCTCGGCGAGCAAGGCAGGGACGGCCTCGGCGAGGCTCCCCGCGTGCAGCGGCGCGCCCACCTGCGGGAGCGCGAGCGCGGCGTACAGGTCCGCCGGGCGGGCGGCGAGCACGCGCCCGAGCGCCTCGCGGAGCCCCTCGTACGGGCGGGCGAGCCACGCGGGGAGCGGGTGGGGCCAGGCGAGCAGGAGCCGCGCGGTCCGCCGCAGGTACCGCTGGCGCGCGCCGGTAATCCAGTCCTCCCCCGGCGTGGGCAACGTGTAGGGGGCCGGCGGCGGCATGCTACGGTCTAACCCGTGGACGCCCCGCTAAAGCGTACGGTCGAGCACGAGCGCGTCGCCAACGAGGCGAAGCACTGGGTGCGCCTCACCGCGGCGTGCAACTCGAAGTGTGTCTTCTGCCTCGACGCCGAGGCGCAGGACGGCCGCTTCATGTCCTTCGAGGACATCTGCCGCGAGATCGACCGGGGGCGCGAGGACAAGGGCGCGACGCGGCTCGTCGTGTCCGGCGGCGAGGCGACGATCCACCCGCGCTTCCACGACTGCGTGCGCTACGGCAAGCAGGCCGGCTACCGCTGGGTGCAGACCGTCACGAACGGCCAGAAGCTCGCCGATCGCGACTTCTTCCTCCGCGCGGTCGACGCCGGGCTCGACGAGATCACCTTCTCGCTGCACGGCCACACCGCCGCGCTGCACGACCGCCTGACGAAGACGAAGAACGGCTTCGACAACCTGATGAAGGCGATGATCCGCGCGGTGCGCGACGGGCGCGTCGTCGTGAACGTGGACGTCTGCATCAACCGCCAGAACGTCGAGCACCTCGAGCAGATCGTCGCGTTGTGCGCGCGCGTGGGCGTCAAGGAGTTCGACCTGCTCCACGTCATCCCCCAGGGGGTGGCGTTCGACCACCGCGAGGCGCTCTTCTACGACCCGGACCAGCACGCCGACGCGCTCCGGCGCGTGTTCCAGCTCGCGCGACGCAGCGACTTCCACATCTGGACCAACCGCTTCCCGCTCGCCCACCTCGAGGACGTCGAGGAGCTCATCCAGGACCCCCACAAGATGCTCGACGAGGTGGGCGGCCGGCGGGTGCAGTTCCGCCGCTACCTCGACCGGGGCGAGCCGATCGACTGCCGCGACGCCCGCCGCTGCCCCCACTGCTTCATCGAGCCCTTCTGCTCCTCGCTCGACCGCCACGTCCGCGACCAGCACGCGGCCGCGTTCGACGTGTGGTGGGTCGGCGATCGCCACGATCGGATCGACGCGATGCCGTGCGGCGCCCGCTTCGCCGGCGTGCAGGGTGTGCCGCCCGACGCGAAGACACCCTTGTACGTGCGCGGCTGGAAGGGCGAGCCGTTGCCTCCCGGCTCCCGCATCGTCAGCACCGAGCTCCTCGACACCGAGCACGAGGTCGAGCTCCACCTCGACCGCGATCTCTGCGAGCAGGTGCTCGCCCGCGGCGTCCGCCCGAATTGGATCCTCCACGCGCCCACGCGCGCGACGATGGAGGAGGCGGCGCGCCTCGACCCCGACTGGGCCGCCTTCTTCCGCGCGCTCCCCCCGGGGGCGAGGGCCCAGAACCTCCCGGCGTGCCTGTGTCCGGGCGCGCGGCTCGAGCGACCCCTGCGCGTGCTGGACGCCCACCTCTTCCACGACGACGGCCGGCTGGCGATCGACGCGTTCGTCGAGCGCTACGTCGAGCACGAGTACCGCGCCAAGTCGCTCCGGTGCCGCCAGTGCCCCGCCGACGCCTTCTGCGAGGGCGGGCACGTCCAGTCGCTGCGCGCGCACGGGTTCCGGCAGCTGCGGCCCTTGCCCGCGGATCGCGACCTCGCCGACGTCCGCGCGGCGTGGTCGCCCGGGCCCCGGCTCGCCGCGGGGGTCGCCCCCCAGCCGGCCTCCGTCCGCGTCGAGGTGGCCGGCAACCCGCCCGTGCCCTTCGTCGACACCGCCCCGGGGCGCCGCAGCTAGTGGCCAACCTCGGGTACCTGCAGCTCACGCGCGAGTGCAAGCAGCACTGCCGCTTCTGCTCCAACCCGCCGAGCGGGGTCGACCTCACCGACGAGGAGATGCGCTTCCACGTGGACGACCTCGTCGCCCGCGCGTACGACGGCATCATCCTCACCGGCGGCGAGCCCACCATCGCGCCGCTGCTCGAGCCGGCGATCGCGTACTCGCGCGAGAAGGGCCTGTTCGTGCGGATGATCAGCAACGGCCAGCGGCTCGCCGACCTCGCCTGGCTCCGCGAATTGGTCCGCAAGGGGCTCTCGCACGTGCACCTCTCGCTGCACAGCTGGCGCCCGCACGTGCACGACTTCCTGACGCAGACGCCGGGCGCGTTCGCGCTGATCGACCGCGCGCTCGCCAACGTGGGGACGTTGCAGGCCGAGGGGCTCGCGATCACGAGCGACGTCAACACGGTGATCAACGCGTTCAACAGCGACCACCTGCACGAGACCGTGCGGGGGATCTGCGAGGCCCACCCGCACGTCCGCCACTTCGTGTGGAACAACATGGACCCCAACATGAACCGGGCCGAGCGCAATCCGGACGTGATCCCGCGCCTCGCCGAGTTCGAGGTGCCGCTCCGGCTCGCGATGGAGTACCTGACGGCGACGGGGCGGACGTTCCGCGCAGAGCGGGTGCCCCTCTGCTACATGCCCGCGTTCGCCCACGCCAGCACGGAGACGCGCAAGATCGTGAAGGAGGAGGAGCGGTGCATCCGCTTCCTCGACAGGAAGGGCTTCGTGCTCCAGAAGCAATTCCTCCACGGAAAATCGGAGGCCTGCGACGCCTGCGCGCTCGACCCCGTCTGCGCGGGCCTCTACTCGATGAACTACCACTACGACCCCGCCGAGCTCTTCCCCGTCCCGGGCGACCCCGTCGCGGTCATGCGGGCGGTGCTCCGCCGGGAGCCGGAGCCCGAATTGGTCGCGCGCGTGATGGCGCGCAAGGGCATGCGGAGCGACGAGCAGCCCGACGACCACGGGCTCCGCGCGCCCGGCGGCGGGAGCCTCGACGCCAGCGCGGCCGTCGTCCACGGGAGGAGACTTGGCTGACCCCACCCGCCGGCACCCGGACAACGTGCCCGGCCCCTGGTTCGTCGACGTACGCTGCATCAGCTGCGACACCTGCACCGACGTCTCGCCCGAGATCTTCGGGCGCGACGCGGCCCGCAAGGCCTACGTGCGCGAGCACCGCCCGGGCGAGGCCGACCTGTTCCGCGCGGCGCTGGAGAGCTGCCCCGTCGAGGCGGTCGGCGACGAGGGCGATCCCGACTCGCTCAAGACCCGCACGACGTGACGCGGTAGAGCCCGACCTTCGCGCCGCCCGCCGGGAGCGGCAGGTCGAGGTCCGCGGGCGTGCCGATCGTCGCCTCCTCCACCGGGGCGAGCGCGCAGCGGCGGCGGATCCGCTCGCAGATCGCGGCCCCCTCCCCCGCGCACCCCAGCCCGAGCCACACGTGTGTCACCCCGGTGCCGTCGCCGTCGAGCCAGGGGGTCGCCGGCGCCCACGTGGCGGGGCCCATCGTGCCCATCACGCGGCCGAACTTCGACGCGCGGGATGCGGCATCCTCGAAGATCACCCGGTCGCCGGCCGAGAGCCGCGGGACCACGCGGGCGAGGAGCGTGTACTCCCGCCGGTGCGCCCACACCGGGGCGGGCGGCGCGAGCGCGAGCAGCGCGCCGAGGCCCCACGCGGGGAGCGTGCCGCCGCGCGGGAGCACCGTCGCGAGCCCGCCGACGCCGACGCCGACGAGCAGGAGCCAGACGGGCTGCGACACGAGCTGGAGCCGCCACGCGTCCGTGAGCGGGAAGACCTTCGCCGCGACGGGCAGCTCGGTGCACGCCCACCACAGCAAGAGCAGCGCTCGCAGCCGCCCGCTCGCCAGCGCGATCCCCGCGAGCGCGAGCGCCCAGAGCACCGGCGGCGTGAACGCGGCGTGCAGGAACACGGAGAAGGTGAGCTCCGCCTCCGCCGGCCCGAGCCGCGGCATCAG
>JBMOQZ010000284.1:0-9964 GCA_049322475.1 Myxococcota bacterium | reverse complement strand
CGGCCTCCGCCGCCTCGCTACGCCGCCGCGTGCCTTCCTTGTCGTCTCCCGGCCTCACCTCGAACCTCCCCCAGAGGTGCGGCCAGAGTTTCCGGAACGGGAGCGGCCAGAGTTTCTGGAACTTGCAACGGGGAGACCTGAGCGCAAGGTCCCCCGGCCATGCGCGCTGGGCGTGCACGACGGGGAGACCTGAGCGCAAGGTCCCCCCGCCATGCGCGCTGGGCGTGCACGACGGGGAGACCTGAGCGCAAGGTCCCCCGGCTATGCCTCTCGACGCCGCCGGCGGGGGCGCCGGCTCTCCGGGATCTGCTGCTCCACGCGCAAGCGATCGCCCAGGGCCGACCGGAAGCCCATCCCCCTCCGGATCGCGGCGACAAGGTCAGCCTTCGGCGCGCGGTCGCGCATGCGTCGGAGGGTGGATGCGTCGCAACCGAGGATCTCGGCGATCGCGCCGGGCGCGAGCTTGCCGTGGGCCGCGTGTGCGACCGCGAGACGGGCGTCCTGTTGCGCGCAACTCTGCCCGCGCAGGCTCACCTTCCCCACCGCCGCCGCCGCCGAGTCGGCGAGGTGCTCCGGCGCAAACGCCTCCCTCAGGTCGACCCCGAGCAGCGGCACGAGCGCCTCGCGCGTGATCTCGGGGAGGAGCCGACGCACCCGCGGGACCAGCCCCGTGCCGAGCTGCCGGAGCCCGAACAGGTCGGGGAGCGCGGTGGCGTCCCTCAGCGGATCGGCGAGCGACCCGTGGCGGGCGTTCTGGTCGAGCACGTAGAGGAACACTTCGCGGAGCTTGTGCTGGCTCCCGATGGGCTCGTACCAGGCCTCGGCGAACCCGACGGGCAGGCCGAGGGCCTGGGTGATGGACGAGAGGATCGCCTGCGCGGCGTCGCCAGCGGCCTGGCGGTCGCACACGACCACGCTGTGCCCGTGTCGCTCGACGAAGCCGAAGGCGACGAGCCCGTAGCGCTCTCCGATGGTGAGGCACGAGCGAGCGACACGCCGCCTGGCGGCGACGGTGGTCGCGATCACGCGGTTGTCCCGCACGCGGAAGTTCAGGTGCCAGCCGAGCATGGCCGCAACGGTGCGCACCGCCGTCGTGACTTCAATGCGTCGACGCAAAATGAGGCGGACCGACGGACGTCCGTCACCTCGCCTCGCCGGCGATCCGCTCGCCGCGCGGATCGCGCCCGTGGCACGGCGGCTGCTCTCCCGGCCGACGGAGGTTCCGAATGTCTCAGTCGCCGCTCTGGTTCCGTTGCGCCGTGGGCCTGCTGGTCGCCGAGGTGGCCATCGCCACGGCCGCCCTGTTCTCCGTGCTCTTCGTGCACGCCGTCGCGAGCCTGCCCTGGCTCACGATGGGCCTCGTCGCGCTGGGGGAGTCGTGATGGGCGCGCTCCTCCCGCGCGACGGGCGCGAGCTCCGCCTCTCCGCCATCCTCGTCCTCTACGCCTGCTGGTGGACCTGCGCCGCCCTGTGGGCCGCGTCGGCCATCGGCCGGGCCGCGATGGAGCTCTGATGCGCCCGCCGCCGCTTCTTCAGCGAGCGCTCCCCCCGCTCCCCGAGCTCCTGGCTTCCGCCGCCCACTCGGTGGCCGATCTGCCTCAGGTGCGAGCGCGGTGCGAAGACGTCCTGGGTGCGGTGGCCGTCCTGCCCGAGGTCCTCGCGGCCTGGCGTGCATGGGCGACTCGGGTGGGTCCGTTCGGATTCGTGTGCGCGGGCGCGGTGCTCCTCCACGCGTACCTGTGGGCGCACGCGGCCCTCACCGTGGTCGTCCTCGTCGCCCTCGCTCTCTGAGGCCCGCCTCGCCGGAAAATACGCCGCCCCCGCCCCGTTCCCCGAAGGGACGAGCGCGGGGGCGACGCGATTTTTCAGGCGTTGAAGTAGCTGCGGACGGCCTGGGCCATGTCGGTCTTCTCCCAGGTGAAGCCGTCGCCCGTGCGGCCGAAGTGCCCGTAGGCGGCCGTCGCCCGGTACTTCGGCTGCAGCAGGTCGAGGTGCTTGATGAGCTGCGCCGGCTTGGTCGGGAACAGCTCGCGCACGCAGGCCACGATCCGCTCCTCGTCGAACTTCGCGGTGCCGAACGTGTCGACCATGACGCTGACCGGCTCGGCGACGCCGATGGCGTAGGCGAGCTGGACGAGCGCGCGGTCGCACACGCCGGCGGCGACGAGGTTCTTCGCGATGTAGCGGCCCATGTAGGCGGCGGAGCGGTCGACCTTCGACGGGTCCTTGCCCGAGAAGGCCCCGCCGCCGTGGGCGCCGTGGCCGCCGTAGGTGTCGACGATGATCTTGCGGCCGGTGAGGCCGGAGTCGCCCATCGGGCCGCCGATCTCGAACTTGCCGGTGGGGTTCACGAAGAAGCGGGTGTTGCCGTCGAGGAGCTCGGCGGGGAGCGTCTTCTTGATGAGCCCGTCGATGATCTGCTCGCGGATGTCCTCGTACTTGCGCGGCGCGTGCTGCGTGGAGACGACGACCGTGTCGATGCGCGCCATCTTGCCGTCGCGGTACTCGATGGTGACCTGCGACTTGCTGTCCGGGCGGACCCAGCCCCACCCGGGGTCGGTCTTCCGGAACTTCGCGAGGTTCTCCATCAGCCGGTGGCTGAACTGGAGCGTCGCGGGCATGAGCTCGGGGGTCTCGTTGATCGCGTAGCCGAACATCATCCCCTGGTCGCCCGCGCCCTGCTCCTTGTAGAGCCCCTCGCCCTCGGACACGCCCTGGCTGATGTCGGGCGACTGCTGCTCGAGCGCGACCATGACCGCGCAGGTGTTGCCGTCGAAGCCCTTCTCGGTGTGGTCGAAGCCGATCTCGTTCACCACGCGGCGCACGATCGGCGGCACGTCGACCTTCACGTTCTCGGGCGCGGTGATCTCGCCGGCGACGACCACGAGGCCGGTCTTCACGAGCGTCTCGCACGCGACGCGGGAGCGCGGGTACTTCGACAGGTAGGCGTCGAGGATCGCGTCCGAGATCTGGTCGCACATCTTGTCGGGGTGGCCCTCGGAGACGGACTCGGAGGTGAACAGGTAGTTCTTCAGGGCCATACGCGTGTCGTCCTCGGAAAGAAGCGCCCCGGCGGAGGCGCCGGGGCGACGTGCGGGCGGAGTATGACGGGCGGAGCCGAGAGCGTCAAGGTGACGACGGCTACGAAGGGCGCCTTCTACCGCTGGCGCTCCTTCTCCTTCGTCCGCTGCGCGCTCTGCTCGATCTTCGCCATCACCTGGTCGAGCGTCGCGTACATGTCGTTGGTCTCGTCGCTCGCGCGCAGGATCTCGCCGTTGACGTGCACCGTGAGCTCGGCGCGGTGGCGGTGCTTGTCGACCGTCACGGTGAGGTGCGCGTGCGTGGGGTCCTTGAGATGCTTGGTGACCTTCTGGAACCGCTTGTTCGCCCAGTTCTTGATCGCGTCGGTGGGCTCGATGTTGCGGAAGGTGAACTCCAGTTCCAAACCAACCTCCACGGGAATCAGCAGACGGCCTTGCGCTTGGACGAGGGGAGGATCCCCATCGCCTCTCGGTACTTGGCGACGGTGCGTCGGGCGATGTCGATGTTCTCGCGCTGCAGCACCTTGACGATCGCGTCGTCGGAGAGCGGGTTGTTGGTGTCCTCCGCCGCGATGAGGCGCTTGATGCGGCGCTTCACCGCCTCGGCGGCGACCTGCTCGCCGTGGACGGCGTTCACGCCGTTGTTGAAGAAGAACTTCAGCTCGAAGATGCCCTGCGGGCACTGGACGTACTTGTTGGACGTGACGCGGCTCACGGTCGACTCGTGGATCCCGAGCTCGTCGGCGACGTCGCGCAGCACCATGGGCTTGAGGTAGTCAGCGCCGCGCTCGAAGAAATCGGCCTGCCGGCGGAGGATGCAGCGCATGACACGACCGATCGTGTTCTGTCGCTTGTAGATGGACTTGATCAGGAAGTCGGCCGAGTTCAGCCGCTCCTTGATGTAGTCGCGCTCCTCGCGCGTGCTGTCCTTCCCCTGGAGGACCTGCCGATAGTAGTTGGAGATGCGCAGCTTCGGCAGCCCGTCCTCGTTCTGGACCACCTGCCACTCGTCGCCCATCCGGAAGACGTAGACGTCGGGCGAGATGTACTGCGGCTCGGCGCTGGTGTAGTCGCGCCCGGGCCAGGGCTCGAGCGTCTTGAGCATCTTGTGGTACTCGACCACGTCCTCGACCTCGATCTCCAGCGCGCGCGCGATCGCGGGGTAGTTGCGCTTCTCGATGTCGGGGAGGTGCCCCTGGATGATGCGCGGCAGCCACGGGTCCTCGGGGTAGAGCACCGACGCCTGCACGAGGAGGCACTCCTCGAGCCCGCGCGCGCCACATCCGATGGGATCGAGGTGCTGCACGATGTAGAGCGCGCCCTCGGCCTCCTCCGGATCCAGCCCCTGCTCCGCGACGAGGTCCTCCAACGGGAACGGCAGCCAGCCGCGCTCGTCGAGGTTGTTGATGATGACGAGGGCGACGGCGCGCTCGCCGTCGGTGCAGCTCTGCATCTGCAGCTGCCACTCGAGGTGCTCGGCGAGCGAGTCCTTCGCGACGAGGTTCGTCTCGATCGGCGGGAGCTCCTCCATCCCCGAGGCCCCGCGCTGGCGCGGCCCCTGGTCGCCGTAGCTCTCGATCACCTTCGTCCAGTCGATCTCCTCGGCCTGGTTGTTGTTCTGCTCCTGGACGTCGCTCTGGACCGCCACGGACTGGGCCTCGAGCGCGCGCTCTGCGTCGCTGGTGGTGTCGGTCGCCGTGCCGGGCACCTCCTCGAGCGTCGGGTTCTCCAGCATCTCCTGCTGGATCTGCTCGACGAGCTCGAGGTGGTTGAGCTGGAGCAGCTTGATGGCCTGCTGCAGCTGGGGCGTGATCGCGAGCGTCTGCTGGAGCTTCAGGCTCTGCTTGATCTCCAGACCCATCTCGCGTCGATCCTCTCCGAAGGGGTACACAGCCCGACAAGTCGGCGAGAAGCCGAATGTGAAGCTGGTTCTTTCGATTCCCTACGCGGTGATCGTATCGGTTTTCGCATCCCTTTGCAAAGGGGGTGCCAACACGAAGTCGGGGCCGAGGTAGCGGGCACGCGCGCGCTCGTCGGCGGCGACCTCCGGGGGCGTGCCTTCGACCTGCACGACGCCCCCGTCCACGAGCGTGGCGCGATCGCAGATCGCGAGCGTCTCCCGGACCGCATGGTCGGTGACCAGCACGCCGAGACCGTCGTCGGCGAGCGCCCGCACGAGCCGCTGGAGCCCCGCGACCGCGATGGGGTCGACCCCGGCGAAGGGCTCGTCGAGCAGGAGGAAGCGCGGCCGGATGGCGAGCAGGCGCGCGATCTGGAGGCGGCGCCGCTCGCCGCCCGAGAGCCCGTCGATCGCCCGATCGGCGAGCGCGGCGATCCCCGCGCGCGCGAGCAGCGGCTCGGGCGAGCCGGGGCTCTTGGCGATCTCCATCGCGCACGCCACGTTGTCGCGGACGGAGAGGTCGCGGAAGAGCGTGTCCTCCTGCGGCAGGTAGCCGAGCCCGAGGCGCGCGCGGCGGTGCAGCGGCAGG
Organism: Myxococcota bacterium; assembly: GCA_049322475.1. GTDB lineage: Bacteria > Myxococcota_A > UBA796 > UBA796 > SXON01 > JBMOQZ01. Next base: position 4,434 of record JBMOQZ010000284.1, on the reverse strand, counting down.
CCGTCGAGGCGCTGCCCCTCGAGCCAGACCTCGCCGGCGTCGGCGCGCTCCACGCCGGTCAGCAGGCGGAACACCGTCGTCTTCCCCGCCCCGTTCGGCCCGAGCAGGCCGTGCACGCGCCCCGCCGGCACCTCGATCGAGACGCCGTCCACCACGACGCGCCGCGCATAGGCCTTCCGCAAGCCGCGCGCGGACAGCGTCACCGCAGCGCGCTCCCCGCGACGACCAGCCGGCAGGGCGCGCCCGCGGCGCCCTCGCACGTCGCCCGCTCGTCGTCGAGCCAGAGCACGATGCGCTCGCCGGCGAGCACGTTGGGCCCCTCGGCGAGTCGGGGCTCGCCCGTGAGCGTGATCTTCCCCGTGGCGCCCTCGAGCTCCGCGCGCGCCGCCGTCGCCGACCGCTCGCCGCGCGTCACCACCACCGACCCCTCGGCGACGACGCGATCGACGGTCTCCGCGTCCGCGTAGGCGACCTCGAGCCCCTCGCAGCGCATCTCGACCTCGCCGCGCACCACGATCACGTCCTGCTCGAAGCGGGCACGGCGGTTTCGGAGGTCCCAGTCGCTGCGCGCCGCGCTGATCTCCAGCGGGGGCTTCCCATCCTCCGAACGACCGAGGGTCACGGGTCCGGTCGCCGCGACCGCGGCCTTCACCGTGAGCGACGACGTGCTCGCCGCCCACCCGTCCCCCTCGATCCTGACGCCCTCCGCGACCGCCGCCGCCGGCATCTCCCCCACGCCCTCGGCGGCGCAGCCGCCGAGCAACTGAAGACTGACGACGGACGACTGAAAACGGCTACGCAATCGCTTCCGGCCCCGACAGCGAGGGCTTCCCGAGCCGCTGCTGCCGCTCGACCGCGGCGCGGATGAAGCTGGCGAAGAGCGGGTGCGGCGCGAGCGGGCGGCTCTTGAACTCGGGGTGGAACTGACAGGCCACGAAGTACGGGTGGCTCGCCAGCTCGATCATCTCGACCAGCGCGCCGTCGGGGGAGGTGCCGGAGATGGTCATCCCGCACTTCTCGAGGAGGGCGTGGTAGGCGGGGTTGACCTCGTAGCGGTGGCGGTGGCGCTCGTGGATCTCGGGCGCGCCGTAGATCTGCCGCGCGCGCGAGCCCTCCTTGAGCACGCACGGCCACGTCCCGAGGCGCATCGTGCCGCCCATGTCGACCACCTTGCGCTGGGCGTCCATGAGGTGCACGACGGGGTTGGCGGTGTGCTGCGCGAACTCGGAGCTGTGGGCGTCGGCGAGCCCGCCGAGGTGACGGAGCACCTCGACCACGGACAACTGCATCCCGAGGCAGATGCCGAAGAACGGGAGGTTGTTCTCGCGCGCGTGCTTGATGGCGAGGATCTTGCCCTCCACCCCGCGGCTGCCGAAGCCGCCGGGGATGAGCACGGCGTCGCAACCGGCGAGCAGGCTTCCCACGCGTGGCGCGTCGATCTCCTCGCTGTCGACGTACTTGAGCTCGACCCGCGCCTCGTTGGCGCTGCCGCCGTGGGCGAGCGCCTCGTTCAGCGACTTGTACGTGTCGGTGAGGTGGACGTACTTGCCGACGACGGCGACCCGCACCGTGTGCCGCGGGTTCTTCGCGCGCGCGACGTACTCCTCCCACTTCTCGAGGTGAGGCTGCATCGCCCACGCGCCCATGCGCTTGAGCAGCCGCTCGTCGAGCCCCTGCTCGCGGAACACGAGCGGGAGCTCGTAGATGTTCTCGACGTCGGAGGCGGAGATGACGTCGTCGATGCCCACGTTGCAGAAGCCGGCGATCTTCTGTCGCAGGTCCTTCGCGATGGGTTTTTCGCAGCGGCAGAGCAGCACGTCCGGCTGGATCCCGATGGAGAGCAGCTCCTTGACCGAGTGCTGCGTCGGCTTCGTCTTCAGCTCGCCCGCCGCCTTGATGTAGGGCACGAGCGTGACGTGGATGTAGAGCACGTTCTCCGGGCCCATGTCCGTGCGCATCTGCCGGATGGCCTCGAGGAACGGGAGCGACTCGATGTCGCCGACGGTGCCGCCGACCTCGACGATGGCGATGTCGACGTCCTTCGTGGCCTCGTGGATGAGGCGCTTGATCTCGTCGGTGATGTGGGGGATCACCTGCACGGTGCGGCCGAGGTACTCGCCGCGGCGCTCGCGCTCGATCACGTTGCGGTAGATGCGGCCCGTCGTGAAGCTGTTGCGCTGGGAGGTGGGGCGGCTGACGAAGCGCTCGTAGTGGCCCAGATCGAGGTCGGTCTCCGCGCCGTCCTCCGTCACGAAGACCTCGCCGTGCTGGTACGGCGACATCGTGCCGGGATCGACGTTGAGGTAGGGGTCCATCTTGACGTTCGCCACCCGCAGCCCGCGCGCCTCCATGAGCGCGCCGATGGCCGCGGCCGAGAGCCCCTTCCCGAGGGAGGAGAGCACGCCGCCGGTGACGAAGATGAACTTGGTCTTCACGCGAGCCTCCGTTGGCGGCGGTTGGCGCAGCCCCTCCCTTCTACCTCGCAGCCATCGCCCGCGCCCGCTCCAGGTCCGCGGGCGTGTCGACCGACAGCGTGGCCTTCGCCACCGGCACCACGCGGATCGCCCAGCCCGCCTCCAGCCACCGGAGCTGCTCGAGGCGCTCCGCCTGCTCGAGCGGCGAGGGCGGGAGCGCCGTGCAGCCGGCGAGCGCCTCCGCGGAGAAGGCGTAGAGCCCGAGGTGCAGCCGCGCGCGCGGCAGCGGCTGCCGCGAGAAGTACAGGGCGCGGCCTCGCGCGTCGCACACCACCTTCACGCGGGCGGGGTCGGCGGGGTCGCCGAGCAAGGGCGCCGAGAGCGTGGCGATGGGCGTGTCGGCGGTGACGGCGTCGGCGAGGAGATCGACGTGGTCGGGCTCCACGAAGGGCTCGTCCCCCTGGACGTTCACGACGACGCGCGCCCCCTGCCCGAGCGCGGCGGCGGCGACCCGGTCGGTCCCCGAGGCGCAGGTGCCGGTCATCACCACCTCCGCGCCGTAGCTCGCGGCGGCGCGGGCGATGCGCTCGTCGTCGGTGGCGACCACCACCCGCCCCACGCCGCGCGCGCGACGGACGCGCTCCCACACGCGCACCACCATCGGGGTGCCGCCGATCTCCGCGAGGGCCTTCCCGGGGAGGCGGGTGCTGTCGTACCGCGCGGGGATGACGGCGAGGATCACGCCTCGTCTGTCCCCTGAGGGCACGTCGGTGTCAAGCCGGGATCGCCCAGGCTATGCTCCCGGCCGTGTCGCCGCGCGTCGCCCTCGCCTCCGTCCTCGCGGTCTCCGGCTGCGTGGCCCACGCCGCGGACGGGCACGACCGCGTCGTGCTCGAGGACGGCCGCGTCATCGAGGGCGAGGTCCGCAACACCGGCGACGGCGCGTACACCGTGCGCCTCGCCGACGGCACGGAGCAGCGCTTCGCCTACGCCGACATCGCGCGCGTGGAGCGCGCGCGTCGTGACGAGTTCGACCCCTTCAAGGCCGGCTTCGAGATCGTGGGCCTCGGCATCGGGCCGCGCCTGTCGTGGGAGCGCGAGGAAGGCCCCGTGTCCTCGTTCGGCGTCCGCGGCGGCGTCACGGTGGTGCCGGTCGGCGGCTACCCCTACCCGCTCTTCTGGAGCGCCGTCGCGGTGGACTGGCTCGAGAAGAGCCCCGTGAAGGTCGAGACCACCGCCGGGTTCGGCCTCTCCACCTACTACATCGGCCTCATCGGGGGCGTCGCCGCGCGGTTCTCCCCGCCGAACAGCCCGGTGCGCATGAACGTCGGCGTGCTCGCCGAGGTGGACGTGCCGTACCTGTACTACCCGACGGTCTTCCCGGACGTGAGCGTGTCCTTCCTCTGGTGATCGCGCTCCTCACGGCGTGCGCGTCGCCGCCTCCCGACGTGCTGATCGTCACGCTCGACACCACGCGCGCCGACGCGATCGGCGCCTACGGCGGCCCCGCCACCCCCGCGATCGACGCGCTCGCGGCGAGCGGGGTGCGCGTGGACGAGGCGATGTCGGTCGCGCCGCTCACCGTCCCCGCCCACGCGTCGCTGATGACGGGCCTGTACCCCGCGAGGCACGGCGTCCGCGGCAACGACGGCGAGCCCCTCGGCGAGGACGCCCGCACCCTCGCGGAGGTGCTGCGCGACGCCGGGTGGCGCACGGCGGCCTTCGTGTCGGCGGCGGTGCTCGACGACGCGTTCGGCCTCGACCAGGGCTTCGACGTCTACGAGGATCCCGGGGTCGCGACGCGACGCGACGCCGAGGAGACCGGGAACGCCGCGAACGCCTGGCTCGCCGCGCAGCCGCCCGGCCCCCTGCTGCTGTGGGTGCACTTCTACGACGCGCACCAGCCCGTCGCCGACTACGACGCGGCCGTCGGGCGCACCGACCGCCAGATCGCGAACCTGCGCGAGCACCTCCGCCTGCTCGGGCGCGAGCGCGTGGTGGTCGTGGTCGCCGGCGACCA
>JBMOQZ010000283.1:86606-89660 GCA_049322475.1 Myxococcota bacterium | reverse complement strand
CGGCGGCGAGCCCCCCGAGCCCGGCGGGCGCGAACGCGCGCGATCGGTCGTCCAGCGCGAACCAGGGCACCCACGCGGGGTCGCTCGCGGCGCGCACAGCCGCGATGCCGTCGTCGAACGACGCGAGCGTGCCCGCGATCCCCACCCCGAGCGCCGCCATCGGCACCAGCAGCGCCGCGCTCACCGGTAGCCGGCGTCCGAGGCCGACGAGCGCGCCCACGGCGACCTGCACGACGGTCCCCAGGACGGCGATCCCGAGGACGACCTGGCCCCACGTTCCGGCGGCGGCGAGCAGCACGACGGACGATGGTACCGCGACCGATGGGCGCGCCACGGGCCGGTGGTTAGGAGCCTGCCCCCCCGAGGGAAAGGAAGGCTCCATGAAGGCTCCCATCCGTGTCTGTGTCACCGGCGCCGCGGGCAACATCGGCTACGCGCTCCTCTTCCGCCTCGCCTCCGGCGACTGCTACGGCAAGGACCAGCCGATCGTGCTGCAGCTCCTCGAGATCCCCACGGGCATGAAGGCCCTCGAGGGCGTGGTCATGGAGCTCGAGGACAGCGCGTTCCCGCTCCTGCACGGGATCACGACGTCCGACGACCCGAACCGGGCCTTCGACGGCGTCAACCAGGCCTTCCTCGTCGGCAGCCGCCCCCGCACCAAGGACATGAACCGCGCGGACCTCATCACCGCGAACGGCCCCATCTTCGTGGGTCAGGGCAAGGCGATCGCCGAGCGCGCGGCCAGCGACGTGCGCGTGCTCGTGGTCGGCAACCCCTGCAACACCAACGCGCTCATCGCCATGCACGCGGCGAAGGGCGTGCCCCGCGACCGCTTCCACGCCATGACCCGCCTCGACGAGAACCGGGCCAAGGCCCAGCTCGCGAAGAAGGCCGGCGTCAAGGCGGGCGAGGTCACCAACGTGGGCATCTGGGGCAACCACTCGGACACCATGTACCCGGACTTCTACCACGCGAAGATCGGGGGCCGGCCCGCCACCGCGGTGGTGGAGGAGGCGTGGCTCCAGGGCGACTTCCTCAAGACCGTGGCCACCCGCGGCAAGGCGATCATCGAGGCCCGCGGCGCGTCCAGCGCGGCCTCGGCGGCGAGCGCGGCGGTCGACCACATGGCGGCGCTCTGGCACGGCACCGCCAAGGGCGACTTCACCTCGATGGCCGTGTGCTCGCAGGGCCAGTACGGCGTGCCGGAAGGGCTGATCTTCAGCTACCCCGTCGTGTCCGGGGGCGGCTCGTGGAAGGTCGTCGAGGGCCTCGAGCACGGCGAGTTCGCCAAGCAGAAGATCGCGAACACCGTCAAGGAGCTGGAGTCCGAGCGTGACACGGTGAAGCACCTGCTCGGGTAGGGCCGAACCAAACCGGGGATTAGATCCAGACCCGGGACCGAGTCACCCAAACGGGTGCTCGGCCCGGGAGGATTGATGAGCCGCATCCGGACGTCGCTGTTGCTCGCCGCCCCGTGGGGCGCGCTGGGCTGCAGCGACCACGGGCTGCACGCGACGCTGGGGGGGCCTCCGTCCGAGGAGGTCGCCCCCGTGATCGAGGTGGTCCCCGACACGCTCACGTTCGACGCGCTGCTCGCCGGGCAGGTGGAGACTCGCGAGGTGACCGTGCGCAACGTCGGGCCCGACCACTCCGTGCTGGAGGTGTCCGACCTCGGGTTCGAGGGCGTGGACAGTTACACCCTCGTCGAGGACCCGGGCGACTTCCGCCTGCCCGGCGGGCAGGAGAAGACCCTGCGCGTGTCCTTCTCGCCCATCCAGCCCTGGGACCACGACGCAACGCTGTGGGTGGAGTCGGACGACCCCGTGGTGCCGCACCTCCCCGTCGCGCTGCGCGGCGAGGGCCTCGTGCCCGAGCTCGCGATCGAGCCCGACCCGCTCGACCTCGGCGCCCGGGACGTCGGCTGCGAGGTGACCGGGCGCGTGACCCTGACCAACGTTGGGAGCTTCGACCTCGAGGTGGAGCAGGTGACACAGGCGGGCGAGGGCTTCTCGCTCGAGGGGCCCCCCTTCCCGCTGGTGCTCGACGCCGGCGAGGCCGTCGACCTCGACGTCGTCTTCGCGCCCACCCGCGAGGGCGCCCACGAGGCCGTGCTCGCGGTCGAGAGCACGGAGCGCGCCGGCGAGCGCACCGCGCGCCAGACGGGCGTGGGGATCGCGCGCCCGGAGGTGTGGGACCAATTCGCCGTGCCCACCACCGGGGCGGCCGACATCCTGTTCTTCGTCGACCAGTCCAACTCGATCTCGGACGACCGCTCGGCGCTCTCCGAGAACTTCGCCGCCTTCATCGACCGGCTCTCGCTCGCGAGCCCCGACTGGCGGATCATGGTCGTCAACGGCGACGACGGGTGCACCAACAGCGGCATCCTCACGCCCGAGACCGACAACTTCGTGGGGGTGTTCGAGCGCGCGGTGAGCTCCGGCGGCGGCGTCTGGACGGAGGCCGGCCTCTACGTCTCGGCGCTCGCGCTCGAGCAGGCCGGCCCGGGCGCCTGCAACGAGGGCTTCGGCCGCGACGACGCGCTCGTGCACGTCATCGTGGTGAGCGACGAGCCGGACCAGTCCCCGGGCACGTGGGACACCTATGTCTCACGCATGCGCGCCACCCGCGCGGACGGCTCCCTGCTGCGGATCAGCGCGGTCGCCGGCGACCTGCCGGACGGCTGCGAGACCGCGCGGAACAGCGCGTCGGCGGGAACGGGCTACCTCGAGGCGGCGACGGCCACCGGCGGCCTCTTCCTGTCGATCTGCTCGCCCTGGTCGGACAACGTCGACGCGCTCGCCGACGTACGCGTGACCCTCGACGTGATCCGCCTGTCGCAGCCCGCCGACCCCGCCACGATCGAGATCGCGGTGGACGGCGAGCCCGTGCCGTCCGGCTGGGCCTACGATCCGGGGTCGCAGAGCATCGTCTTCTCGATCGGGAGCCTCCCTTCCGAGGGGTCGATCATCGACGTACGGTACAGCCCGCCGGTCGACTGCGGCTGACGTGCCCCGAGGAGTGGGGGGGGGGGGGCCCCCGCCAGGGGCCCACAAG
>JBMOQZ010000283.1:0-86596 GCA_049322475.1 Myxococcota bacterium | reverse complement strand
AATAGCGCGCCTCCACCTCTTTTTTCATCTCCTCCGCGGTCCGAACAAAAATCCGCTCCACCCCGGAAGGAGCAGGCAATTGAGTCGGACCGCTGACCAAGACGACGCGCGCGCCCCACTCCTGCGACCGAAAAGCCCTGCATCGAGGCCTTTTCGACGGCACACGGCTTGCTGTACCATTCCCGGACCCCCCGGGAGTGCGCATGGCTCGTTCGATCGTGGTGTTGCTCCTCGCGGCCGGCTGCGCCAGCGAGAACCAGCTCGGCAAGGCCGGCGACTACGCCGGCGCCGACGGGCCCGCGATCGAGGTCACCCCGCGCGAGATCGACTTCGGCGAGCTCGGCGAGGGCGAGGAGAAGGTCGAGACCTTCACCGTCACGAACGTCGGCGCCGAGGAGTCCGTCCTCGAGGTCTCCGACATCTCCTTCGCGGGCGATCCGGGCGGCTTCACCATCGTCACGCCGCCCGACGACCTCGACTTCGACCTTCCGGCCGGGGCCACGAAGGACATCGAGGTGATGTTCACCCCCTTCGGCGTCGAGGAGTACGCCGAGGTCGTCGTCACGAGCAACGACGAGGAGCACGAGCGCCTCACCGTCACGCTGCTCGGCGCGGGGCTCGTGCCCGAGCTCGAGATCACGCCCGACCCGCTGGATTTCGGCACGGTCTACCTCGGCTGCGACAAGCCCGAGACCGTCACCCTCACGAACGTCGGCACCGACGTGCTGACCGTGACCGCCATCGGCGAGGCGGGCGACGGCTTCACGCTCGCCAGCGCCCCGAACCTCCCGTTCGATCTGCGCCCCGGCGACGCGCAGACGGTCGAGCTCCTCTTCACCCCGAGCGACCAGGCCGCGTTCACCGGCGAGCTCACGGTCGAGTCCACCGAGCCCCGGGGCACCCGCACGGCCGACCAGACCGGCGAGGGCAAGTACGCCGGCGAGTACGAGGACGTCTTCGAGGTCCCCGAGGACCCCCCCTCCGACATCGTGTTCTTCGTCGACCACTCCTGCTCGATGGACGACGACGCGCGCGCGCTCGCCGACCAGTTCTCCGCGTTCATCACCGAGCTCAACAACTACACGACCGACTGGCACATCATGGTGACCAACGACGACGACGGCTGCCACGACGGCAGCATCCTCCGCTCGGACACCAGCAACTACGTCAGTCAGTTCGAGACCTACGTGATGCGCGGCGGCGGCGTCTGGACCGAGGCGGGCCTCACCGTCACCGCGGCGGCGATCGACAAGACCGACTCGGGCGAGTGCAACGACAACTTCCTGCGCGAGGACGCGCTGCTCCACATCATCATGGTCAGCGACGAGCCCGAGCAGAGCATGCGCTCGTGGGACACCTACGTGAACGAGGTCATCACCAAGAAGGGCGACGCCGGCCTCGTGAAGTTCAGCGCCGTCGCCGGCGACGTGCCCGGCGGCTGCTCCAGCCGCGACAACAGCGCCGAGCCCGGCACCGGCTACAAGGAGGCCGCCGACTACACCGGCGGCGAGTTCCTCTCGCTCTGCGACGACTGGTCGGCCCACGTGGGCATCCTCGCCGACGCGTCCATCACGCTCACGACGTTCGAGCTGTCGGCGACGCCCGTGGAGTCCACCATCGCCGTGTCGGTGAACGGCCGCGAGCAGCGCAACGGCTGGTCCTACGACAGCGCCACCAACGCGGTCGTCTTCGAGGACGACTACGCGCCGGTCGAGGGCGACACCATCACCGTCACGTACGGCGGCCTCGCTACCTGCGACTGACCTCGTCGCCCACGTGGGCCTCGTAGGCGGCGAGCAGCGCGGGGAGCGTGCGCCCGATCGCCCAGCGCTGCACCGCCACCGGCAGGCCCGCGCTCCCGATCCACCACTGGTAGGACACGGTCGTGCCTCCGCCCGGCGCGGGCGTGACGTCCCAGCCACCGTAGATCGCCTTCTCCCAGGGCGCGTCCGTGACGAGGCCCGCGAGGCGCTCGCGAAAGGGCGCGGGATCGACGTTGTGCCAGCAGGAGCGGAACAGCGAGGCCGTGTCGACCAGCGTGATCTCGGCGACGAGCTGGCGGCGGACCTGCACGGCGTCGAAGAGGAAACCCACGTTCGCGCGCAAATACAGGTGGCGCGGGTCGATCGCCTCGGCGAGCTCGTTGCCGAACTCCTTCGGCTGCCACTCGTCGTGGTGCTCGGGCCGCAGGAGCTCCCTGCGCCACGCCTCGTAGGGCCAGCGGCTCTTCAGCGTCAGCCGCGCGCCCACGAGCGCGACCCCCTTCTCGGTGAACACGCCGTCGACGTAGCCGCGCCCGTCCTCGCCGGCGGGGGGGATGGGGAGGGCGGCGTAGACCGACTCCTCGCAGGCGACCGCGGGCGGGACGAAGGGGAGCACGGCGCCTCAACCCCTCAGTGGACGCCGAACATTCCGACGGACTCGACGTTGCCTTGCTCGTCGAGCTCGATGCTCGCGCTGAGCGTGTCCCACCACACCCGGTCGATGCGGAGCTCGCCCTCCTCCACCTCGTCGTAGTCGACGTCCTCGGTGTACCCGAAGGCGTCGAGCCAGCAGGCGCCGCTGATCCCGACGCCGAGCCCGCTCTCGTCGGCGCCGTCCCAGGGCACCTCGACGTGCAGGATGTCCGCGGCGGCGCCCTCGTCCGGCACCTCGTCGAAGTCCTCGTCGTCGAAGGTCGCCCAGAGCGAGCCCTCGAGCCACGAGCACGAGAGCGCCTCGTCCCAGTCGTCGCACTCGTACGGCTCGCCGAGGGCCTCGACGAACTCGGTGTACTCGTCGCGCGCGCAGACGTCGTCGGCGCAGCCCCCGCGCACGTCGAGCCGGGTGCCGGGCGACAGGAGCTCGCAGACGGGCAGGTCCTCCGCGCCGTCGATCGACTCGCTCCCGCTGGGGATGTCGGCGCACTCGCCGCTGGCGGTGAAGGACTGCCCTTCCGGACAGTCGGGGCGGCAGGCGGACAGGAGGGCGAGCGCGAGCATGCCCCCCCCTAATCAGTTCGTGGCGACCGTGGCCGTGAAGTGGCCCGTGCCCGCGACGGCGGCGACGAGCTTGTCCGTCGACGTCTTCTTCGCGTCGTAGGAGATCTCGGCCTTGCCGGTGGTCGCGTCGACGTTCGCGCCCTTGACGCCCTCGACGCCCATCAGCGCGGTCTTGATCTTGTCGGCGCAGGAGCCGCACTTCATCCCGTTGACCGCGAGCGTGACCTTCGTGCCCTCGGGGAGCGCCTGCGCCGTCTGGGTGGACGGCATCTTGCAGTGCTCGCTGGAGCAGTTCGGGTTGCCTTCGCAGGCGAGCGCGACGCCGGTCGCGCCGAGGGAGAGGGCGAGAGCGAGGACGATACGGGCCATGTACGACTCCTTCGAAGCTTCGGGCGACTAACCGGCGACCCGCTCGCCCGCCCGATTCGTGACAGTTCGTGTGTGGGTTAGGATTTCACGTGATCTTCCTGTTGTCCTGCGCCGGCGAGCACGCCTCGCACGAGACGGCCCACGCGGACGAGACGGCGGAGACGGCCGCGCCCGCCCCGTTCCCGGTTCGCGTGCGGGTCACACTCGATGGCGAGCCCGTCGCCGACACGCTCGTGCTGCAGGGCGGCGCGCCCGGCCGCTGGACGACCGATGCCGACGGCTACGCCGACGTCGAGGTCGACCCCGCCGTGGCCGGGGACCACTACGTCATCGCCGCCCACCCCGACGCGCGCCTCGACGGCGCCGAGGTGGACGAGCCGCCCGACGGCGTGGTGGACATCCCGCTCGCGCGCTTCGACCCGAACGACAACGAGGCCTACGTCTTCGCCGACCCGGGCCCCGAGGACGTGGAGAACACGAACTCGAGCCAGTGCGGGCACTGCCACTACACGATCCACCGCGGCTGGTACGCCTCGCCCCACCGCTCCGCCGCGTCGAACCCCGCGCTGCACGACCTCTACCAGGGGCTCGCCGTCGCGTTCTCGGACGCGAGCACGTGCGCGAGCGCGGGAGGGACGTGGGGCGAGGCCGGCGAGCCGGGCACGGGCGCCACGGTCGAGCGCTGCGTCGTCGCCCCGGGCGTCGCCGAGGCCACCGGCGGCACGGGCGCCTGCGCGGACTGTCACGCGCCGGGCATCGACGGCGCGCTGGGGGGCCGCGATCTCCTCGACGCCACCGGCGTCGCGTACGACGCCGGCGTGCACTGCGACGTGTGTCACCACGTCGAGTCGGTCGACATGGACGCGGAGGCCGGCGTCGCCGGGCGGCTCCACGTCGTCCGGCCGTCCGAGCCCGACGCGATGACCACCTGGGAGCCCCTCACCTTCGGCCCGCTCGCCGACGTGTTGAACCCCGCGATGGGATCGGTGTTGCGCACCGAGTTCCACGAGCCCGAGATCTGCGGGGGCTGTCACGAGCTCTGGCAGCCCGCCGAGGTGGACCTCGCGCGCTGGCCCGACGGGCGCCTGCCCGTGCACACCACCTACGGCGAGTGGAAGGCGAGCCCGTTCGACCCGGCCGCCCCCTGCCAGAGCTGTCACATGCCGCCGCTGCCGGGCGTGGGCAACGCGGCCGACCTCCACAACGAGTTCGAGGACGTGCTCATCGGCGTGGCCGCCGGGTGGGAGCGCGCCGCCGGCGAGGTGCACGCCCACTCGTGGGTGGGCCCGCGCCAGCGCGAGAGCGGCATGCTCGAGCTCGCCGCCGCGGTGTCGATCGAGGGCGAGGTCGACGCGGGCGCCCTCACGGCGCGCGTGACCGTGAAGAACGTCGGCCCGGGGCACGCCATCCCCACGGGCGAGCCCCTGCGCTCGCTCGTGCTCTTCGTCGAGGCCACCTGCGACGGCCAGGCCCTCCCCGCGACGGGGGGCGCCGCCATCCCGGACTACGGCGGGGCGCTGGCCGTGGGGACCGACCCCCTCACCTGGCCCGGCGCCGAGGTGGGCGACGTGATCCGCGCCGTGCGCCGCACCGGCGAGTGGGTCGACTACGAGGGCTTCGGCGCCTTCGGCGACGGCACCTTCTCCGCCGAGGAGAAAGGCCTGCCGGTGGAGGAGGTCGTCGGGAGCGCGAACGTGGTGGCCGTCGCCGGCGACACCGTCACGCTCGACGCCGAGCTGCCCGCGGCCGACGTGTACTACCGGGGCGAGCCCGCCCAGCCCACCGACGGCGCCGACGCCGCGATGGTGGCCGGCGCGCCGGGGTTCGCGTTCGCGCGCGTGCTCGTCGACGCCGCGGGCGAGCGGATGGTCCCCCACTTCCTCGCGGTCGACGTCGCGAGCGACAACCGCCTGCTGCCCCAGGCGGCGTGGACGACCGAGCACGTCTTCGCCGCCTCGTGCGACGCCCCCGAGGTGCACGCCACGCTGGTGCACCGCGCGTGGCCGCCCGGGCTGGCGCGGGCGCGCGGGTGGGCGCTGACCGAGTCGGTGATGGCGGAGGCGTGGTGGTGATCGCGCTGCTCGCCTGCGGGGGCGGGGTCGACGCCCCCGACGATCACGGCCACGACGCCGCGGCGTGGGGCTCGCCCGCGGAGGCCGAGGACCTCGACCCCGCCGACGACGTCGTCCACGTGGAGCTCACCGCCGCGCCGCGCTCGTTCGAGGTCGGCGGGCTCGCGATCGACGGCTACGCCTACAACGACCAGAACCCGGGCCCCACGCTGCGCGCGAAGGCCGGCGACACGCTGATCGTCGACTTCACCAACGCGCTCGACGCCGACACGACCGTCCACTGGCACGGGGTGCACGCGCCCAACGACATGGACGGGGTGGGCGTCCTCGTGCCGCCGGGCGGTACGTTCACGTACACGCTGCCGCTCGAGACGGCCGGCACGTTCTGGTACCACCCGCACGTGGACGTCGACCGCCAGGTCGACCTCGGGCTCTACGGCTTCCTCGTGGTGGAGGACCCTGGCGAGCCCGTGATGGACGAGCTCCTCGTCGCCTTCGACACCTGGAGCGAGCTCGACGAGGAGGAGGGCGACGCCGCGAAGGACGAGCACGACCACGGCATGGGCGACCACGGCACCCCCGTCGACCCCGACACGCTGACCTGGACCGCGAACGGCGTGGTCCTGCCGAGCGCCTCGTTCGACGGCCCCGTGCGCGCGCGGCTCCTGAACGCGTCGAACACGAGCTACCTCGATCTGTCCGGCGTCGGGCTGCGGATCGCCGGCGAGCAGGGGTTGCTCGACACATCCGACACATCCGGCCACGTGTTGCTCGGCCCGGGCGACCGCGCGGAGCTCGAGTGGACGCGCACCGTGTCGCTGGAGGCGTCGCCGTACAGCGTCGCGGGCGGCGCCACGCTCGGCGAGCCCGTGAAGGTGCTGCGCGTCGAGGCCGCCGGGTCGCCCGCGGACTGGCCCTTCGCCGGCGAGCCCCCCGCGGACGACCCGGGCCGCACCGACCTCGTCTACGTGTTCTCCGGCGGCGACCACGGCGAGGCCTGGCTCATCAACGGCGAGGCCTGGCCCGACGTCACGCCCTCCGTCCTCGCGCTCGGCACCGACGCCGTGATCGAGGTCCGCAACCTCTCCGCGACCGAGCACCCCTTCCACGTGCACGGGCACGCGTTCGAGGTCCTCTCCGTCGACGGCGTGCCCGTGGCGTCGAGGCAGGTCGAGGACACCGTCAACGTCGGCATCCGCCAGCGCGTGCGGCTGCGCATGCTCGCCGACAACCCGGGCGAGTGGATGGTGCACTGCCACATCCTCGGGCACGAGGAGGGCGGGATGATGACGGTGTTGAGGGTGGAGTAGCCGGCTCCGAGCGCGCTTCGGCGGCTACAGAGCCTTCGACTGCAATGCACCCGCCCGACAGGCGCCGCGAGTGCAAGGTTTCGGCCCTACCGACCGTCTGGACCACAAACTTGACGGCGTTCGTCCGTGCGCGCCCCGCCCATTCTTGCACTCACCCCAACTGTCGCCGCGATCCCTTGCACCCAGGGCGTCTGTACCTACTCGGCCTCCACGGTCCCCAGCAGGTACGGCTGCGGGTCCTCCTCCGCGTGTTCGTCCCCCCGCTCCCACACCTCCAGCGTGACCGGCGCGGGCGTGGGCACCACCATCGCGAGGTCGTACGCGCAATCGCACTTCGCGACGCTCGCGGGGGTCATGTCGACGGGCTGGATCAGCACCTCCGCGGCGGCGTCACCGGCGGGCTGCCAGAACGCCTCGAGGTCCTGCGCGCACCGCGCGCCCACGTGGGTGACCTCGAGCGCGACGTCGTCGCCGGCGGCCTCCGCGGCGAGCGCGAGCTCCCCGGTGTCGCCGCACTCCGCTTGCGTGAAGTCGTCGACGCGCTCGGCGTCCTCCCAGCCCTCGGGGAGGTCCGGGCCACAGGCGAGCAGGGTGAGGATCATGGGGCCTCCGTGACGTTCAGGAGCTCGCAGACGGCGTCGCCGTCGTCCCACGGCGACGCGATCGAGGTGTTCCACGTCCCGTCGGGCCAGACGAGGATCGTGATGCCCTCGTCCGCCATCCGCACCCACCCTTCGAGCGTCGTGGCGAGCGTCGTGTCGATCGAGAACGACGGCGACGCGAGCACGTGCCCGGTCTCGCCGGACACCCGGGACGTCTCCTCGCAGGAGCCGCCCTCGAACGTGCGCAGCGTGAGCTCCGGGTCGACCTCGAACGACAGCGTCGCGTCCTCGTCGTCGGCGTCGGGGCACCGCAACGTCGCCGTCCAGTCGCCGTCGAGCCCCTCGTAGACCTCCACGAGCTCGGCGAGCCCCTCGGGCCACTCCGACTCGGGCACGTCCGAGAGCGGGGCGGAGGACGTCTCCTCGCACGGCGACTGCCCGACGTCACCCTTCCCGTTCTCGCCCGACTGCCCGCCGTCGCACGCCGCAAGGAGGATCAGCATGCCTCCAACATGCCCCGCGCCCAGGGGCTCGACTACTGCGGTTCAGCACACAGCGTAGGGCGCCAGCGCTCCACAGGGTGCTATACTGCCTCATGGACGTCGAGGAATCCGCGAAGGACCTCATCCGCGCGCTGCGCGGGAATCGCTCGCAGACGGCGTTCAGCCGACGCCTCGGCTACCGCACGAACGTCGTCTACACCTGGGAGGCCGGGCGCCGGTGGCCGTCCGCCTCCGAGACGCTCCGGGCCGCCGCCCGCGCGGGGGTCGACCTGCCCGCGGCGTTCGGGCGCTTCTACCGAACGCCACCGCCCTGGCTCGCCGGAGAGGACCTCGTCGCCCCCGCGTTCGTCGCGCGCTTCCTCCGCGATCAGCAGGGCGACACCCCCACCTCGGCGATCGCCGCGCGCGCCGGGATCAACCGCTTCTCGGTCGCGCGGTGGCTCGCCGGCGCCGCCGAGCCCCGCCTCCCCGACTTCCTGCGCATGGTCGAGGCCACGTCGCTGCGGCTCCTCGACCTGCTCGCCGCGCTCGCGGACCCCGCGCGCCTCCCCTCCGTCCGCGACGCATGGGCCCGCCGCGAGGCCCAGCGCACGCTGGCGATCGAGGCCCCGTGGGCGATGGCGGTCCTGCGGCTCCTCGAGGTGGAGCCCGCGCGCCCCGCCACCGTCGCCTCGCGGCTCCGCCTCGACCCCGCCGAGGTCGAGCGCTGCCTCTACGCGCTGCACCGCGCGGGCCTGGTGGCGCGCAGGCGCGGCACGTGGCGCCCCGTCGCGATGGAGGCCCTCGACACCCGCCGGAGCCCCGAGACCGCGCGCAAGCTCAAGGGCTTCTGGGCCCGCGTCGGCCTCGACCGCCTCGACGCCGGCGCGGACGGGCGCTTCGCCTACAACCTCGTGTCCGTCTCGCACGACCAGTACCGTCGCCTCCAGGAGCTGCACGACGGCTACTTCCAGGCCGTGCGCGCCCTCGTCGCGGAGGACGCGCCGCCCGAGTGCGTGGCGCTGCTGAACCTCCAGCTCGTTCGGCTCGACGAGGCGTCGCCCGCGCGACAACTCGACCCCGCGCTCGCCCCACGCGCCCCCACGCCCGGATTCGAACCGTAGGCCGACGGACCCCCATCATCCCCCCGGGTACGGTTCGTCCCCGCGCCCGAATTCGAACCGTACGCCGACGGACCCTCGCCATCCTCCCTCGTAGGGTTCGCCCCCGCGCCTGAGCTCGAACCGTACGCTCCGGGATCCCGGGCATGCTCCCGCGTACGGTTCGTTCGCGCGCCCTCACGACGCCCCACGCGCACGTCGTCGGCCCCGCGCGCCGCCGAGCCGGCGCCGTCAGCGCCCCAGCACGTCCCGAAACGCCCCGATCGCCCCCTCCACCGCCGCGTCGTCGATCTCGAGGTGCGTCACCAGGCGGATCTGGTCGTGGGACAACGCGATGCAGCGCACCCGCGCCGCGAGGCGAGCGGCCACCGCCGGCGCGTCCGGCACGGTCACGTAGACCATGTTCGTCTCGGGGCGGTCGGCCCGCACGAAGGGGGAGAGGCCCTCCCACAGCCGCCGCGCCCGCGCGTGGTCGTCGGCGAGGCGCGCGAGGTGGTGGTCGAGCGCGTGGTGGCACGCGGCGGCGAGCACGCCGGCCTGGCGCATGCCGCCGCCGAGCATCTTGCGCACCCGCCGGGCCTTCTCGAGCATCGCCGCGGGCAGGAGCACCATCGAGCCCACCGGGGCGCCGAGCCCCTTCGAGAAACACACGTTCACGACGTCGAAGGGCGCCGCGTAGTCCGCGAGCGACACCCCCGACGCGACGTGCGCGTTCCAGACGCGCGCGCCGTCGAGGTGCGTCCGCAGCCCCGCCGCCCGCGCGACGTCGCAGAGCGCGCGCACCCGCTCCAGCGACACGACCGTCCCGCCCCCGCGGTTGGCGGTGTTCTCGACCGAGAGCAGCCGCGCGGGCGCGTGGTGCACGTTCGGCGGCCGGACCGCGGCGCGGACGACGTCGGGGTCGAGCACCCCGCGCTCGCCCGGGATCGGCTTGAGCGTCACGCCGCTGATCACCCCGGCGCCGCCGGCCTCGTAGAGGTACGGGTGCGCGGTGGCCTCGAGGATGACCTCGTCGCCGGGCTCGGTGAGGCAGCGGATCGCGATCTGGTTCGCCTGCGTGCCGCTCGGGACGAAGAGGCCCGCCTCCTTGCCGAACATCGCCGCCACGCGCCGCTCGAGCGCGTTGACGGTCGGGTCCTCGCCGAAGACGTCGTCGCCCACCTCGGCGGCCGCCATCGCGGCGCGCATCGCGGGCGTGGGCTTCGTGACGGTGTCGGAGCGCAGATCGATCATCGGGGGCTCACCAGCGAGGGGTCGTAGTCGGGGGGCGTCTCGAGCCCGCAGCAGTTGAGCACCGTCGCGCCCACGCTGGCGATCCCGGCGTCGGCGGGCGGCGTGAGCGTCCACTGGCCCGACGCGTCGACGAGGACGAACGGCACCGGGTTGAGCGAGTGGCTCGTGCGCGGCTTTCGCACGC
Source organism: Myxococcota bacterium (assembly GCA_049322475.1). Taxonomy (GTDB): domain Bacteria; phylum Myxococcota_A; class UBA796; order UBA796; family SXON01; genus JBMOQZ01. The sequence continues at coordinate 76,242 of JBMOQZ010000283.1, read as the reverse complement.
CGTCGACGACGATCGGCCGGCCGCTCTTGTCGAGCTCGTACATCTCGTCCGCGTTGCCGTGGTCGGCGGTGACGAGCAGCACGCCGCCGGCCTCGCGGACGGCCTGCTCGAGGGCGCCGAGACAGGCGTCGACGGCCTCCATCGCCTTCACCGTCGCGTCGAAGTTGCCGGTGTGGCCGACCATGTCGCCGTTGGCGAGGTTGAGCCGGACGTGGTCGTAGTGGGGCAACGCGTCGATCGCGCGCCCGACGATGGCCCGGCACTGCATCTCGGGCTTCTCGTCGAAGGGCACCCGGTCGGACGGCACCTCCTCGTAGCGCTCGAGCTTCGGCTCGATGAGGCCCGACCGGTTGCCGTTGAAGAAGTAGGTGACGTGCCCGAACTTCTGCGTCTCGGAGATGGCGTACGTGCGGGTGCCCGCCGCGGCGAGGTACTCGCCGACGGTGCGGTCGATGGCCGGCGGCGCGACGAGGAAGTGCTTCGGCACCTTCAGGTCGCCGTCGTACTGCATCATCCCGGCGAAGAGCACCTCGGGGCGGTGCCCGCGCTCGAAGTACGGGAACGTCTCCTCCTCGAAGGCGCGCGAGATCTCGATCGCGCGGTCGCCGCGGAAGTTGAAGAGGACGACCGCGTCGCCCTCGCCGACGCGGCCGACCGGCTCGCCGTCGGTGCCGACGACCACGAAGGCGTCGAGCCACTGGTCGTTCACCTTCGGGTCCTCGGCGTACATCGTCCGGATCGCGTCGCTCGCCGACGCGAAGCGGCGCCCGATGCCGTGCACGTGGCAGTCCCAGCCGCGCTTCACCATCGGCCAGTCCGCCTCGTAGCGGTCCATCGTGATGCGCATGCGTCCGCCGCCCGACGCGATGCACGCGTCGGGGAGCTGGGCGAGCTCGCCCTCGAGCGGCACGACCCACTGGAGCGCGCTGCGCTCGGACACGTCGCGTCCGTCGGTGAGGACGTGCACGCGCACGCGCTGGTCGGGCCGGGTGGCGGCGATCAGCGCGCGCAGGTGCTTCACGTGGCTGTGCACGTTGCCGTCGCTGACGAGGCCGACGAAGTGGACGGTCCGGCGCGCCGCGACGCGCTTCCACACCTCGCTCTCGAAGAGCTTGCCGCTCTCGATGGCCTCGTCCACGAGCTTCGCGCCCTGGTCGACCACGCGGCCGGCGCCCATCGCGTTGTGGCCGACCTCGGAGTTGCCCATGTCCGCGTCCGACGGGAGCCCCACCGCGCGGCCGTGGGCGCGCAGGAGGCAGTGCGGCTCGGTGGCGAGGAGGCGATCGAGGTTCGGGGTGTCGGCGACGTAGACGGCGTCGGTGTCGTCGCGGCGCCCCCAGCCGACCCCGTCGAGCACGCAGAGGACGACGGGGACACGCCGGACGGCGGGCAGGCGGCGGAAGCTGAGCATCAGGTCTCCGGGGCGCGCCGCGGTCGCCCGAAGCGCACCGCGACCCACACGCTAAGCACCCCGGCGAGCGCTCCCGCCGGGACGAAGATGTACCAGTAGAGGCCCCAGAACACCTTCGCCCACTTGAAAGCGTCCATTCTCGTGTTCTGCATGTCGTTGGGCCAGATCACGAGGAGCAGGAGCGTCGCCGTCGCCCCGACCAGCTGTCCCACGACCGCGCCCTGCACGCCGCGGAAGAGCCACCGCGTCGGGCTCTCGACGGCGAGGCCCGCCGCGCGTCCGGCGAGCGCGCTCGCGCGCCCGGGCAGCATGCCCGCGCAGAGCACGGGGGCCCACAACGCGCCCGCGACCGCCCCCACCACCGGGGCGCGGATGGCGTAGTACTGGCGCAACGCGTCGGCGAAGCCGTGGTTCTGGGCGATCACCCCCCACACCGCCGTCGTGAGCCACGCCAGGAGCGCCCAGAGGGCGCACAGGAGGGCGTACTGGCGGAGGGTGGGCATCGTGGACGGAGCCTACCTCGCGCGGGTTAGCACGGCGCATGGCGCGGCACGCGGTCGTCATCGGGGCGGGCATCACCGGGTCCCTCGTGGCGGCGCGGCTCGCCCGCGCGGGCTGGCGCGTGACCGTGCTCGAGGCGCGCCACGTCGGCGCCGGGTCGTCCAGCCGCACGGCCGCCGGCATCCGCCAGCAGTTCTCCACGCCCGAGACCGTGCTGGGGATGCGCTACAGCGTCGACTTCTACCGCCGGTTCCGCGAGGAGGTCGGCGGGGAGAGCGTCCCCATCGTGCAGAACGGGTACCTGTTCCTCTACGCGATGCAGGAGGACTGGGACGCCGCGCGCGCCCGCGTCGACATGCAGCGCTCGCTCGGGCTCACCGAGGTCGAGGCGCTCGCCACGGAGGCGCTGGTGGCGCGCTTCCCGTGGGTCGACCGGCACGTGGTCCTCGGCGGCACGTACTGCCCCACCGACGGCTTCCTCCGGCCCGAGACCGTCTACAACGAGGCGATCGCCGCCGCCCGCGCCCGGGGCGCCGAGATCGTGCAGAACGCGCCGGTCGAGGGTGTCGAGGGCCGGATCGACGCCGTCCTCACCCCGAAGGGGCGCTTCGCCGGCGACCTCTTCGTCGACGCCACGAACGCGTGGTCGCCGCGGCTCGCCGAGGTGCTCGGCGCCACGCCGCTGCCTATCTCCCCGCTCAAGCGCTACCTGTGGATGCTCGAGCGGGCGGGCTCGCTCACGGGCGAGCAGCTCGCCGCCATGCCGCTCGTCATCGCTCCGTCGGGCGCGTACTGCCGGCCGGAGAACGAGGCGTCGCTGCTGATGGGGTGGGCGCACGCCGCCGAGCCCGAGCCCACCTTCGGCTACGAGGACCAGGACCGCGTCGAGCCGCGCTTCTTCCACCGCGGCGGCCCGGACACGGCCGGCTACGAGACGTGGGCGGCGCTCGCCGAGGTGCTCCCGCCGCTGGGCGAGTTCGCCGGCCTGACCGCGACCACCTCGGGCTACTACGCGGTCACGCCCGACCACAACCCGTTCCTCGGCTTCGACCCCGCGGTGCCGAACCTGATCCGCCTCGTCGGCTTCTCGGGGCACGGGGCGATGTTCGGCCCGTTCACCGCGCACGTCGCCGCCGCGCTCGCCGAGGCGGGGAGGGACGTGGAGACGGTCCCGGTGCTGGGCTTCGACGTGCCGCTCGCGCCGTTCCGGATCGGGCGGCGGTTCGTGCGGGGCGAGCGGTTGGTGATCTGAGGGCTACTCGACGTAGCCCAGCGCTCGCAACATCTGCAGATCGCTCGTGTTCATCGGATCGGCGTCGGTGCCCACGGGCGTGGCCACGGGCGTGGCGCCGGCGACGGGCAACACGTCGAAGCGGTTGCCGATGTCCTCGAGGCCCTTGCGCTCCTTCTCCGGGAGGTGGTCGCCCAGCGCGGCGAGCAGCCCGGCGAGCACGTCGGGCGGCGCCGTGCCCGCCGCGACGAGGTCGTGGGCCTCCTCGCGGTCGGCGGCGAGGTCGTAGAGCTCGACGATCGGCGCGCTCTCGCGCGGCGTGTACACGAGCTTCCATCGGTCGGTCCGGACACCACGCACCTTGCCCTTCGTGCCCTTCACGTACCGGCGCTTGTTCTCCTTGAAGTAGGAGATGTCGGTCTCGAGGAACGCGAGCTGCGGGGGCGCCTCCTTCAGCGCGTCCACGCCGTCCATGCCCGCCGGGGCGTCGACCCCGAGGATGCCCAGCACCGTCGGCATCACGTCGATCGAGCGGACCTGGGGGCTCACGCGGCGCCCCGCCTCGAGTACGCCCGGGAGTCGCATCACGAGCGGGATGCGCATGCCCGGCTCGTAGAGGAACTCGCCGTGGTGGTAGTAGTAGCCGTGGTCGCCGAGGTGGTGGCCGTGGTCCGCGGTGAAGACCACGAGCGTGTCGTCCGCGTGGCCCGACGCGTCCAGCCAGTCGAGCAGGCGCCCGACCTGACGCTCCGTGTACGCGACCTCGCCCGCGTAGAGCTCCCGCGCCCGCGCGTTCTCGGACTCGGGGAGCGTGTTCTGGAACATCATCTCGCCACGCGTGAACTCAGTACTCTTGATGTCGTTCACGACGCAACGCGCATCGACGCCCGGCGGCGCGTACGGCCAGTGCGGATCGAAGTAGTGCACGTACGCGAAGAAGGGCGCGTCGCCGTCGGCGAGCCACTCGATCGCGCGATCGGTGACGACGCGCGCGTCGACGTTGCCGTCGAAAGGCTGGATCCGCCGCGTGGTCGCGGCGTCGAGCGTGGTGACGGCGCCGGAGTAGCGCAACGGTCCCCAGGGGCGCTCGATCTCGAACCACGACCAGAACTGGCCGTAGCCCTGCTCGAACCCGCGGCCGCGCATGATCCACCCGTTGTGGACGAAGGCGCCCGTCCGCCAACCGCCCTTCCGCAACACCTCGGCGAGCGTCCGGTTCTTCTTCGAGAGCCGGTCCTTCAGGATGCGGACGCCGTTGTGCACGGGGTACTTCCCCGTCTGCATCGCCGCGACCGACTGGGTGGTCTTCGGGATGACCGTGACGGCGTCGTCGAAGGCAACGCCCTCCGCGGCGAGGCGCGAGACCGTCGCGTCGAGCGGCCGCTGGCCCCAAGGCCCCACGTGGTCCTGGCGCAGCGTGTCCACGAGCACGAACAGGACGTTCTTCCTCGGGGCCGCCCCGGCCTCGGCGAGCCGCGGGGCCCCGATCCGGACCAGCGCGGCGGCGAGCGCGGCGGCGAGCGCGACGCTCCCCGCGCGACGCGAGCGCACCACCCCGGCGATGGCCACGACGACCGCGAGGGGGGCGAGGAATTCGAGGCGCTCGGAGACCGTCGCCGTGTAGTTCGGCACGCGCCCCCACAACGTGGGGATCGCCAGCGCGACGGCGAGCACGCCGGCGAGCCGCGGGCGATACACGAACGCCAGCGCGAGGGCGAGGGGGGCGACGGCGAGGCCCTCCCACTCGAAGCGATCGCCGACGCTCCAGCGCGCCGCCGTGGTCGCGCCGAGCCAGAGGACGGCGGCGAGGCCCACGGACCCGCGGGTGGCCGCCCCGAGGAGCGCCCACACCCCCGCCTCGAGCGCGACCGTCGCGAGCGCCCATGCGCCGCCCAACGCGAGCCGAGCAGGCCGGAGGTCGTCCATCCAGACGTCCCAGCGCGCGACGGCGAGCCCCTCGAACAGACCGAGGAGCGCGCCCACGCGCGCCGCGCGCAGAATTCGCGCCCGGAGGGGTTCGTGAGGGGCAGACACGCCGCGGAGTCCTCCGACAACGATTAGGAGCCCCTCCCTACCATGCCGGCGGCCCCCGCGACGCGCTCCGACCCCGCGGAGCGCCCCTCCCCGTCGACCCCCCCGCGCGGGTCACCCGCGGCCGTCCTGGCCCTCGCCGCGGCGCTGCTCCTCGGGTTCTACGCCGCGGTCCACGTGCACCTCGCGCCGGACCGGCCGGAGCAGGCGCCCGGCGTCGTGTCCACGCCGATCGAGCCCGTGAAGCTCTTCGTGTACTTCGTGGACGGCCTGCGCCCGAAGAACGTCGTGCCGGCCACGCTCCCAACGTTGGCCGCGCTGAAGGAGCAGGGGCTCTACGCGGAGGTCGAGCCCTGCTACGACCGGCTCACGGTCCCCTGCATGCGCGAGGCGCTGACGGGAACCGAGAGCGCGGGCCTCCTCGGCGCGTGGGAGAACCTCGTCAGCGGTGGCGGTCGCGCCGAGAGCAATCTGCTCGCAGACGTGGCGGCGACCGGCCGCACGATCGGCGTCGTCCACCACGGCGAGCTCGCCGCCTTCTCGCGGTGGATGACCGAGGACTACCGCGGCAAGCAACGCCGGGAGGCCCTCGCGCGCTTCCTCGCCCGCGGCTACGACCTCGTGCTCTACCACCACGTCGACTTCGACGAAACGCTACACAAACACAAGGTCGGCTCACGTCGCTACAACGAGGCCCTCGCGACGCTCGAGCGGGAGTCCGCGGAGGTCCTCCCGAGCCTGCCACCCGAGTATCGGACCGTCGTCATCGGCGACCACGGACACACTCGCAGCGGGCGCCACATCCTCGGGCTCGACGTCCCCACCGTCCTGATCGCGCAGCCCGGGCTCTTCGACCCCGCGCCCTTCCCCGACCGCGTGCCGATCACCACCTACCGCTACCTGCTCGGCGCCTGGCTCGGCATCCTCCCGCCTCCGCAGTACGAGGGGCTCGACCTCGCGCGCCGGCTCCCGGAGGGCTCCGCGCTCCGCGCGGACGCCGAGGCCCGGACTTACCGGGGCGCCCCGCGACGACCGGCCGGCCTCCCCGTCTGGGGCGTCGGGATCGCGGGCCTGCTCGGCGCCCTCGCCGTCGCGGCGCTGCCCGTGGCGCACCGACTCCTCGGGACGGCCGGGGTCCTGCTGGCGGCGGCCTCCGGCGCGATGTACCCGAGCTGGATCCCGCTGGTCCACTACAGCAAGCGCTCCAAGTACTTCGAGGAGTCGCTGCTCCTCGCGGTCGCGCTGCTCGCGTTCGCGGGCCTCCGCCTCGGACGCTCCCGCGCGCTCGCGGCCGGCGCGCTCGCGCTGCCGTTCCTGCTCCTGCCCGGCACCCTCTACAACTACGGCCTGTTCCAGAGCCTGCCGGGGCTCCTGGTCGTGGCCACGGTCCTCTTCGCGGTGCCCGTTCGCGCCCGTACGGCCGGGAAGGGCAGCGCCGCCGCGCTCCTGTTCGCCACGTCCGTCGGGGCGTGGGCGATCGCGGACGTCAACCCGAAGAACTTCGTGCTCGCGAGCTACCGCACGCTCGAGGACCTGTGGCCGCTGGCTTCCGTCCCTGCGTGGGCGGCTATCGCCGCGGCCTGGGAGGAGGGCACGCCGCGCCGGCGCGTGGGGGCCGGCGTGCTCGCCGCGGTGGGCGCGAGCGGGCTCGTCCCGGTCGAGGGCTACGCGCTCGCGCCGCTCACCGTCGCCGCGGCGATCGCGTGGTTTCGCCCCGCGATGCTGCCGGTGGCGCTCGCGTGGGTGTCCGTCCCCTACTGGGGCGAGGGGGGCGCGATGGGCGTGGCGATCTGCGTCGCGATGATGATCGCGATCGCCCGCATGGCGGCGCCCGACGCGGAGCTCCGAGACGGCTTCGTCCCCGCCGTCGCGGCCGTGCTGGTCTACCTGACGTTCGGCCTGACCGCCGGCCTACGCACGAACGGCCTCGACTTCAACTTCGCGGTGGCGTGGTTCCCCACGGGTGGCTGGGGCGAGCGCCTGTGGTGGATCGTCGGCATCGCCACGTTGGTCAAGGTGCTGACGCCGGGCCTGCTCGTCGCGCGGGTCGCCGAGCGCTTCGGCGCCGTCCCGGACCTGCGCGCGGGCGCCACGCCCCTCGTGCTCTTGCGGCTCGCCGCGGGGGCGGCGTTCCTCGCCGGCATGCTCGCCGCGACGGACGAGCCCGCCCAGGCCCGCCTGCTCGAGCTCGTGGAGGACGGGATCGCCTGGTGGCTCGCGCTCGCCGTCCTGATCGCGAGCTACTCGATCTCCCACCTCACCTCGTCCACCCGATCCTCCACGTAGCGCAGGAACTTCTCGGGGTCGCACCCGAGCTCCCGGCGCGGGTCGCGCTCGCAGTCCTCCTCGATGAGCGGGATCACGGACGCGACGTAGTCCACCAGTCCGCGGGCCTCCCAGCCCTCGGCCATGTCGAGGATCGTGGCGTCGAGCCGGTCGCGGCAGTCCTCCGCGGAGAGGCAGCGCCGGACGAGGTGGCCGATGGGATCCGTCATCGGGTCGCCGTGGACGGAGGCGTGGTCCTCGAAGCTGCGGTCGGTCCCCCACGGGATCATCGACCAGCGGCGCTCGAACGGGGCGTAGTACAGGAAGTAGTTGTGGTGGTTGCGGGCGTAGCCGTCGTCGTTGCCGCTCGCGAGGTCGAGCGCCCAGTATCGCAGCACGCCCTCGTCGAACACGCGCTCGAAGACCTCGACCAGGTCGTCGTCGTCGGCCTCGTCGAGCGCGTCGACCAGCGCCCCGACGTCGCCCTCGCCGACCTCCTCCACCTCGTAGTGGTCGTCGCCGTCGACGAGGTCGGCGCCCGTCCCCTCGAGCAACACGCCGTCGTCGTCGTCGATCCACACGCGCTCCACCAGCTGGTCGTCGACCGTCTCGACCACGCTGTAGAGCCCGAAGAGCTCGCCGTTCACCCGCACGCGCGCGTAGGCGTGGCGCGGCGCCGGGATGCCCACCCGCGCGGCGTACCAGTAGTAGGCGCGCTCGCGGACCATCGTGGGGTCGCACACCATGTTGTTCAGCGTGAGCGACTTCAGCCCGTGGAAGCGCGCCTCGGGCTCCCACTCGTTGAAGTCGATCTTGAACGCGGCCTTCTGCGCGAGCGTGCGGAACGTGGTGGAGCCCTTGAGCCGCACGCCGACGTCCCAGGACTCGTCCCCCCACTCGAAGCGCCCCCACACGGGGCTCTCGGGCGACCAGGAGAGGTCGGCGACCGCGTCGCTGCTCAAGGAGATCTCGAAGTCGTGGACGACCTCCTCGCCGTAGAGGAAGTCGCCGAGCGCCTCGTCGCGGAACGGGCGCCACTCGGCCGGCGTGGCGTCCTCTGGGGGCGGCGCCTCGGGCGGATCGGCGGGCCCGACCTCGGGCAGCTCCAGCGTGGGCGCGGCGTCGGGGACGTCCTCTCCGGGCTCGTCCGGAACGGCGACGCGGGGGCGCTTCGGCGTCGCGACCGGCGTCGTCTCGAGCGAGCACGCCAGGAGCCCCACGGTCAGCCCGAGCACTTTTCACCCCCTTCCCCACAGGGTACGCACGGGCCCACCCGTGATCACCTCCGTCCCCAACGTGTCCGAGGGGCGCGACGCCACGCTGCTCCACGCGTTCGCGTCCGCGGCGGGCGCCCACGCGCGCGTCCTCGACGTCGACGCCGGGTGGGACGCCCACCGCGTCGTGCTCACCCTGACGGGCGGCGACCTCGTCGAGGCCAACTTCCAGCTCGCCCGCCTCGCGGTCGAGCGCGTCGACCTGCGCACGCACCGCGGCGTCCACGTCCGCATGGGCGCCATCGACGTGATCCCCTTCGTGCCGATGGGCGGCGAGGTCGAGGTCTGCCACCGGATGGCGCGCGCACTGTCCGAGCGCATCGCCCGCGAGCTGCACGTGCCGGCGTACCGCTATGGCCTCGGCAGCCGCGACCTGTTCGCCGTGCGCCGCGACGGCTTCGAGGGCCTGCGCGAGACGATGGCGCTGCAGCCCCCCGACTACGGCCCGCCGCGGCCCCACCCCACCGCCGGCGCCGTCGCCGTCGGGGTGCGCGACGTGCTGATCGCCTTCAACGTCTGCCTCGCGAGCGAGGATCTGAAGCTCGCGCGCGCCGTCGCGCGCAAGGTGCGGGCGAGCGCGGGCGGGCTGCACGGCGTGATGGCGCTCGGCTGGCACACGCCCACGCTCGGGTGCGCGCAGGTGAGCATGAACCTGACCGACTGGCGGCGCACCCCGCCCCACGTCGTGTACGAGGCCATCCGCGCGATCGCGCCGGTGGCGGGCAGCGAGCTCGTGGGCATGATGCCGCTCGGCGCGCTCGAGGCGGCCGCCGCGCACTACCACACCGATCTGGCCGGCGCGGCGCGGGCGATGGGGCTCGACCGGGTCAAGCCCTTCGACCCCGAGCGGAAGGTCCTCGAGCTGGCGGTCCGGTAGGATCGCGCGATGCGCGAGGACCTCGACGAGCTTTGCCGCCGCTTCGGCATCGCCGGCGACGCCCGGGCCGCGCTCGTCCGCCTGCTCGACCCCGCCTCGTCCGCGAGCACGCTCGTCGTCGACGACGCGGAGCCGGGCGAGCCCGCCGGGCTCGACCTCGGTCCCCGCTACGAGGACGTCGGTCCGCTCGGCCACGGCGCCACCTGCGAGGTCCGCCGCGTGCGGGACCGCCAGCTCGAGCGCGACCTCGCCATGAAGATCCTCCGGCCCGACCTGTCCGCGCGCCCCGGCGCGCTCGGGCGGTTCCTCGGCGAGGCCCGCATGACCGCCGGCCTCGAGCACCCGGGCGTCATCCCCGTCCACGACGCCGGGCAGCTCCCGGACGGCCGGTACTTCTTCACGATGAAGGAGGTCCGGGGCGACACCTTCGGTCAGGTGCTCGCCCGCCGCGGCGATCCCGACGGCTGGACGCTCCACCGCCTCGTCGACGTGTGGCGCCGTACCTGCGAGGCCATCGCGCACGCCCACGCGCGCGGCGTGATCCACCGGGATCTGAAGCCCGACAACGTGATGGTCGGCGCGTTCGGCGAGGTCCTCGTGCTCGACTGGGGGCTCGCCCGCCAGCGCGCCGTCGTCCGGGAGCCGGGCGTCGCCGGCACCCCGCTCTACATGCCGCCCGAGCAGGCCCGGGGCGAGCCCGTCGACGCGCGCGCCGACGTGTACGCGCTCGGCGCCGTCCTCTACGAGGTGCTCGCCGGCCGCGCCCCCTACGCGGGCGAGACCGCCGAGGACGTCCTCGCCGCCGTGATCGCCGGGCCGCCGCCCCCGCCCGAGGGCCCCGACGAGCTCGTGGACCTCTGCCGGCGCGCGATGGCCCGCGACCCGGGCGATCGCCCCGCCGACGCCGGCGAGCTCGCATCCGCCGTGACGGAGTGGCTCGAGGGCGCGCGCAAGCGGGAGCGGGCGCTCGCGCTGGTGGCCGACGCCGACGGCGCCCTCCCGACGGCGGACGCGCTGCGTGCGCGGGCGGCTAGGAAGCGCCAGGAGGCGGCGCGGGCGCTGGAGCACGTCCGCCCGTGGGAGCCGGTCGAGCGCAAGGTCGCGGCGTGGCGGCTGGAGGACGAGGCCCGTCGGCTCGAGGCGGAGGCCGACCTCGTCGAGCTCGCCGCGACGCAGGCCCTCCAGGGGGCGCTCACCCACGTCGCCGACCTGCCCGAGGCGCACGACCGGCTCGCCCGGCTCTACCGCGCGCGCCACGACCGCGCGGAGGCCGCCCGGCTCGACCAGGAGGCCGCCCGCTTCGAGGCCCTCGTCCGCGCGCACGACCGCGGGCGGCTCGCCGGCTGGTTGTCCCGCCGCGGGCGACTCTCGCTCGCGACGGATCGCCCCGCGCACGTGACCCTCTGCCGCTACGTCGAGCGTGACCGTCGCCTCGTCGCCGAGCTCGTCCGCGAGCTCGGCGCCACCCCGCTCGCCGACGTGGAGCTGCCGATGGGCAGCTACCTGCTGCGCCTCGCCGCGCCCGGCTGCGAGCCCCTCCCCGTGCCGGTGTTCGTGGCCCGCGACGGGCACGTGCGCCTCCCGCTCGTCCGCCTGCCCCGCGCCGGCGAGCTCGGCCCCGACGACCTGCTCGTGGCCGGCGGGCCCGCGCCGCTGGGCGGCGATCCCGAGGCGCCGACGGGTTTCGACGCGCACGAGGTCGACGTGGCCCCCTTCGTGCTGCGCCGCTTCCCGGTCACCAACCGCGAGTACCTCGCGTTCCTCGACGACCTCGTCGCGACCGGGCGGGAACGCGAGGCGCTCGCGCACGCGCCGCGGGAGCGCCCCCCGTCGGCCGACCGCGAGGGCGCGCTGATCTACGGCCGGGACGAGGCCGGGCGCTTCGTGCTCCCGGTCGACAAGGACGGCGACGCCTGGGACCCCGACTACCCCGTCGTGATGGTCGACTGGGCGTCCGCGTGCGCCTACGCCCGGTGGCTGGGCGAGAAGACCGGCCAGCCCTGGCGCCTCCCCGCCGAGCTCGAGTGGGAGAAGGCCGCGCGCGGCGTCGATCGCCGGTTCTTCCCCTGGGGCGATCCCTTCGACGCGACGTGGGCCAACACGCGCGAGAGCCGCCCCGGGCGCCCGCTCCCCGCCCGCGTCCACGAGTTCCCGGGCGACGAGAGCCCGTACGGCGTGCGTGGCATGGCGGGGAACGTGATGGAGTGGTGCGCGGACGCCTACCTCCGCGAGGGGGGCGAGGCCGAGCCGCGCCGGGTGATGCGCGGCGGCTCGTGGAACGCGCCGTCGCACCTCGCGCGCGCCTGTGTCCGCCGGGGGACGTACCCCGCGTGGCGCGGCGAGACGCTCGGCTTCCGGATCGCGCGCGACGCCTGACGCCGCCTCGGCGTATGATGGCTCGCGATGTTCCTCCTCCTCGGCTGCTTCCAGACCGGCGAATTCGGCGGCGGCGACGAGTGGGAGCTCGGGGACGACTACAGCGACGCGTCCGACTCCGCCGGGCCCGAGTCCGACACGGCCGGCGCGGGCTGCGTCTCCGGGACCGTCGTGACGACCGAGGGCGAGCCGATCGCCGGCGTCACCGTCACCGCCTGGGACGTCGAGGCATGCGAGACCCTCGCCTTCGCGATCAGCGGCGACGACGGCGCCTTCTGCCTCGACGACGTGCCGGTCGGCGCCGAGGTGGAGGTGGTCGCCGAGGTGACCGGTGAGTGCGAGGGCGCCTTCGCCACCCGCGCCATCGCCGCCGACGCCGGCACCTGCGACGACGGCGGCTGCACCGAGCTGGGCGCGTGGGCGCCGTGCGCGGACGCCGTCGCCGCCGTCTGCCCTTAGAAGGCGAACGCCACCCCGGCCCCCGCCCCTTCGCGCACCGCCATCGGCGCGACCATCAGCGACACGCGGCGACCCCGGAACGCGCCCGTGTCCTTCCCCATCTGGATGCCGCCGCTGACGTAGGAGCCGGCGAGGCACGCGCTCGCGGCGAGGGAGAGGGGGTCGATGTCGCCGGTCACGTCGTCCGTCGCGAGGGAGAGGGCGAGGAACCCGAGGTTGCCGCCCCAGAGGCCCCAGGCCAGCCACCCCGGCGTCGCGGTCACGTCGACGCCGCCGTCGCGCAGCGCGTTGCGCGACTTCAGCGAGCCCGCCGCCATCAGGGGCGCCCCGACCTGCATCGCGATGGTCCCGCCGACGGCCATCATCACGCCGCCGAAGAGCAGCGCCGTCCCGTCGCTGCCCGAGCCGTTCAGCGCGGAGACGGCGCCCCCGACCGCCAGCACGAGCCCCGTGGTCGCGGCGCCCGCGCCCACCGCGCCGGTGATCACGCCCGCCTTGGCGAGCCCCATGCCGTTGTCGTAGCGGTCCTCCCATGCGGGCGGGGTGGAGGCGTCCTGGGCGAGGGCGAGCGAGGCGAGCAGCATCGCGACACGATAGCGCAGGTCGACCTACGGCGGGTCCAGCCGCTCGAACACCCGCCGCCCGCCCGCGTAGTGCCAGATCCGGACGTCGCCGCGGTCCTCGATGCGGATGGCCCCCCCGTGGAGGACCCGCAGGTGACAGGCCATGCACGCGGTGACGAGGTTCCGGTCCTCGTCCGATCCGCCTTCCGAGCGCGGATCCACGTGATGCGCGTGCACCCGGAGCGTGGGACGGCGATCCTCCGGGTTCCGGCACCGGTACCGGCCCCGATCTTTGACCTTGCCGCACCCGCGTTGGGGCGCCGGCTGGGCGCGGGCGAGGAACCAGGCGGCGGCCCGGAGGAGCTCGGGGTGCGCGGGTTGGTGGCGGGGTGCCGGCAACGGTCGCTCGATGCCCGAGAACGTGACCCTGTCCCGGAGCGTCAACTCGTCGAGGAACGAGTCGATCACGCGCTGCGCGAGGGGCCGGACGGGCTCGCCGCGGTCCGCGAGCTCCACCAGCCGCGCGAAGTCGGGCGGCGTGTACCACTGCACGATCCCGAGCCAGTCCTCCTCGCTGTCCGCCGTGGCGACCGACGCGATCTTCCGCGCCTCGTCGAGCGAGATCTCGCCGCATGCGACGGCCACCTGCGTGTCGGGCAGCTCCTTCAGATCGTCCACCAGCTTCCTCGCGCGCTGGAGCGTGCGGAGGTCGAGCCCGAGCGAGCGCGCCATCTCTCCCGCGGAGCGCCAGCCGTAGGACCACGCCTTCTCCGCGACCACCCGACCGTAGAGGTGCCCCACGTCCAGCACCCGCGTGCGCCGGCACGCCATCACCTCGCGGAGCCCGGCGAGCCCGTCCGCGAGCGACTCCGGCTCTCGCCAGAGGCCCAAGAGCGGCGTGGCCGGGTCGTCCTCGGGCATCGGCGTCAGGGGTGCCGGCGCCTGTCGCGGGGCAAGGGCCTCCCGCATCGTGGCGGCCGGGTCGCCCCGGCGCCACTCGCGCAGGATGTAGCGATCCGCGGTGGCCTCGTCGGCATACCAGCCGAGATGGACGCGGGGGGGCGCGAGCTCGCGCGCGGCGTGGAGGGTGGCGAGGTCCTCGCCCGAGAGGTCGACCTGCGGGTTCGGCGCGCGGCCGCAGCGGACGGGCTCGTGGCTCGCGAGCCAGGCGTCCTCGTCCTCCACGCACGTCTCCTTCGGCGCGCGGACCGCGTCGCGCAGCGGGATCTCGAGGCGGCAGGCCGCCGCCTTCACCTTGTCGAGCGGGCTCTCCACGAGGCGGACCAGCGCGCGCAGCCAACTGTCGCACCAATCGACGTGCTGGGCCGCGAACACCCGGTAGGAGGCATACCCCAGCGGGCGGAGATCCTGTCGTTTGAACCACGCCACGAACCGCGCGGCGCGCAGATCGAGCGCCGCGGCGGCACGCGCGTGCGCGAAGAGCGCTTCGACGAGCTGGACGTTGGGGTCCACTCAGAGCCCTTAACCGGGACGCACGGACCGACAAGCGCATTTATCAGCATTCTTTCGGCTCTATTCGCATATGCGCTACTTATCTGAAGGGCCTGGAGCGAGCGTGGCACATTGGACGGCGACGCGGAGGCCCGTCACGCCCTTCGCGGAAGATCCGGTCGTCGACCGGCACCCAGCCGCGAACGCGGGGTACCGCTACCGAGTCCCGACGCGGAACGCCTCGTCCCTCGGCCTCACCGCCCTCGCCAGCCACAACGGCCGCCGCAGCGGGCCCGTCGGCGGCCGCGTCATCGCCAGCCACTCGCGGAAGACCTCCATCGACTTCGAGGTGTCGACCTCGACGTCGGCGTAGCGGTCGCCGGGGCGGGCGCGCTCGACGCGCACGCGCTGGTGCCAGCAGTGCATGCCGGAGACCGGGTCCGGCTGCACGGGGAACGTCATGTTCTGGTGCACGCCGCCGTCGGTCCACCAGACGCGCTTGCTGTCGGGATCGGCGCTCGCGAAGGGCCGGATGCCCTCGACGCGGCGGAAGCGCACGCGCCCGTCGGCGAGCTCCTCGCGGACGACCTTCGCGCTGGCCCACCGGTCGGTGCCGTGGTCGTCGAAGAGCCGCCAGCGCCCGAGGTGGTGGGAGCAGGCGACGACGCCGGGCCGCATGCCGTCCGTGACCCACGCCTTGTTCACGAAGTGCCCGATGCGCGTGGACACGCGCACGAGGTCGCCGAGCTTCACGCCGAGCTTCTCGGCGTCCTCGGGGTGGATCCAGAGCGGGTTCGTGTTCGAGAGCTCGTAGAGCCACTTCGCGTTGGCGGAGCGCGTGTGGATGAGCGTCGGGAGGCGGAACGTCGGCACGAGCGCGAACTCGCCCGGCCCCATCCCCTCGCGGTGCACGTGCGAGCGCACGTAGTTGGGGAGCGCCTCCTCGGGCCAGCCCCACTCCGCGAGCGTGGTGGACCAGAGCTCGAGCCGGCGCGACGGCGTGGCGAAGCCGGCGCGTTTCTCGCCCTCCGCGACGATGCCGACGCGTTTGCCGTCCTTGACGACGTCGTCGCCGACGACCTCGCCGTCGACCCGCTTCCTGTGCGCCTCCCAGGTGCCCTCCTCGACGAGGAAGGCGCCGTGGCGACGCATGTACTGCAAGGGCGTCAGCCCGTGTTTCGCCGCCTCCTCGGGCAGGCCCGGCACCGAGCGCTCGAAGATCCACCCGTAGTACTCGTCGACGGTGACCTTCTCGCCCGGCCGGTACGGCGACTCGAACCACTTGCGCACGCCGAGCGAGCCGTCGGGGTCGATGCGCCACGACAGCTCGATCCAGAACTCGTCCTCCTCCCAGACCTCGCCCGGGTTGGCCTCGCGCGTGTCGCCGACGGGCTTGCCGAGCCGCTCCATCGCGACCCGCACGACCGGCTGGCGGAACCCGATCCAGCGCGCGGCGTGGGTCTCCTGCGACTGCAGGTCGTGCCGCTCGGCGCCGATCCCCATCGGGAGCACGAGGTCCGCGTACTGCGCGGTCTCGCTCCACACGGGGGTGAGGGCCGCGTGGAGCCCGATCAGCGCCTCGTCGCGGAGCACCTTCTCCCACAACAACCCGTCCGGGTTGGTCCAGACCGGGTTGTACACCCGCGTGAAGTAGGTCGAGATCGTGCCGCGGCCGTCGAGCAGGAAGTGCGGCAGCAGGAACGAGAGCTCGTGGTACGAGAGCGGGTACTCGCGCGGCCACGCCAGCTCGTTCCAGGCGTCCTGCGGCGGCGGCTTGGCGAAGGGCGCGGGCACGAACTTGTCGCTGGTGGCGAGGTTGGTGCCGCCCTTCGCGCCCACCGCGCCGACGAGCACCGACACGAATTGGAGGCACCGCGCCACCTGCCAGCCGCCGAGGTTGCCGCTCGCCGCGTTGCGCCACACGTGCGACGCGAAGGCGCTCCCCGCCTCGCCGATCGCGCGGGCGACCGCCTCGATGGTTCCACGTGGAACACCACACTCGGCCTCCGCGGCCTCGGGTGTGTAGCGGGCGTAGTGCGCCTTCAGCTTCGCGACGAAGTCGTCGAAGGTGCCGTCGCAGCCGGGGAAGTCCCGCCAGTTGGTCCACTCGCGCACGAACGCGTGGTCGAAGCGGTCCTCCTGCAGGAGCACGCTCGCGATCGCCAGCAGCAGGAACGCTTCGGTGCCCGGGTACGGGGCGAGCCACCAGTCCGCCATCGACGCCGTGTTGGAGAGGCGCACGTCGACGACGCAGAGCTTCGCGCCCGCCTGTTTGCCGTCGATGATCCGCTGGGCGTGGGGGTTGAAGTAGTGGCCCGTCTCGAGGTGCGAGGACAGGAGCAGGATGAACTTGGCGTTCGCGTGGTCGGGCGACGGGCGATCGCTGCCCTGCCACAACGCGTAGCCCACGCGCGCGGCGGAGCTGCAGACGTTGGTGTGGGAGTTGTGCCCGTCCACGCCCCAGGCCTGCAGCACGCGGTCCATGTACCCGTCGTGGCCCGGGCGCCCCACGTGGTAGACGGTGTCGGTCTTGCGCCCGTTCAGGAGCGAGTCGCGGATGCGCGCGGCGAGCGTGTCGAGCGCCTCGTCCCAGCTCACGCGCTCCCACTTGCCCGAGCCGCGCGGCCCCACGCGCTTGAGCGGGTACAGGATGCGCTCGGGGTCCTCGATCTGCGCGAGCGTGGCGGGGCCCTTGGCGCAGTTGCGTCCGCGGCTCGCAGGGTGGTGAGGGTTGCCCTCGAGGCGCCGCACCTTCATCGTCTCGCGGTCGACGTAGGCGACGAGCCCGCAGGCGGCCTCGCAGTTGAAGCACGTGGTGGGCACCAGCACGTAGCGGCGCTCGACCTTCCGGGGCCACGCCTGCGCGTCGTACTCGAGCCAGTCGTCCCACTGCTCGGGCGGGGGGAAGCCGGCGAGCGGCGTGACCGTCATCATGCCGACGCGAGTATCAAGGGATCGTGCAGCCAGCCTCCGCGTCCCCCTGCCGGACCGTCCAGTCGCCGCTCGGCACGTTCGCGATCGTGTAGGTGAGCGTCAGGCCCGTGTAGCAGTCGCAGGGGTCCGGCCCGAGGGTGTAGGTCGCGGTGACGACCTCGCCGTCGACCTCCAGCGCGACCTCTGCCCACTCGGGGCAGCACCCGTCCGCGAAGTGCACGTCCTCGACGTCGATCGTGTCGTCGCCGGGGCAGGTGGCCGAGAGCACGTGCGGGCCCGTCGGATCGGTCATCGACACCACCACGTCCCGGACCACGAACACGAGGTCGGTGTCGGTGTCGGTGTCGGTGTCCGCGTCGGTGTCCGCGTCGGCGTCGGCGTCGGTGTCCGTGTCGGTGTCCGTGTCGGCGTCGGTGTCCGTGTCGCCGTCGGTGTCCGTGTCGGTGTCGGTCTCGCCCGTGTCCTTCGGCTCGGGCACGGGGCACGCGGTCAAGAAGAGGAGGAGCGTCATGCGGACAACGTGCCCGCGGCGGACCCGGGCCGCAATCGCGAACGAACCGCTGGCGAGGGCCACGCGCTTCTGGTACAAGCGGCCACCCGGAGGTCCCCATGTTCCTGCTCTCGCTCGTGCTCGTCGGCTGCCCTTCCTCGGAGGAGGAGGAGAAGGAGGAGACCGACACCGACACCGACGCCGACTCCGACACGGACACGGACACCGACACCGACACCGACACCGACACCGACACCGTCGACACCGGCTGGACCTACACGACCGGCCTCTACGTGGGCGGGGCCGACCTCACCGACACCACCTGGACCGGCAACGAGGACGTCGTCGCCTACGGCGTCGAGGGCGACGAGCTCTGCCGCGTCAGCTACCTCACGAACGGCTCCGCGGCCGACACCGCCTGCACGGGCTGCGCGTTCACCTTCGAGGTGACGTGGAGCGACGCGACGGAGTCCGGCTCCGGCTGCGACCACTTCAGCCTCCCGGACTTCGACGGCCTCACCGGCTTCTACGGGTTCGCCGAGTCGTACGAGTACTACGGCTACGAGTACACGAACATGCTGATCTACGGCATCGAGTACGGCGGCAGCACCTACTGGTTCCCGTTCGCCGACGCGACCGTCTCCGAGGACGGCGCCCGCATCGACTACGAGGCGGCGACCTACTTCTACTACTACTACTGAGCGTCGGTGCGACGAACCTCTCCCCCGCCGGGGGAGAGGGTTAGCTCGGCCCGATGTCGCCTCGCCCCGTCGCCGTCGTCACCGGCGCCTCCACCGGCATCGGCGCCGCCACCGCGCGCGCGCTGCACGCCCTCGGCTACGACCTCGTGCTCGGCGCCCGCCGCCTCGATCGGCTCGCGGAGGTCGCCGGCCCGCTCGGCGCCCGCGCGCTCCCGCTCGACGTCACCGACGCGGCCTCCGTGGCCGCGTTCGCCGCGGAGGTGCCCGTCGCCGCCGTGCTCGTGAACAACGCCGGCCTCTCCCGCGGCCTCGATCCGATCGCGCGCTCCGACGAGTCGCACTGGCGCGAGATGCTCGAGACCAACGTGATGGGGCTCTACCGCGTCACGAAGGCGCTCCTCCCCGCGCTCGAGCGCGCGCCTCGCGCCCACGTCGTGAACATCGGCAGCATCGCCGGCTTCCAGGTGTACGCGGGCGGCGGCGGCTACACCGCGTCGAAGCACGCCGTCCGCGCGATCACCCAGACGCTGCGCCTCGAGCTCGTGGGCAAGCCCATCCGTGTCACCGAGGTCAACCCCGGCCTCGTGGAGACCGAGTTCAGCCTCGTCCGGTTCGACGGCGACGCGGAGAAGGCGAAGAAGCCCTACGCCGGCATCGATCCCCTCGTTGCCGAGGACATCGCCGACTGCGTGGCCTGGGCCGTGTCGCGGCCGGCCCACGTCAACATCGACGAGATCGTGGTGAAGCCCGTCGCCCAGGCGAGCGTGAGCGTGGTCGCCCGCAAGCCCTAGGACAACGCCGGCAGCTGCCCCGCCCGCACGAACGCCCACTCCCAGGCGGCGATCCCGGCGATGGCCGCGGCCGGGACGAACGCGCCCGCCGCCACGAGCACGAGCGCCGCCGCCACCAGCGGCACGGGCCCCACCTTCAGGCGCCCGAGGAACGCGGCGCCCTCGCGCGCGTTGTGCGTGGCGTGGTCGCCCTTCCACTCGAGCAGCATGAGCCCGACCACCACGAACGCCGCGTCCGCCAGCACGCCCTGCAGCGGCGCGCCGAACGGCACGAGCACGGCCGCGCCGAGCGCGAGCGCCTGGACCACGAGGTTGGGCCCGACCCAGGTCCCCTGCCAGAGGTCGCGCCCCTCGCACTGGCGGAAGAGGAACGCCGTGTAACCGGCGACCGCCACGCCGAGGACGGCGTTCACCCAGCGCAACCAGCCGATCTCCCACCCCATCCACTGCCCGGCGAGCGCCGCCGCGACGGTGCCCGAGAAGGCGATGAGGATCCACGCCCCGCGCACGAGCCAGCTCCGTGTGTTGGGCCGCGTGAGCAGCGTGAGGAACTTCAGCGGGCGCTTCAGGTCCTCCACGAGCAGGAACGTCGTGATCGCCGTGAACACGAGCGCCACGATCTCCGGGGCGTAGGCGACGCCCGAAAAAGGCGCGAGCATCGCCGCGCCGCCGGCGATCCCCTTCGTGACGAGGTAGGCGGCGACGGCGCCGCCCCACTCGACGCGGTGGCCCGCGTTGAGCACGACGCGCGCCGCGTCCGTGGCGAGCGGCGCCTCCGCGGGCTTGTGCCGCTGGCGATCGCTCCAGAGGTACATCGGCGGCTCGACCGCCTTCCCCGGCTCGAGCAGGATGGGCTCGACGCCCCGGTAGTGCACGTTGGGGCCCGTCTTCTGCTCGGGGCGGCGGACGAGGGTCCCCTCGCGGACCAAACGCGCGATCTTCGAGTCGGGGTCGTGGAGATCGCCGTGGACGATCGCCTCCTCGGGGCACACCGTGACACACGCCGGGGCCATGCCACGCTCGACCTTGTGCGCGCAGTAGTGGCACTTCTCGACGGAGCCGGTGTCGTCGTTGAGGTAGAGCGCGTCGTAGGGGCAGGCCTGCATGCACGCGCGGCAGCCGATGCAGGCGTCCTTGTCGACGTCCACGATCCCGTCGGCGCGCTTCTCGAGCGCGTTCACCGGGCAGATCGTCACACACGGCGCGCTGGAGCAGTGGTTGCACCGCAGGACCGCGAAGTGGCGCCGGACCGCGGGGAACGTGCCCTTCTCGACGTACTTCACCCACGTGCGGAAGTCCCCCACGGGGACGGCGTTCTCGGACTTGCAGGCGACGGTGCAGGCATGACACCCGATGCACCGCGTGTGGTCGATGAGGAACCCGTACTGCACGCGCGCTTCTACCACGTCTGCATACGCGGTTAGGGGGATGCCATGAAGACCTGGCAGGAGCTGTGTCGCGAGGCGCGACAGCGCGTGGAGGAGATCGACTGCGAGGCCCTGCGGGCCGCGCTGGAGGGCGGGGGCACCGTCGCGCTCCTGGACGTGCGCGAGCCCGACGAGGTGGCCGGCGGCCTCATCCCCGGCGCGGTCGTGCTCCCGCGCGGACTCCTCGAGGAGAACGTCCACACCGTCATCCCCGACCCCTCGACGCCGATCTACGTGTACTGCAACACCGGCAACCGCAGCGCGGTCGCCGCCTGCGGCCTGCAGCAGCTCGGCTACGCCCGCACCGTGGTGGTGCGGGGCGGCATCGAGCGCTGGCGGCACCTCGGCTACCCGATCGCCAGCGGCCGCGCGCCCACCGCCTGCGCCCACGCGGTGGAGGCGGGCGCCGTCGACTTCTCGAGCTGGACCAGCATCCGCGGCGACTTCGCGATCGCCTCCCGCCGGCTGTCGATCGGCGGCGCGGCCGAGCGCCCGCTCGTCTACATGGACCACGCGGCGTCGACCCACCCGCCCGAGACGGTCCTGCGCGCCTACGTGGAGTTCCTCGAGCGCGAGTACGCGAACGTCCACCGCGGCAGCTACGCCCTCGCCCGCCAGAGCACGATGCGCTTCGAGGACGCCTACCGCGTCTGCGCCGAGTTCATCGGCGGCAACCTCGACGACGGCTGCGTCGTCTTCACCAACAACACGACCGGCGCGCTCGACCTCGTGGCCCACCTCGTGAGCGGGCGGCCCGGCAAGGTGCTCGTCACCGACCTCGAGCACCACAGCAACGACCTCCCCTACCGCCGTCGCAACGCGGTCGTGCGCGTGGGCATCACGCCCGAGGGCCGCCTCGACTACGACGACTTCCAGCGCAAGCTGCGGTCCAACGACGTCAAGCTCGTCGCCGTCACCGGCGCGGCCAACGTCACGGGCTGGATGCCGGACATCCACCTGCTCGCCCGCATGGCCCACGAGGCCGGCGCGCTCATCTGCGTCGACGGCGCCCAGCTCCTCGCCCACGCGCCGGTCGACGTCTTGCCGGTCGACGACCCCGGTCACATCGACTTCTTCGCCGCCGCCGGCCACAAGGCCTACGCCCCCTTCGGCGGCGGCTTCCTGTTCGGCCCGCGCAGCGTGATGGACGAGGCGCCCGCCTACATCCCCGGCGGCGGCACCGCGGCCAACGTCACGGCCACCGGCGTGGAGTACCTCCGCGCGCCGGACCGCCACCAGGGCGGCACGCCCAACATCCCCGGCGTCATCGCGATGGCGAGCGCGCTCCGGTTCCTCGGCAGCGTCGGCATGAAGCGCGTCCGCGACCACGAGCTGGCGTTGTTGCGCCGCGCGTGGGACGGCATGCAGGCGCTCGGTGGCGTCACGCTCTACGGGCCGCCCGCCATCGAGGAGCGCGTCGGCATCGTGCCGTTCAACGTGGCCGGCGTCAGCGACATGCTCGGCGCGGCGGTCTTCGGCGAGGAGGGGGCGATCGCCGTGCGCAACGGCCGCTTCTGCGCCCACGTGCACGCCGACAAGCTCCTGCGCAGCCAGGGCGGGTGGACGGCCGAGGGCGAGCAGGTCCCCGGCGCCATCCGCGCGTCGCTCGGCCTCTACAACACCGAGGCCGAGGTCGACTGGCTCGTGGAGATGACGAAGCGCATCCGCGATCGCAAGTGGATCGGCCGGTACCGCGTGAAGAAGGGGGCGATGTCCGCCGACTGGGGCGGGCGCTGCGCCGACCGCTGGATGGAGGGCACGCCGCCGGGCGCCCCGGAGATCCCCGCCGCGCTCGTCGACGACCGGCTCCTCATCGAGCAGCTCAACGGGCAGGACGCCGAGTGCCTCACCTGGCTCGTCGCCGACCGCAAGAGCGGCGAGGCGATGCTGGTCGATCCCGTCCGCCAGCACGTCCCCGCCTACCTCGACCGCCTGCGTCAGCTCTCGCTCACGCTGCGGCACACGGTCGAGACGCACACCCACGCCGACCACCTGTCCGGCAGCCGCGCGGTCAAGGAGCTGACCGGCGCCACGATGATCATGTCCGGCCACGCGACGGCGCCCTGCGTCGACCGCCACGTCGCCGAGGGCGAGGCGTGGAAGCTCGGCGACGTGCCCATCGAGGTCATCGAGACCCCGGGCCACACCGAGGACAGCATCTGCCTGCGCGTGGGCGACCACGTCTTCACCGGCGACATCCTGCTCAACGGCGGGGCCGGCCGCGTCGACCTCCCCGGCGGGCACGCCGGCAACGCCTGGCGATCGCTGCAGCGCCTCAAGGAGCTGCCGCTGCACACCCGCGTGCACCCGGCCCACGACTACGGCGGCGGCCAGATCAGCACCGTCGGCGACCAGATCGCGCGCAACCCGGCCCTCCGCTTCGCCGACGCCGCGGCCTTCATCGCCGAGGCGGAGCGGGGCGGCGCGCCCAGGCCCGACGGCGTCGACGAGATGCTCGCGGCGAACCGCTCCTGCGCGGTGTGATGGGGCTCCTCCCCGCGATCGAGGCCTTCGGGCGCTTCTACCTGCGCCTCCGCGGGGTCGAGAGCCGCACGCTGGAGTGGCGCGAGGGCGGGCCGCTCCACTTCTTCGACGCGAGGGGGCGAGGCCCGCTTCCGCCGCTCGTGCTCCAGCACGGCATCGGCGCGGGCAAGGCGATCCAGTTCGCGCCGCAGCTCTTGCGCCTGCGCGGCGCCTTCCGCCGCGTCCTCGCCCCGGACCTGCCCGGCCACGGCTACTCCGCGCCGGCGACCACGATGTCGCCCGAGACCGTCTTCGCGGGCTTCGCCGAGGTGCTCGACCGCGAGCTGACCGAGCCCGGCATCCTCGTCGGCAATTCCCTCGGCGGCGCGATGGTCGTCCAGTACGCGCTCATCCGGCCCGAGAAGGTCAAGGGCCTCGTGCTCGTCTCGCCGGGCGGCGCGCCGGTCGACGCGCAGGAGCTGGAGCGCTTCCTCGCCGGCTTCCACCTGCCGGACGACGACGCCACGATGCGGTTCCTCGAGCGGCTGTACCACCGCGTGCCGTTCGGGACGCGGTGGCTCGCCGGCGACGTCCGCGCGCTGTTTTCGGCGCCGCCCATGCGCGAGCTGTTCGCCGCCATCCGGGCCCACCACCTGTTCACGCCCGAGGTCGTCGCCGCGCTGCGGGCGCCGACGCTGCTGCTCTGGGGGCGCTCGGACCGCGTGATGTTGCCGGCGATGCGCGAATTCTTCCGCGCGCACCTGCCACCCGGCACGGTGATCGAGGAGCCGGAGGGGGTGGGTCACTGTCCTCACTTCGAGCGGCCCTTCTGGATCGGCCGGCGGATACGGACGTTCGCGGAGTCGATCGCATGAAGCCGCGGGTCGTCGTGGTCGGAGGCGGGTTCGGCGGGCTGGAGGTCTGCCGGGAGCTCTCACGCGCGAACGCGCGCGGCGAGATCGAGCTCACGCTCATCGACAAGGAGAACTTCTTCCAGTTCAACCCGCTCTTGCCGGAGGTGGCGGTGGGCGCCGTGGAGACGCGCCACATCGTGTACCCGCTGCGGAGCTTCTGCGCGCCCCGGAAGATCCGCTTCCTCCGCAACAAGCTCCGGTCCGTCGATGCGGAGCGGAAGGTGCTCCGGCTCCACAACGACCTCGAGGTCCCCTACGACCACCTCGTGCTCGCCGCGGGCAGCACCACGAACTTCTTCGGCATCCCCGGCGCGGAAGAGCACAGCTTCGTCTTCAAGACGCTGATGGACGCGATCCGGCTGCGCGCCCACGTCGTCGAGATGTGGGAGCTCGCCGACCAGGCGACCGACCCCGAGGTGCGCCGCCGCCTCCTCACCTTCGTGGTCGCCGGCGGCGGGATCACCGGCGTGGAGGTGTGCGCGGAGCTGCTCGAGATGTTCCGCACGACGATGCGGCGGCTCTACACGAACGTCCCGCAGTCGCTCGTGTCGGTGCACCTCGTCGAGGCCGCCGACCGCCTCCTCCCCGGGCTCAAGCCCCGCCACAGCGAGGTCGCCGAGGCGCACCTCCGCTCGATCGGCGTGAACATCGTGCTCAACCGCAAGGTGGTGCGCGTCGACGAGACCCACGTCACCACCGACGACGGCACCGTGATGCCCGCGCACACGTTGATCTGGACGACCGGCATCCGCGGGCAGGCCGTCGAGTCCGCCTGGCCGTGGCCCACCGGCAAGGCCGGCCGCCTGAAGGTCGAGCCCACCTGCCGCGTGGCGCCGGGGGTGTGGGCGATCGGCGACATGGCCGACATGACCGACGCCGAGGGCAAGCCGGCGCCGCAGGTGGCCCAGGGCGCCATCCAGATGGGGCGCGTCGCCGCGCACAACCTGCTCGCCGAGGTGCGCGGCCAGACGGGCGGCCGGGAGCTCCGCTACCTCGACAAGGGCTACTTCGTGGGGCTCGGCAAGCGGTCCACCGTCGCGAGCCTCTTCGGGGTGCCGGTCTCCGGCCTGCTCGCCTTCTACCTGTGGGCGCTCTACTACCTGCTCGTGATGGTCGGCTTCCGCAAGCAGCTGGAGGTCGCGATCGACATGGTGAAGGGCGCCTTCGTCGACCACGACACCTCGCAGATCCACGAGCGACGGCGGATGCTGCGCGCGCGGGACCTCGAGCCGGACCTCACCGGGGTCGAGAAGGCGGAGCGGGTCGACGCCTGACCCTCACCACCCCACCTGCACCACCTCCCACTCGCCCACCCCGACGTCGACCGACGCCGTGGCCACGCCGTCCTCCACGTCGAAGCCGTCGATCCGCGGGCTCCCGAGACTGATACATTCGGATGTGTCACCGGGGACCGCCCGACACAACGCGGCGTCGCCGGCGTCGTCGAGGGCCGCGTACACGAGCGCGTCGCCGTCCCAGCGGGGCGACACGTGCGCGAACAGCTCGCCCTCGGCGACCACCGCGGGGCCGGTCCAGGTGTCGCCACCGTCGGTGCTCTCCACCCAGTAGACCGCGCGGCGCCCCTCCTCGAAGGCGAGCATCGCGAGCCGCACGTGGTCGCCGTCCGCGGCGAGGGCCGGCCGCTCGACCCGCCGCGGCGACGAGAGCGTGTACTCGAAGTCGAAGACCTCGCCCTCGCCCTCCGCGGCGCCGCTCGTCGAGAAGCCCCACGTCGCGATGCGGCGGGAGTACGGGCCGAGCGGGTCGCCGAGGCTCGTCCCGGCGGCGGCGAGCAGCCCGTCCTCGGTCGCCGCGACCTCGACGTCGACGGTGGTGAACTGGACGTCGGTGCCGGACGGGTCGGACCACCCCCCGTCCGGGGTCCACGACGCGGCCCAGACGCCGTCGTCGTCGCCGTTCACGCCGCGGTTCTTCGGCGTGTGCAGCCACGCGACCCAGACGCGGCCGTCGCGCTCAGCGATCCGCGCGCGCCAGAAGGGGCCCACGTCGGGGTCGGGGAAGCCGATGTCCGTCCAGCCGTCGCCGGTGTCGGCGAGGCACCGCGCGGTCCACGGGAAGTAGCCGTCGTCGTTCTCCTCGCGCGTGTACTCGCGCCAGCAGGCGACCGTGCCGAGGCTCGTCTCCGCGAGCGAGGGCGCCTCGGCGGCGAACACGCCCGGGGTGGAGACGACCTCGCCGTCCACGACCACTTCGCTGCGGGCGTCGAAGTCGTCGCGCCAGCGCTGCGCCGCGAGGTGCTGGCCCGCGACGGCGACGGCGACCTCGCCGCTGCGGCCGGGCACGTTCGCGGTGTCGGCGAGCGACGAGAGCGGGAGCCCCTGCGCGTACGGCAGGTCGATCCCGAGGTGGGCCGCGACCGTGGGCGCCACGTCGGCGAGCAGGTACCGGCCGTCGTCCTCGACGCCCGCGCGCACGCCCTCGCCGAACAGGATCAGCGGCTGCTCGCGGCAGCCGCCGCAGGCGTCGCCGTGGTTCTTCCAGCCGCCGTCGAGGTCGTGGCGGTGGCGCCCGTGGTCGGTCGTGACGATCACCAGCAGGTTGTCGCGGTAGGTCGGCTGCTTCTCGTCGATCCACGTCCACAGGTCGGCGAGGAGCCGGTCCACCTCGGTCACGCGCCCGACGTAGTCCCCGCCGGCGTGGCCGGCGCGATCGGAGTCGTGGATGTTCACGTACACGACCGGGGGCGGCGCGTTCGCGAGCAGGACCTCGAGCTCGTTCACGAGCCGCGTGTCGTCCTCGACGACCGAGCCGTTGGCGTCGGCGAGCATGGCCCAGGTGCCGCCGAGCTCCTCGTACCCCGGGTGGATCGTCGCGACCGCGCTCGGCATCACCACCGAGTTGGCGAAGAGGACCGTGTCCTCCCGCTCCCAGCCCATCTGGGCGCGGGCCTCGTCGAAGACGGTGGGGAGCTGCGGGTAGTAGAGGCCGGGGTCGCCGTCGGTGATCGCCACCGTGAAGATGGGCTCGGCGCGCCCCGTCGTGAGCGTGGCGTGCCCGGGCGCCGTCGACGTCAGCACGGCGTTGTGGATCGAGCGCACGACCGTGCCGTCGGCGACGACGTCGCTCCAGACGCGGCCGGCGTGGGCCTCGCCCGTGGTGTCGGTGAGGTCGGACGTCCAGTCGCCGGTGATCTCGTCGACGCGGACGCCGTCGACGATCAGCACCAGCACATGGGGGTCGCCGGGCTCGAGGGCGTCGGAGAGCTCGCCGCCCCAGGGCGTCTCTTTCGGTTTGCAGGCGAGCAGCGCGAGGAGGAGCACGGCCGCACTATAGCCGTGGGGCTACGGCGCGGTCGTGTCGGGGTCGGCGCACGGGTCGTTGGGGCCGCCCGGCGTGCCGACGTTGCCCTCGGTCCCGTAGGTGGCCGAGCCCATGCACCAGTTGGCGCCGTCGTCGTTGGACACGGCGTCGACCACCTGGAGCTGCATCGAGAAGCCCTTCACGTCGGGGTGGGTGGTCGTGGTGTACGCGACCTCGTCCACGACGGTGGCGCCGCACTTGAGCACGACCTCGTCGTCGTTGTTGCCGAGCTGCATCGTGCTGTCGCCGATCGCGTAGTCCACGGCGAGGCCGCCGTTGGTGCCCATGTCGGCGGAGCGCCCGATCACGACGTAGTCGGTGAACCGCACGGAGTCGGCGACGACGTGGGCGTCGGTGCCGGCGTCGCCCACGAAGAGCCCCTGCAGGTCGACCTCGCCGCCGCTCTTGTTGAAGATCTCGATCCACTCGCCGGTCTCGTCGACGGTGGGGTCCGGGTTCTTCATGATCTCGGTGATCACGAGGTCGCCGGGGCCGAAGCCGCAGTCGCCCACCGGCTCGGTGTCGGTGTCGGTGTCGGCGTCCGTGTCCGCGTCGGTGTCCGCGTCGGCGTCGGCGTCGGTGTCCGTGTCGGTGTCCGCGTCGGTGTCGCCGTCGGCATCGGCGTCCGCGTCGGCATCCGCGTCGGCGTCGGTGTCCGTGTCGGTCTCCGTGGTGCTCGTGTCCTCGCCGTCCTTCGCGGCAGGGAAACAGGCGAACGCGAGCAGGAGGGGCCAGAAACGCATGGGAGCTCCGGGACGGCCGCCGGCTAACCGGGGAGAGGGCGGATGTCAGGGTGGACCGGCTACACCGCCGGATGCCGACTGACCGCCTCCACCCTCGGCGACGCCGCGAGGTCGAGCACGTACGTCACCATCTCCTTCCCGTAGAACCGGAACGTCCCCCGCTGCTCGAAGCCCCAGCTCGTGAGCTGGCGGTTGGCCCCCTCGTTGTCGACCTCGGTCGTGATCTTGACGTGGGCCGCGCCGCGCGCGCGGAGCTCGTCGAAGAGCACCTTGTTGATGTGCCCGCTGACGCGCTTGCCCCGCAAGTCGGGCACGAAGGAGCAGAACAGGCTCTCGGCGGCGACGTCCTCGGCCCCCGACACACCGAAGTATCGTGCCGTCTCGAGCAGCTTGAGGCCCACCCGCGGGCGCCGGAGGACACCCAGCGCGGCGCGGGGCCCGATGAACTGGAGGCGCCGGCGCAACACATCCCGATACATCGCGGATGTGTCGAGGCTGCCGGCGATGAAGCCCTTCACCTCGCCGTCCTCGACGTACACGAAGCCGAGGAAGGCCGGGCAGTCCACGAGGCCGCGGTAGAGCGCGGCGAGGAAGGGCTCGCCGAGCTGCGCCCACAGGCTGTTGCCCATCGCGGCGTGGTGAAGCGCCGCGACGCGGTCGGCGTCGCGGTACTGGAGCGGGCGGATCCGGGCCATGACGTCCGGGTCCACGGGGAACGGCTTGACGGCCGTGCGGACGGCGGCGCTCAACCCTTGCCCTTCTCCCGCTTCAGGTTGTCGAGGAACGCGGTCTGGCTGATGGCGCGGTGCTGGGCCGCGAGGAAGTTGCCGATCGCGTCCTCCACCTGCGCGCTGTAGCTCTCGACGAGCAGGCGGCGGGCGAGCGTGACGGCGACGACGTGCATCGGCTGCAGCGACTCGATCGTCTTCGCGAGGAGCGCGTCGAGGTCGGCGTCCACGGCGTCGACCACCCCGAGCCGCAGCGCTTCGTCGGCGCGGAGCTCCGCGCCGGTGAGCACGATGCGCTTCGCGTGGCCGAGCCCCACGTACTTGGCGAGCCGGAAGGTCGCCATGCCCGGGAGGAAGCCCATGCGGACCTCGGGCAGGCGGAAGCTCGCCGTCGGGACACACAGCCGCTGGTCGCACGCGAGCGCGAGCTGGAAGCCCCCGCCCACGAGCGGCCCGTCGACCGCGAAGAGCGTGATCTTGTTGAGCTTCTCGAGCCGGTTGACGAGCTTCTCCCACTTGTTGAAGCCGTGGATGTCGAGCGGCTCCTTCGGGTCGAAGTCGGCGAAGTCGATGCCCTCGGAGTGGCCGCGGATCACCAGCGCCTTCGCGGGCGACACGTCCTCGAGGTGGTCGAACACGCGCTCGAGCTCGCGGATCTGGCGCACGTTCGTGCGCGGGCGCTTCAGCACCACCGTCGCGATCTCGCCGCGCTCCTCGAACGAAAGGGTCTCGTACATGAAAACTCCTACCAGCGGACGAGCGCGGTCTCGATGGTCGAGCCCGGGCCCATGGTCATCAACACGCCGTAGTCGCCGCGCCGCACGCGCCCCTCCTCGAGCAGCCGCTGGTAGCTGAAGAGGAAGGAGCCGCTCGACAGGTTGCCGAAGTCGCGCAGCACCGAGTGCGTGTGGCGCACGTCCCACTCGCTGATGCCGATGTTGTACTTGATGGCGTCGACGACCTTCTTGCCGCCCGAGTGCACGAGCCAGTGCGAGATGTGTCGCCGCTTCAGGCCGTGCGCGTCGAGCAGCCGGCCCAGCGGACGCTCCGCGTGGGCGCCCACGACGTAGGGGATGTCGCGGTCGAGGTAGAAGCTGAACTTGTTCGCCTCGTCGTCCCAGTCGTAGCGCATCGCGCCGATGGCGGGCGGGATGATCTGGCTGTTGAAGCCGAGGATCTTCGGCGCGAAGAGCCGCTCGTCCCGCTCGGACGCGCGCACGAGGACGGCCGCCGAGCCGTCGCCGAAGAGCGAGTTCACGATGGCCGTGCGCATCGAGTTGTCGAAGACGTAGGCCGCCGAGCACACCTCGATGCACACCATCAGCGCGTTCTTGCCGGGGTTGGCCATCGCCCACGACGCGACCGGGTTCAGGCCGTTGAGCCCCGCGTTGCAGCCCATCCCCACGACGTCGACGCGCGAGCAGTCCTCGCGGAACCCCATCTGCTTGATGAGGTGGGCGGTGAGCCCCGGGGCGAGGAAACCCGTGGTGGTGATGCAGCAGAGGTAGTCGACGTCGCGGACCGTGAGGCCCGTGGGCTCGAGGCAGCGCTCCACCGCCTGCGGCCCGATCTCCATCGCGCCGCGCAGGTGCTTCGCGAGGAGCTCGCCCTGCGACTCGACCGGCGCCCCGTTCGGGCCCGCGGGGGGCAAATACAGGTGCCGCGTGCGGATGTGGCTCGACGTGAACAACGAGCGGATCCGCTCGTCGTCGACGCGGTAGCGCTCCAGCAGGTCCTCCTGCCGCCACCGGTCCGGCGGGTTCGCCGTCCCGACGGAGAGGATGCGTGGACGCGCGTCGAGCATCCGCGAACTCTATCGCAAGCCGCTCGCCGACGTCTCGTGCGTTGCCCTCCCGGTGTGTGGCCTTACCCAAGGGGGTGCACCAAGTCAGGGGGGATACCGAATGGACGTCGCCAAGTGTTGTGATCGGCTGAACTCGTTCCTCCGCGGGGAGATCTCCGCGGTCGAGACCTACCGGATGGTCCTCGACAAGCTCACGAGCGGGCAGCACCGCCGCGTGCTCGAGGAGAACTTCCGCTCCCACGAGCGCCGCATCTCGCTGTTGCGCGACCGGATCGTGCAGCTCGGCGGCAAGCCCTCGGAGGGCTCGGGCGTGTGGGGCGCGATCACGAAGCTGTTCCAGGGGGGCGCCAACGTGTTCGGCGAGGCCTCGGCGATCTCGGCGCTCGAGGAGGGCGAGGACACGGGGCTGAAGCAGTACCGCGACAGCGACGGCCTCACCGACCTCGACACGGACTCGCTGCGGCTCATCCACAACACGCTGTTGCCCGAGCAGGAGCGGACGCACGCCGAGCTGGCGCGCGTGAAGGACCTCGTCAGCGCGTAGCGCGGGGCAGTCGCCCGCCCGCGGGGCGGCGGACCCCGTCCACGACGACCTGCCAGTGGGCGTCGCGGGCGGGGTCCAGCCCTTCGAGGACGACCTCGGCGAGCCCGTCGGCCCCGGCGACGACCGGGAGCGACGCGCGGGCGCGCCCGTCGAAGGTGTCGTCGGCGTACGCGAGCACCACCACGCTCGCCCCGGGGCGCGCCGGGACGCGGAACCGCGCCCGTGAGCCGTCCCGCGAGGCCATCGTGGTCGCGGACGCCCCCACCGTGAGCGTGAACGTGGACGCCCAGGACTGCGGCGCGCCCGTCCAGCCGGTGACGGAGCCGTCCGTCGCGCGGATGGAGACGTCGAAGGCGCCGCTCTCGGTCGGGGTGCCGACGATGCGCCCGTCGGGCTCCACCACGAGGCCCGCCGGCAGCGTGCCCCCGTCGAGCACGAACGTCACGGGCGGGGCGCCGCCCCAGGTGTCGAGCGTCTCCTCGTACGGCTCGCCCACCCGCCCCACCGGCAGCTGCGGCGTGGTGATGGCGAACGCGCGGTGCTCCTCGACGAGCGCCGCCCAAGCCTCGATCTCCGCTTCGTCGGGCGGCGCCGAATGCAGGCTGGCGAGCTCGTACGGGTCGGCGTCGAGGTCGTAGAGCTCGACGTCGCCGCTCGACCACTCCACGTACTTCCACCGATCGGTGACGACGCCCGCCCAGAGCGGGTGCGAGCCGGCGTAGTTGTCGACGTAGAGGTGGTCGCGGAGGGGCAGCTCCGGGTCGGCGAGCGCGTCGAGCAGGCTCACGCCCTCGCCCGTCGGCGGGAGCCCGGCGACGTCGAGCAGCATGGCCGGCAGGTCGAGGTTCACCGAGACGAGGCGGTCGTCGTCACGCGGCGCGATGCCCGGCATGCGCACGTAGAGCGGGACGCGCAGGGCCTCCTCGTAGGGGACGCCCTTCGACGTGAGCCGGTGCTCGCCGTGGAGGTAGCCGTTGTCGGAGGCGTAGATGACGGTGGCGCGATCGGCGAGCCCGCGCGCCTCGAGGCCGTCGAGCAGCGTACCCAGGCTGCGATCGACCGCCTCGAGGTTCTCCATCAGCTGGCGGGCGTCCCGGTACACGCCCAGGACCTGCGCGTCGGTCAGCGGATCGGCGCGGCTGAGCCAGCCGGGCTTGTCCGAGACGTCCTCCTCGTTGAACGACGGCGACTCGGGCGTCCAGTCCGACCAGGTGCCGAGGTCCTCGTCCGCGGGCGTCGCGTACAGGTGCGGCGCCATGACGGAGAGGAGCACGAAGACGGGCTCGTCCGGGTGGGCGTCGAGGAAGGCGAGCGCCTCGTCGAACAGGAAGTACGTGAGGTACTCCCCGCCCGTGTCCTCGAAGGCGCCCTGCGTGGAGGCGTCCGGGCCGCTCGATCCGCGGACCACCTGGTGGTCGTAGCCCGTGCCCTCGTAGATGCCGGCGAGGAAGAGGTCCCAGCCGGGCGGCACCTCCGGGGCGACGCCGTCCTCGTACTGGTTGAGGTACTTGCCGAGGAGCGCCGTGGCGAACCCCGCCGACTGCAGGCGCGTGGCGAGCGTGTCGGACGTGTCGAAGGCCCACACGCCCCCGTTGGGCACGTCGTTGGAGAGCACCCGGGTGTCCTTCGGGTACCAGCCGCCCGAGAGCAGCGACGCGCGCGCCGGACAGCAGAGCGGGACGTTCGTGTAGGCGCGGCCGAACCGCACGCTCTCGGGAGCGAGCCGCGCCAGCAGCGTCTCCATCGCCCAGAGCGTGTTCGCCCCCTGGTCGTCGACGTACACGAGGATGACGACGGGCGGCGCGGGCGTGGGCGTCCCTGTGTCGATCGATGTGTCAGATGTATCGGTGGTGTCGGCGGGGACCGGCGAGGAGTCGCCCGGCGGGCGCGGCGTCGGGTCCGCGGGCTCGCTCGGCGAGAAGCGGCAGGCGATGGCGGCCCAGAGGAGCACGGGTGGAGCTTATCCTCAGGAGCCCGCTTTGCTCCCGCGGCTCCGCCGAGATCGGATCAGCGCCCCATGGCCCGGACGATCGCGCAGCGCTCACGGAGCGCGTCGTCCGTGTCGAGCGAGAAGCTGCGTCCGTGGCCGAGCTGCTCGCGCAGGAACGCGCCGGTCTCGTGCGCCGCCTCGGCGACGCGCTCCCGCGCGGCCGGCGCGAGCGCGCGGAAGGTCGCGAACACCACCTCGCCGGCGTCCGGGTCGTACTCCCAGAGGCCGGCGAGCGTGTCACCCACGGACAGCGCCCGGATCGACACGTGTTTGGCGTCGCCCAGCGTCGTGCCCCGCGTGTTGCCCCACACCGGCACCGGCCGCGCGTGATCCCGCGGGTCGACCAACGGGCGCGGGCCGCCGTGCGCCACGAGGTAGTCGTCCTCGAACGGGAGCAGCGCGACCGCGTCGCCGCCGACGGGGCCCTCGCGGAGCGACGCCGCGTCCTCCTCGAGGATCCACGCCTCGTCGGCGAACCCGTCGACGGCGACGGGGAGGAGGCCGGCGCGGTCCATCGAGGCGCGGGCGTCCCGGTCGGAGAGCGCGGCCCACTCCGCGAAGTGCGCGGCCGTCGCGGGGCCCGCCACCGAGAAGAAGCGGCGGGCGATCCGCGCGCGGCGCTCCACCCCGTCGGCGGGGACGTCCGCGCCGTCGAAGGGGCTCCCCTCGCAGAGGCGCCATGCGTACCGCTGCGAGTCGAATCGCCCGGGGAGCCGCTCGACGGTGCCGGCGTATTCGAGGCGCCGGAGCGCCGCGGGGAGCGCGGACGAGACCCCGACCTTCTTCCCCGCCTCGCCGAGTGGCCGCAGCACGCCCGGCGGGAGCGCCTTGCGGACCTGGTCCGTCGTCAACGGGCCCGCGGCGAGCGCGGCGACCACGGCCTCGCCGACGCGCTCGACCTCGCCCGGCAGGATGCCGGCCTTCCGCTGGTCCCGCTCCGCCCGGGCGCGCCCCGACTCCTCGGCGACCTTCAGCGCCAGCGGCGCCTCGGCGCGGGGCACGACGTAGATGCACTCGCGCACGGCCGGCACCACCTGCAGCTCGCGGCGGGCGACGGCTTCGTCCAGCGCGGCGCGCGACATGCCGGGGAGGCGGGCGCGGACCGCGAGGTACACGTCGACCCCGCCGAGCGTCCGTGGCCAGGCGGTGCGGGCGACCACGTCGGCGGGGCCCGATCCCCCGGGCGCCGCGAGCCCGGCGCGACGGTGCCAGTGCGCGCGGGCGCGCGCGAGGTCGACGGCGAAGGCGGGAGGAGCGCGGCGGGGTGGCATGGGCGCGAGGATACGACGGCAGGCCCGGTCAGGCCTTCTGCAGGTCCGTCTCGCTCTCGAGCGCCGCGTCGATCTGCTTCTGCACGGGCGTCACGGGAGCCCCGCAGACGGGCGCGAGGGCCTCCGCGAGGCGGACGAACCCGGTGATCTCCTTGCGGAGGCGCGCGGCGAGCGCCGGGTCCTTGAGACCCCCGCCCGCGTCGAACGCGTCGCCGGCGTGGGAGAGCGCGAACATGTCCGGGAAGACGAGCGCGCCGCAGCCCTCGAGCGGGATGCGGGCCTGCCACAGCCCGCGGATCCCGCCCATCGGCGAGGGCGACGCCGCCATCAGGTACACGCTGCGCCCCCGCCAGGGCATGGGGCGCGCGCGGGAGACCCAGTCGATCGCGTTCTTGAGCACGCCGGAGATCGAGTAGTTGTACTCGGGGCTGGCGATCAGGAGCGCGTGCGCGGCCTCGACGCGCTCCTTCAGCGCGAGCGCCCCGCGCGGGAGCCCCGAATTCTTCTCGAGGTCGCCGTCGTACATCGGCATGTCGAACTCGCGGAAGTGGGCGAGGTCGACCTCCGCGCCGGCCTCCCGGGCGACGCCCGCGGCGGCCTCGACGAGGCGGCGGTTCAGGGAGCCTTCCCGGAGGGATGCGGCGAACGCGAGGATGCGCATCGTCGGAAGGTAATCCCTCATCCCCGAGCCCAGGCGTCCACGACCTCGACCACCCTGCGCGACGCGGCCGGGCCCCACATCGAGGCGACCGTGTCTGCGCACGACGCCGCGAGCGAGGGTGCGTCGCGCGCCCCGAGGCACTTGTACCGGCCCGCGGGGTACGACGACGTGTAGCGCGTGGTGCGCCGGTGGATCGCGGTGAGGAGCTCCGTGCGGGCGTCGACCTCGACGAGGACGAGCGGGAAGAGGCGGCAGGCCATCGGCTTGAGCGCCCCGCGCGGCCGGCCGGTCGCGTCCTCGAGCGAGTGCAGCCCGCAAGACAGCCCGTCCGGACCGAGCCGAGCGTACACGCACCGGCGCCCGGGGCGGGTCACGTCGTCGCCGTCCCAACGCGCGGGCGCGCCGCGGGCCCAGCGAGGGTCGTCGGCCATGTGGGCGGCGATCTCGTCGGCGGCGGCGTCGATCGCCGCGCGCTCCTCGGGCGAGGGCGCGAGCACGAGATCGGCGCAACACGACCGCGCGTCGCGCGCGCGCATGCCGGGCGTACACGAGGACGTGACACACGCGAACGGCTGGGCGAGCGCCGGAAGGTCGAGCAGGCGCCCCCGTCCCGCGTGGCCGAGCTCCCCGCGCGCCGCCAGCTGGACGACGTGGACCGACCAGTCCTGCATGGGCGCGACGTAGCACGGGGGGGCGGCGCGAGGACCAGAGCCGCCTCCACCAGGACGGTTCCGGAGCAGAGCCGGTCCGACTGGGACTCCCGGCGCCCCGCGGAGGATGGCCCCACGAGTGAACGCCGACTTTTCGTCGGCGGGGGCGCGCTGGGACCGACGGGAGTCCCGCTCGGTGGGGCTCTGCTTCGGAATCGTCCTGTTCGGGGGGGCTCTGCTCTTCCGGCTTCGGTCAGGGCACGATCTCGACCCCGTCGGCGCAGACCGTGCAGTAGCGGACGTCCTCGCCCGCTCGGTACAGGTACCGTACGGTGAAGGCGACGTGCCCGGCCCCGCCCTCCTCGCCGGAGAACCCGCCCATGCCGTGGACCTCGCGCTCGGTGGCGCCGGCCGCGATCGTCCACGTGGTCGGCTCGAAGCAGTCCGCGTGCGCGCCCACGGAGAGCCCGTTGGGTGCGTGGACGGTCACGTCCTTCACGACGCAGTCCGGGCTCTCGAGCACGATGTCCGCCTCCGTGGGGTTGGCGACGACGGCGGCGACCGCGATCACCTGCTCGAACGGGACCTCGGCAGGCAACGGCGTGCCTTCGGGGTCCACCAGCTCCGCGCCGAACACCACGCCGGCGCCGTCGCACGCGACGTCGCCCGTGTCCCACTCCGCCGCGATCTCCACGCAGGAAGTGCCCCGGACCCGGGCCTCGGCCGTGCCCTGCCCGGGGGTGTCGCACGCGGTGAGGATGAGGAGCCAGCCCACCGGGAGATCATAGAGCGCATCCCGGAGGGGCGGGCGGGACGCCCGCCCCCACGAAGCGCCGCGCCCGCCCCCACGAAGCGCCGCGCCCGCCCCCACGAACGGCCGCGGGACGCCGCGCCTCCCGCGCCCTACCCCGCGTTCTCCGCCCGGATTCGCGTGAGCTCCTCCGCGACGATCTCGGCGGTGCGCCGCAGCTGGGGCTCGTTGTGGAGCGAGGACAGGAAGAAGCGCAGGCGCGACGCGTTGTCGGCGACCGCCGGGTACAGGATGGGCTGCACGTTGACGCCGCGCTTCATGAGCGCGTCCGAGAGCAGCAGCGCGTGGAAGCTGTTGCCCACGATGACGGGCACCACGGCGCTCTCGCCCGCGGATGGGCCCGTGTCGAGGCCCTGCGCGCGGCACTGCTCGTAGAAGAAGCGCGCGTTGTGCTGCAGCTTCTGGACGTGCTCGGGCTCCTTCTCCATGAGCTCGAGCGCCGCGATGGCGGCCATCGTGTTCGCGGGGGTGAGGCCCGCCGAGTACACGAAGCCGGGCGCCGTGTACTTCAGCAGGTCGATCAGGACCTTCCGGCCCGAGATGTACCCGCCGCAGCTCGAGAGCGTCTTCGAGAGCGTGCCCATCCAGATGTCCACGTCGGTGCCGGGCACCCCGAAGTGCTCGGCCACGCCGTAGCCGCGCTTGCCCACCACCCCGAAGCTGTGGGCCTCGTCGACCATCAGGAACGCCTTGTGGCGCTTCTTCAGCGCGACGGCCGCGGGGAGATCGCAGATGTCCCCGTCCATCGAGTACACGCCCTCGACGATGATCAGGCACTTCTCGTAGTTGGGCCGCAGCTGCTCGAGCATGCGCGCCAGCGCCTTGACGTCGCCGTGCGGGAACGGGCGCCGCGTGGCGCCCGAGAGCTTCATGCCCTGCAACGCCGAGTCGTGGATGAGCTCGTCGTGGAGGATGAGGTCCCTCGCGCCGAAGAGGTGCCCGATCGTCGTGACGTTGGTCGCGTGGCCCGCGGTGAACACGAGCGTGGCCTCGACCCCGAGCGCCTGCGAGATGCGCCGCTCCAGCTCGAGGTGCAGCGGGCGCTCGCCGCTGGCGACGCGGCTGGCCGACACGCTGGTCCCGTACTTCGCGACGGCCTCGGTCACGCGCTGGAACACGTACGGGTGGCCCGAGAAGCCGAGGTAGTTGTAGCCGGAGAAGTGGACGTGCTCGCGGCCGCCGATGACGACGGTGTCGCGCGCCGTCCCCTCGAGCACCTTGAAGTACGGGTTCTGGATGCCGAGCAACCCCACCGCCTGCAGCCGCTGCTCGAGGTCCACCCACGCGGGGAACTTCGCGAAGTCGACGTGCTCGTCGGCGACCACCACCTCGCCGGGGTCGGCGCGGAGCTCGGCCTCGACGCCCTCGCCGACGGCGACCACGCGCCCGTCCGGCGCGCGGAGCGTCACCGTGCCGCTGAAGCGGTCGCCCTCGGCCTCCTCGAAGGTCGCGACGACGTCGAGCTCGGTCGCGCCGTCGAGCGGGAGCTGGCGCCACCGCCGCACACGCACCGGGAAGCCCGCGCGCTTGAGCGTCTGGCGGGCGTAGTACGCGCAGAGCTGGAAGGCCGCGTCGATCGCGAGCGGCGAGAACGTCCAGGGACCCTGCTGCCAGTCGTTCGCCCGCCCGACCCGCACGCGCCCGGTGACGTGGCGCTCGCCGACGTCGCCGACGCTCACGATCCCCTGCAGGAGCGGCCCGTGGAAGGTGTGGGCGGCGTAGAACTCCGCCAGCGGGAGCGTGGGCGCCCGGCCCGGCAACACATCGATACATTTCAATGTATCGGCGTGGGTCGCCACCCGGCCGCGCCAGGCGAGGCGCTCGCCGACGTGGACGGTGAAGCGGTCGCCGTCGACGCGGCGGCGCACGGTCAGCGGCGCGTCGACCACCACGCCGTCGAACAGCGTGAGGTCCTCGATCTGCGTCGCGCCGAGGCGGCACGCCCACTCCATCACCATCGCCATCGGGACCGTGGGGTGGCCCATCAGCGCGTGGTCGCGGAGCCAGGGCATCTCGGGGTCGAGCGTCTCCTCGACCTCCACCACCCGGCGGGTCGCCGGCAGGTCCGCGCCGATCACCACCTCGCCGGCGAGCCCGAGCGCGCGCACGAAGGCGCGGGCGCCCTGCGCCGTGTCGACGAAGAGCACGCCGTCCTCGCGCATCGCGCGGCGGAACGGAAGGGGGATGGTCGCGACCATGTCGGACTCGGCCCAGGGTCCCCACACCTGCACCTGCGCGTCGGCGAGGCCGCGGATCGCGTCCACCAGCGCGTCGTTGGCGGCGGCGTACTCGGTCTGGAAGGCGTTGCCGAAGCGACCGGCGTAGCTGCCGATCGCGCTCACCCACTTCACGCCCGGGCAGGCGGCGACCACGCGCCGGAGCCCGTTCACCTTCACGTCCCAGGCGGCGGCGCCGTCCACGGTCCCGACCGCGCCGTCGGCGAGCGCGCCCGCGGCGTGGACGATGCCGTCGATGCCCGGGAGCGAGGGGACCTCGCCCCGGAGGTCCGCGCGCACGTAGGTGGCGGCGGCGCCGAGCGACGCGAGGGCGTCGCCCGGGTCCTGCCGCGAGCCGAGCAGCACGACCCGCGCGCCGGCGTCGATCAGCGCATTCGCGAGCACCCGTCCGAGCCAGCCCGTGCCGCCGGTGATCAGGATGGTCTGCCCCTTCACGTCCCGCCCGGCGGCCGCGACGGGCTCGAGCCCCACGACGAAGCGCGCGCCGTCCTGCCACACCACCTCGGCGTCCCGCTCGGCGGCGGCCCACTCGCGGCGGGCGTCCGCCTCGGTGCCGCGCAGCGCGACGACCTTGTGGCGCGCCCACTCGCGCGCCAGGGCCTTCACGAACCCGGCCACGCCGCGGTCCTCGGTGACGACGACGAGATCGCCCGGGGGGAGCCTGCGCAGCTCCGCGAGCCCCGGACGAACGAGCACCCGGGGCGCGCCGGCCGCGCGGGTGAGCCCGGAGAGCGGCGCGGGCACCAGCACGGTGTGGTACGTCTCGAGCTCGCGCGTCGGGTCGGTCAGCGCGATGGTCTCGGCGCCGCCGCCCTCGACGTGGCGCACGAGGTCGTCGACCGTGGGGCTCGACGCGATGAGCGACCGCGGGATGCCGCCGAAGCCGGGCACCTCCTCGGTGAGCTTCGTGGAGAGCTCGGCCGCCATCAGCGAGTCGAAGCCCAGATCGTTGAGGAGCCGCTGCTCGCCCCGGAGCGAGTCGACGGGGAAGGCCGACACCTTCGCGATGACCTTGAGCACGCGGGCGCGGACGTCGTCCTCGGTCGCGACGCGCGTCTCGGTCGTCGCGACCGGCGCGGGGCTCGTCGCCTCGCGGGCGTGCACGGTGAAGGCGAGGCTCTTCTGCTCGACGTTCTGGACGGCCCAGTACTCCTCGGTCTGGAGCGGCGTGGGCGGCAGCGTCGCGAGCCCGATGCCGAACGCCGGCAGGTCCACCCGGTGGCCGTGCGCGGCGCACCAGGCGAGCACGCGCAGGAGCCCGACGCCGCCGTCGGCCTCGTCCCCCGCGACGGAGAGGATGGTCTCGCCGTCGGAGAGCACGCCGCGGGCGAACGCCGTGAGCGTCGCGCCGGCGGCGAGCTGCACGTAGATGCGCGCGCCCGCGTCGCGACACATCCCGAGCCCGCGCACGTACTCGACCGGCGAGGTGGCGTGGCGACGGAAGATCGCCTTCACCTCGTCGGCCGTCGTCGGTGACACATCGGCGATACACGAGGCCATCTTCAGCGTGGGCGCCGAGAAGGTCGTCTCCGCGAGGCCGCGCTCGACGTCGGGCTGGACGACCTCGAGCATCGGCGAGTGGAACGCGTGAGACACCGGGATGCGTCGCGCCTTGTGACCCGCCTCCGTGAGACGTCTCACGGATGTGTCGACGGCGTCGGTGGGGCCCGAGATCACGTTCTGGCGCGGGTGGTTGCGGTTGGCGATCACCACGCCCGGCGCGAGGTGGGGAGCGACGTCGTCGGCGGCGGCCATCACCGCCGCCATCGCGCCGTGGTCGCCCGTCATCGCCGTCATCGCGCGGCCGCGGCTCGCCACGAACCGGAGCGTGTCGCGGATGGGGGCCCCGCCGGCGAGCGCCGCGGCGGTGAACTCGCCGAGGGAGTGGCCGAGGACGACCGCGGGCGCGACGCCGAAGCGGGCGAGCACGCGGGCGACGGCGACGCCGATCGCGAACATCGCCGGCTGGGCGATGGCCGTGTCGGTGAGCGCCTCCTCCGTCGCGCCTTCGCCCCAGACGTACTCGCGGAGCGGGCGCGGCGTGATGTCGAGGACGGCCGCCTCGCACTCCTCCATCGCGGCGGCGAACTCGGGGAAGGCGAGCCACTCGCGCAGCATGCCCACGCGCTGCATGCCCTGGCCGGGGCAGAGGAAGGCGACGGGCACGGGCGCCTTGTCGTCGCCGACGACGGTGTCGCGGTCGAGGCTGCCGCGCGTGGCGGGGTCCGCCGAGAGCGCGTCGGCGACCTTGCGGAGGCGCTGCTGCAGCTCGGGGATCGACGAGGTGACGAAGGCGACGCGTACGGCGCGGCGCTTGCGGCCCACGTTGAGCGTGTGCGCGATGGCGGCGAGGTCCCCCGCGTCGGGGACGGCGTCGACGAGGTCGGCGCAGTGGCGGGCGAGCAGCGCGCCGGTGTCGGCGGAGAGGACGACGAGCTGGGCGGTGGAAGGGGCGGGGAACCCCGACCTCCCCGTGTCGGAGGAGAGGGACATCCCGCCGAAGATCCTCACGGGCGCCACCGCGGGCGCCTCCTGCAGGACCACGTGGCCGTTCGTGCCGCCGAAGCCGAAGGAGGAGACGGTCGCGACGCGCGGGCGGTCGCCCGGCCAGGGCGTGGCGGCGGTCGGGACGGAGAAGGTGCCGTCCTCCAGATCGTGGTCGGGGTGGGGGGCGCGCCAGTTGGCGAGCGGCGGGAGCGTCCGGTGGTGGATCGCGAGCGCGGCCTTCATGAGGCCGGCGATGCCCGCGGCCGACATGGTGTGGCCGATGTTCGCCTTCGCCGAGCCGAGCGGCACGGGGGCGCCGCGGCCCGCGAGCATCGTGCGGAGCGCGGTGAGCTCGGTGCGGTCGCCCACGGAGGTGCCGGTGCCGTGCGCCTCGACGTAGCCGACGTCCCTCGGACCGATGCCGGCGTCCTCCCACGCGCGGCCGATGACCTCCATCTGGCCCTCGTGGCGGGGGCTCATGGGGCCGTCGCCGCGGCCGTCGTTGTTGCAGCCGGTGCCGCGGATCACGGCGTAGACGCGATCGCCGTCGCGCACGGCGTCCTCGAGCCGCTTGAGCATCACGATGCCCACGCCCTCGCCCTGCACGAAGCCGTCGGCCTCGGCGTCGAACGGACGGCAGACGCCCTTCGCGCTGATGGCGCCGATCCGCGAGAACGCGATGAGGTTCGCCGGCGTGAGGTTGAGGTAGACGCCGCCGGCGACGGCCGCGTCGATCTGGCCGTCGCGCAGGAAGGTGATGGCGTCGTGCACCGCGACGAGCGCGGAGGCGCACGCGGCGTCGACCGTGAAGGCGGGGCCGCCGAGGTCGAGCTCCTGCGCGACCGTGGCCGCCGACATGTTCGGGAGGGCGCCCGGCGCCGAGAAGGCGCGGCTCGGCACGACGCGGTTGATCGCCCGCGCGAGGACCTCGGCCTCCTCCTCGGTGCGCGGGCCCGCGCCGAGGTCGCCGCTCGCCATCATGCCGGCGAGGAAGCGGCCCGACATGAGCTGGCCGTACTCGACGACGGAGAGGCCCACGAACGTGCCGACGCGACGACGGTCGAGCGGGCGCCCGCCGGCCACGCCGTCCAGCGAGGCCGCGTAGCCGGCGTCCTGGATCGCGTTCCAGGCGGCCTCGAGCGTGACGCGCTGCTGCGGGTCCATCACCTCGACGCGGCGCGGCGGGATGCCGAACTCCATCGCGGCGAAGCGCTTCACGTCGGAGATGAAGGCCCCGTGCGGCGCGTAGTAGCGGTCCGCCGCGCGCTGCACGTCCGAGAAGAAGGCGTCGTGGCTC
This sequence comes from Myxococcota bacterium, assembly GCA_049322475.1. Classification (GTDB taxonomy): domain Bacteria; phylum Myxococcota_A; class UBA796; order UBA796; family SXON01; genus JBMOQZ01. Next base: position 33,538 of record JBMOQZ010000283.1, on the reverse strand, counting down.
CAGCGATCGCCCGGCGGGGGGCCGAAGGCGTGGCGGCCGTCCCGGAGGAGCCGCCAGTAGCGCGTGACGTCCCCGGCGCCGGGAAAACGGCAAGCCATGCCGACGATCGCGACGGCGCCCGAGCTGCGAGCCATGACTACTCCGGGGTGTGCCGCGCCGTCAGATGCCGTTGCGCGACTTCTCGATGAGGGCGACGAGGTCGCCGAAGGTGTTGATGCGGACCATCACCTCGTCGGAGAACTGCGTCTCGAGCTTCTCCTCGAGGAAGCCCACCATCTCCATCGTGGCGACGGAGTCGAGGCCGAGCTCGCGGATCTCGGTCTCGGGCCGGATGTTGGCGAGCTTGGCGGCCTTGCTCGTGTCCACCGCGGTGACCGCGGCCTTGATCAATTCCATCGCTTCCATGTCGAAGATCCTTACGAAGAGGGACGTCCGGCTCTAGTCCGAGGCGCGGGCGAGCATCTTGCTCGCCGCGTGGGTAGCACGTCCGAGGAGACCGCGCGCGAGATGTCGCGCGACCGTCAACTTCTCGCCCGTGGTGCCGAGGGTGCGGATGCCTTCGCGGCCGAGCTCGCCGCGCATGTACTGCTCGCGCGTCTTGCGGCGCTGCAGCTTGCCGGAGGAGGTCTTCGGCAGCTGGCCGGGCTCGAGCATCACCACGTCGGCGACGCGGAGCGAGAGCTGGTCGGCGACCGCGCGGCGGATCGCCTCGGCGACCTCCTCGCCCGCGCCGGGCTTCACCTCGGCGACGACGACGAGCTCCTCGCTGTCGACGCCGGGCCGGGAGAAGGCGACCACGTTGCCCTTGCGGACGCCGTCGATGTCGGCGACCGCCCACTCGATCGTCTGCGGGTGGTGGTTGCGGCCGTTGAGGATGATGAGGTCCTTGCACCGGCCGGTGATGAAGACCTCGCCCCGGTGGAGGAACCCGAGGTCGCCCGTGCGGAGCCGGCCGTCGCGGAACACCGCCGCGGTGGCCTCCGGGTTCTGCCAGTAGCCGTCCGTGACGGAGGGGCCGGAGAAGCAGATCTCGCCCTCGCGGTCCTCGCCGAGGATGTTGCCGTCGGCGTCGATGATCACGATCTCGTGGGCCGGGAAGGGCTTGCCGCAGCCGACGAAGGAGAGCGCGAGCGCGTCGTCCTGGGCGGGCTGGACCCGGCCCTCGCCCCGGAAGGTCTCCGCGTCGAGCAGGATCAGCGAGAGCTCCTCGTTGCGCGCGTGGAAGCTCATCGCCAGCGTGGCCTCGGCCATGCCGTAGGCCGGCATGACCGCCGTGGAGGGGAGGCCGCACTTCTCGAAGCGCTCGACGAACTCGAGCATGACCTGCGCGTTGATGGGCTCGGCGCCGCAGCCCATGCAGCGGACCCGGGAGAGGTCCCAGCTCGCGATCTCCTTCTCCGTCGCGCGCTTGGTGGCGAGCGCGTAGGCGAAGTTCGGGCCGAAGGAGAGCGTGGCCTTGTAGTCGTGGACCGCCTGCAGCCACACGTTCGGGCGCTTGACGAACGAGAGCGTGGGAATGAAGACGACGTCCACCGCCTTGAACAGCGGGGTGACGACGAAGCCGATGAGGCCCATGTCGTGGTAGAGCGGCAGCCAGCTCACCGCGACGTCCTTCCCGCAGGTGATGTGCATGCCCTCGTCGGCGATCGCCCAGCAGTTCGCGACGAGCGCGCGGTGGCTGACCATGACGCCCTTCGGCGCGGAGGTCGACCCGCTGGTGAACTGCAGGAAGGCGAGGTCGTCGGGGGTCACGCGAGGAAGCTCGCCCTCGAAGGGCGCGAGGCCGTCGAGGGTCTCGACGGTGACGAGATCGCGGACGGACTTCACCCGGGGCACGGTCTGCCAGAGCACCGAGGAGAGCGCCTTGTCGGTCACGATGAGGCGCGCGCCGGCGACCTCGAGGATGCTCACCGCGGAGTCGGCGTAGGCGTCGAGCTTGCCGAAGGACAGCGGCGGGAACATCGGGACCGGCACGAGCCCGCCCACGAGGCAGCCGAGGAAGGTCACCACGAAGTCCTGCGGCTGCGGGAGCACGATGGCGACGCGGTCGCCGCGGGTGAGCCCGGTGCCGAGCAGCGCCCGCGCGCGCTTCTCCGCGGCGTCCCAGAGCGCCTCGAAGGAGAGCGTCGTCGGTTTGTTGGCACCGTCGAGGAAGGTGTACCCGTGATCGGTGAGCGTGCGGATGCGGTGGAGCGCATCGACCACGGTGGCAGGAGCCGTCGAGAGATCGATGTGTGTCATCAGCGCCCTCCAAGGGTGGGAGCCCTACTACCACAGGGATCCGGGCAGGGCCAAGAGGCCGATCCCAGAAAGATCGCAGACTGTCCGGTCGGATTTCCGACTGACGCGTCGGTCTGTTTGCATCCAACTGACCGGTCGGTCAGAGAGGGGCGTGTTACGCGGCGGCGATGAGCCCCGCCTGGCCCGGTCTACGTGTCACCGTCCAATCGACACACATCGACATGTTCGGGCACGTCAACCACGCCCGCTACCTGGAGTACATGGAGTGGGCCCGTTTCCAGTGGTGCGCCGACAACGGCATGCCGCTGCCCGAGCTGATCGCGCGGGATCACGTAGGACCGGCGGTGCTTCGTGTCCAAATCCAGTACCGCCGGGAGTGCAAGCTCGGCGACGAGCTCCTCGTGACGGCGGCGGCGATGAGCGCGCGCCGCCAGATCGGGCGCATCAAGCAGACCATCGTGGACACCCGGACCGGCGAGTTGGTCGCCGACGCGGAGCTCACGTTCGTGATGCTCGATTTGGTCGAGCGGAAGGCCGTCGACCTGCCACGCGCGTTCGTGGAGGCCATCCCGAAGGAAGGGTAGAGGCAACCGCCAAGACGCCAAGATCCGCCAAAACGCCAAGTTTGTGGAGCTGGCGAAGCCCCTTTCTCCCCTTGGCGCCCTTGGCGTCTCCTCGGCGCTCTTGGCGGTTTCTACTTCTTCTTCAGCGCGTACAGAACCGCCTCCGCCTGCCTCTCTCTGGCGAGCGCGCCGTCGGAGTCGCCGGCGTCGATCAACTGCTTGGCGGCGGCGAGCGCGCGGGGGTCGCGAGCGGCGATCTCCTCGGCCCAGGCGAGGGCCTCCGCGCGAAGATCGCTCGCGACGCGATGGACGACGCCCCAGGCGAGGGCGGTGGCGGCGTCGATCCGGCGGCCCCCGAGGATGACCTCCTTCGCGCGGGAGGGCCCCACGAGGCGGGTGAGGCGGGTGGTCCCGCCGGCGGACGGGATGATCCCGAGCTTCGTCTCGGGCAGCCAGAACGCGGCGTCGGGACCGGCGACGCGGAGGTCGCACGCGAGCGCGAGCTCGAAGCCGCCCGCGACCGCGGGCCCCTGGACGGCGGCGATGGTCACGCACGGGAGCCGCGCGATCGCCGTGAACACCCGCTGGGAGCGGAGCTCCAGCGCCTCGATCGGCGAGGCGGCGCCGAGCTCGTCGAGGTCGGCGCCGCCACAGAAGGCCCCGCCCTCGGCGTCCACCACGAGGACGGCGCACCGCGCGGCGAGGTCGACCGCGCCCGCGAGGAGCGCGTCGAGGTGGGCGCGATCGTAGGCGTTCGCCCGGCCGGGACGGTCGAGCGTGAGCCGGCCGACAGGTCCCGCCGTCTGTTGGTGAACGGGCATGCGCGTGAGATAACCTGCCCCCGATGCAGTTCCGCGTCGTGTGGGACCAGATGGAAGCGTGTCCCTACCTGTCCGGACAGGTGGCGCGCCTCCCGCTCCGCATGCCGATGGGGGCGGTCTCGCCCGACGAGTTCGACCGCATGCTCGAGGACGGCGAGCGCCGGAGCGGGCGGATGGTGTACCGGACGCAATGCCCGTCGTGTCACGCGTGCGAGCCCTTGCGGGTGCCCGTCGCGCGGTTCCGGCCCACCCAGAGCCAGCGGCGGGTCGCGCGCCGGAACGACGCCGACGTACGCGTGGAGGTGGGCCCGCCCGAGCTCTCCTGGGAGCGGCTCCACCTCTACAACCGCCACAAGCACGAGCGGGGGCTCGCCCAGGGCGACGAGCCGCTCACGGCCATCGGCTACCGCACCTGGCTGATGGACACCTGTGTGGACACGCGCGAGGTCCGCTACTTCGTCGGGCGACACCTCGTGGCGCTCTCCATCCTCGACTTCGGGCGCAAGAGCGCGTCGAGCGTCTACCACTACTTCGACCCCGACGAGTCGGGGCGCTCGTTGGGCGTGTACTCGGTGCTCAGGGAGATCGACCTCTGCGCCAAAGCCGGTATCGAGTGGTACTACCTCGGGTTCTACGTTGGCAGCTGCGCGCGCCTGTCCTACAAGGCCACCTATTGGCCCCACCAACGGCGCGTGGACGGCGCCTGGCGCGACTACGACCGCCCTTGAGCGGACGCGCCACGGGGCCGGCGGAGCGGATACGCCCCAGACGAATGCCCCGAAGCTCCTCCGTCCGCGACACCTTGCGTCACTTCGACGCGATGGAGCGGATCAACCGCGTCATCGGGCGCGCGGAGGAGGACCTCGACACGCTGCTGGTGCAGGTCCTCGACGAGCTGCTCGACGTCTTCGCGTGCGACCGGGCGTGGCTCCTCTACCCGTGTGATCCGGACACGCCGTCGTGGCGGGTGCCGATGGAGCGCACGCGCGTCAATTGGCCGGGCGCGTTCGCGCTCGGCGTCGAGGTGCCGACGGAGGAGACCGCGCGCGCGGCCTTCCGCGCCGCGCTCGCCACCGACGAGCCCGTCACGTACGACGCCGTCACCGGGCGACGCCCCCCGGCCGAGGCGGCGGCCGCGTTCGGGATCCGGACGCAGATGATGATCGCGCTGCGCCCGCGCCGGGGGCCGGCGTGGCTCCTCGGGATCCACCACTGCGCCGAGGCCCACGACTTCAGCGCGCAGGAGCACCGCACCTTCGCGGAGGTGGCGCGGCGCATGGGCGACGCGCTCGGGACGCTGCTGGTCCACCGCGAGCTCGTCGCGAGCGTGCGGCGCTTCCGCACGCTGTTCGAGCACGCTCCCGAAGCGGTGCTCGTCATGGACGGCGGCGGGCGGATCCTCGACGCGAACCCCAACGCCTCCCGCCTCCTCGGAGACGGGCTCGTCGGGCGCCTCCTCCCCGACCTCGCGGCGCCCGGCTCGCCGGCGACGCTCGCGGACAACCTCGCGCGCACGCTCGCCGGCGAGGCGCCGTGCTTCGAGTGGCCGTGCGCCGGCGCGGGGGGCGATCCCCGGGACTGCGAGGTGCGCCTCGTGCTCCTCGACGAGGGCGAGCGCCCGCTCGTGCGGGCCAGCGTGCTCGACGTGACGGAGCAGCTCGCGACGCGGCGCCAGCTCCTCCACCTCCAGAAGATGGAGGCGGTCGGCGAGCTCGCCGCGGGCGTGGCGCACGACTTCAACAACCAGCTCGCGGTGATCCTCGGCTACGCGGGGCTCCTTCGCGCGTCCGCGCGCGGCGACACGCGTGTCGCCGAGTTCGCCGGGCGGATCGCCCGCGCGGCGGAGGAGGCGGGCGCGCTCACCCGGCAGTTGCTCGCGTTCAGCCGGCGGGGCTTCCTCCAGGCGAAGGTGGTGGACCTCGTCGAGGTGGTCGGCGGGCTCGGCGCCATGCTCGGGAGGCTCGTCGGCAGCCACATCGAGCTCGCGATCGAGCCCTGGCCCGAGCCGGTGCCGGCGAAGGTGGACCCGCAGCAGCTCGAGCAGGTGATCGCCAACCTCGTGAACAACGCGCGCGACGCCATGCCGGGTGGCGGGCACATCCGCCTCGCGACCGCCGTGCGCGATGGGCGCGCCGCGATCGTGGTGGCCGACGACGGCGCGGGCATGGACCGGGCCACGCTCTCGCGCATCTTCGAGCCCTTCTTCACGACGAAGGAGCGCGGGAAGGGCACGGGCCTGGGGCTCTCGACCGCGTACGGCATCGTCAGCCAGTCCGGCGGGACGATCGAGGTGGAGAGCGAGCCCGGCGTCGGCACCACGTTCACCGTGTTCCTGCCGCTCGCGACGGGGCCGCTGGCGTCCGAGGAGCCCGCGCGGGACGAGGGGGCGGCGCCGGTCGGGACCGAGACCGTGCTCGTGGTGGAGGACCGGAGAGAGGTGGCGGAGGTCACCGCGGAGGTGCTGCGGAGCGGCGGCTACCGGGTCGTCGCCGCGCGCGACGGCGCCGACGCGCTCGCGCGAGAGGCGGGCGGGGAGCGCTTCGACCTGCTCCTCACCGACGTCAACCTGCCCGACCTCGACGGCGTCGAGCTCGCCGAGAGGATGGTCACGCGCCGGCCCGATCTGCCCGTGCTCTTCTGCAGCGGCTACTCCGCGCGCGCCGTGGCCCGCCTCGGGCAGGCGGCGTTCGCCGTGGAGTTCCTCCAGAAGCCGTACCGCCCGGAGGTGCTGCTGAAGCGGGTCCGGGCGGTGCTGGACCGGCGGTGAGTCAGTCCTTCGGTCGACCCGCCTCGATCGCGGCGAGCCGCTTCTCGAGCGCGTCGATGCGCGCCTGCTGGACTTGCAGCGCCGCCGCGCTCATCGTGGCCCAGGTGTAGAGGTCGACCACGCCGCGGCGGGCGTCGACGGCGGGGAGCGTGGGGTCGTCGTCGATGACGAAGCCGTAGTGCACGCGGCCGTCGTCGCGATCGCCGACGTAGCGCCAGGCCGCGAGCCGGGTGTCCACGAGGCGGTCGCCCAGCGCGGCGAGCTCGGCGGGGTCGAGGTAGCGGACGTCCCGCTTCGCGCTGCGCAGCGAGATGGGGCAGGTGGTGGCGGGGTCCTCGGTCGCGCAGAGCAGCGTGCTGTTGCACGGATCGTGAGGGTCGCAGGCCTCGCCCGTCGTCTCGCAGGCGGCCCCGGCGGCCTCGTCCGTGCAGTCGGGGAGGTCCTTCTCGACCCAGCCGCTGTCGTGGCAGACGGGGTCGCCGCAGGTGGCCCACCACTGGGGGTCGGCCTCCTTGGGCTCGGGGTCGGCGGTCGGGCAGGCGGCGAGGAGGAGGAGCATGCCTCCAAGTTAGTCGTTCAGTTGTCCTCGGGAGCCGGCTTCTTCACGGCGGCCAGCTCCGCGTCGAGCTCGGCGGTCGCCTTGCGCAGCGCGGCGGTCAGCTCGTCGACGGCGTTGGCGAGCTCCTCGCTCTGGAGGGCCTCGCGGAGGCGCTCGGGGATCTTCTCGACGGCCGCGGCGACGTCCTCGTCGGCGCCCTCGGCGCGCAGGGCGCCGGCGATCTTCTCGGCGCGCGCGCGCGCGACGTCGGGGTCGTTGATGGTCTCGTTGGCGGCCGCCGCGAGGTCGCGGACGATCGCCTTCACCTCTTCGGGCGAGGCCGGGGGCGCCGGGGACGGGTCGGGGGCGTGGGAGCGCAGCGCGGCGAGGGCGGCGCTCGCGACGTTCTTCGCCTTCCCGAGGAACACGTCGAGCTGCGCGCGGACGATCGCCTTCGCCTCGTCCTCCGGGATCTCGAAGATCTCGATGGCGACCTGCTCCACGCGGAGCTCGCGCCCCGTGAGCGTGCGCACGACGTACGGGCCCTCCACGAGACGGACGTCGTCGGGGACGTGGAAGTAGCGCGTCCGGTCGTCCGAGGCGTAAAGGGTGCGACCCATGCGTGATCTCCGCGCCGGCGATGATAACCTCGGCTCGTCATGCACCGCCCCGCCTGCGCCGGACTGTGGGTGACCCCGATGATCCACGTGGACGGCAGCGTCACCACCTGCTGCCTCGACGAGCACCTCGTCAATCGCCTCGGCAACGTCAACGAGACCTCGCTCGCCGAGCTGTGGAACGGGCCCACGATCGAGGCGTGGCGCGAGGCGCAGGTGGCCGGCCGCTTCGCGGAGAGCGGGCCGTACTGCACGCGCTGCAACTGGCGGAGCGCGGGGGCGGTGACGGAGGCGGATCTCGCGGCGTGGCGAGCACGGAGGCAGAAATGACGGCGATCCGGACCGAGAAGCTCGGGAAGGTGTACCGCTCGGGCTTCCTGATGCGACCCTGGACCGGCCTCTCGGACCTCGACCTCGAGGTGCCCGAGGGCACGAGCTTCGGGTTCATCGGCCCGAACGGCGCGGGCAAGACCACCACGATCAAGACCCTGATGTCGCTGCAGAAGGCGACCAGCGGGCGCGCGTGGATCCACGGGATCGAGGTCCCGAAGCCGGAGTCGCGCCGGCGGGTGGGGTTCCTCCCCGAGCGGCCCTACTTCTACGAGCACCTCTCGGCGCGGGAGTTCCTCGACTTCTACGCGCGCCTCTCCGAGGTCCCCTCGGGCGAGCGGGCCGGGCGCATCGCGACGCTGCTGGAGCGCGTCGACCTCGCCCGCTTCCGCGACGTGCCGCTCGGCAAGTTCTCGAAGGGCATGTTGCAGCGCGCCGGGCTCGCGCAGGCGTTGATCGCGAACCCCGATCTGCTCGTGCTGGACGAGCCGATGAGCGGCCTCGACCCCCTCGGGCGCGTGTTGGTGCGCGACATCATCCTCGAGGAGCGCAAGGCCGGGAAGACCGTGTTCTTCTCCAGCCACGTGCTGTCGGACGTGGAGGCGATCTGCGACCGGGTCGCCATCGTGGTCGGCGGGCGACTGCGCGGGCAGGGGCGCGTGGGCGAGCTCATCGGGCGCTCGGTCGACGTCGTGGACGTCGCCGCCGAGACGCCGGAGGGCCTCGTGACCGCGCGACTCGCGCCCGAGGAGGTCGACGCGTGGATCGACCGGACGCGCGCGGCGGGGCACCACGTCACCGCGGTCACGCCCCACCAGCGCACGCTCGAGCAGGTGCTGCTGTCCGAAGTGGAACAGTCGAAGCTCGTCGACCAGAAGCGGATGGGGGTGCTGGGATGAGGCAGATCCTCGCCGTCGCCACCAACACCTTCCGCGAGGCGGTGCGCGACAAGGTGCTGCACAGCATCCTGTTCTTCGCGGCGCTGCTGATGATCGTGTCCCTCGGCATGCGCGAGATCACCATCGGCGACCAGGCGAAGGTGGTCCGCGGCGTGGCGATGGGCGGCATCAGCCTGATGGGCGCGATCATCGCGATCTTCCTCGGCGTGGGGCTCGTGTGGAAGGAGATCGAGCGCAAGACGATCTACACGCTCGCGTCGAAGCCGATCCCGCGGTGGACCCTGCTGCTGGGCAAGTACTGCGGCCTCTGGCTGACGCTCGCCGCCGAGGTGAGCGCGCTGACGCTGCTCTACACAGTCATCGTGGGCTCGCAGCAGGGCCTGCCGGGCCCGGACGTCTACGTCGCGATGGCGATGCTGATGGGCGAGCTCACGCTCCTGTGCGCGTGGGCGACGCTCTTCTCCACGTTCTCGGCGCCCACCACGGCGTCCGCGTACTCCCTCAGCATCTACATGATCGGGCACTTCGCGGACGACCTGCGCACCTTCGGCGAGCGGTCGGACTCGCCGGCGTTCCGGGAGCTCGCGCTCGCGCTCTACCGCGTGCTCCCGAACCTCGAGATCTTCAACATCCGCGCGGAGGCGGTCCACGGCATCCCGGTGCCGGCGTCCGAGATCGCCTGGGCCGCCGCCTACGGGGCGGGGTACACGGCGGCCGTGCTCGCGGTGGCGATGTGGGTGTTCGAGCGACGGGACTTCAAGTGATCCGGATGGCGGACCTCGCGGCCCGGCACGCCCGCGTCGCCGAGGCCGTCGAGCGCGGCGTGCTCGAGGTCCTGCGGTCGGGGCGCTACGTCGGGGGCCCGGTGGTCGCCGAGGCGGAACATCGCCTCGCCGCCATGTTCGGGTGGCGGCACGGCGTGGGCGTCAACAGCGGGACGGACGCGCTCGTGTACGCGCTGCAGGCGCTCGGCGTGTCGCCGGGCGACGAGGTGATCGTGCCGGCGGTGACGTTCTTCGCGACGGCCGGCGCGGTGGCGCGGATCGGGGCGCGTCCGGTGGTCGCCGACGTGCGGGCGGACCTGCCGCTGCTCGACCCGGCGACGCTGCCCATCGGTCCGAGGACGCGGGCGGTCGTCGCCGTCCACCTGTTCGGCGAGGCGTGCGTGCTGCCCGACCTGCCCGTCCCGGTGGTCGACGACGCCGCGCAGGCCGCCGGCGCCGACCCGCCCGCGAAGGTGGGCGCCGTCGGGGCCGCGAGCTTCTACCCGACCAAGACGCTGGGCGCCGCGGGCGACGGCGGGATCGTGCTCGCGGACGACCCGGAGCTCGCCGCGCGCGCCCGCAAGCTCGCGAACCACGGCATGCCCGAGCCCCACCTCCACGAGACCGTGAAGGGGCACGTCGGCGCGAACAGCCGGCTGGACGCGGTCCAGGCGGCGGTGCTGCTCGCCCACCTCGACGACCTCGCCGCGCGCGTCGCCCGCCGCCGCGCGATCGCCGCGCGCTACGACGAGGCGATCGCGCCCCGCGTGCGCCCCCTCCCCCGCGGGCCCGGCCACCCCGTCCACCACTACGTCGTGCTCGCGGGCGACCGCGACGCGCTGAAGGCCCGCCTCGCCGATCGCGGGATCGAGACGGCGCTCTACTACCCGCGCCCGCTCTCCGCGCAGCCGGCGATCGCGCCCCAGCCCCCCACGCCACGCGCGGCGCGGTTCTGCGCCGAGGCGCTGGCCCTGCCGGTGCACGAGGACCTCGGCGATGACGACGTCGCGCGGGTCATCGAGGCCGTCCTTGACGCCTGAGCTCGCCTACGGCGTGTTCTGCGCCTTCGCGGGCCTGTTCGGGCTCGTGTTCGGCAGCTTCCTGAACGTGTGTGTCGCGCGCATCCCGGAGGACCGCTCGGTGGTGTGGCCCGGATCGGCCTGCCCGCGGTGCGGGACGCCGATCCGCGCGTACGACAACGTGCCGGTGCTCGCGTGGTTCTGGCTCGGCGGCCGTTGCCGGGCCTGCAAGGGGCGCATCTCGGGGCTCTACCCCACGGTGGAGGCGCTCACGGGCGTGCTCGCCGTGTTGCTCTTCCGCCGCGTGGTGCCCGACCTCGGGGCCTTCGACGCCGCCCACCTCGTGGCGTTCGCCTGGTACGGGTGGCTCGTGTTCGCGATGCTCGCGCTGACGTTCATCGACCTCCGGTGGCAGATCATCCCGGACGAGTTCAGCGTGTACTCCGTGCCCGTCGGGGTCGCCGGGGCCGCGCTGCTCGGGTGGCTCGGCTACGACGGGGCGCCGACGTGGCAGCAGTCGGTCGTGGGTGCGCTGGTGGGCGGGGGGGGGCTCGCCCTCGTCAGCTTCGTGGCGTGGAAGGTCTACGGCTACGAGGCGATGGGCCTCGGCGACGCCAAGCTGCTGGCGATGTTCGGGGCGTGGTTCGGCGCCTACCCCGCCGTGGTCGTCATCCTGTTCATGGCCGCGGTGAGCGGAAGCGTCGTGGGGCTCGTGTTCGCCGCCATCCGGCGGAAGGGCCTGAAGATGGCGTTCCCGTTCGGGCCGTTCCTCGCGCTGGGAGCGACGGCGTGGTTGTTCTTCCGGGAGAGCATCCACCTGTTCCCGTGAGCCCCCCGGAGGGGCGTCCTACTCGACGGGGTCGTACACGATCAGGTAGGCCTCGCCCTTGTTCGTGCCGTACTCGGGGTCGCCGAGGGCGTAGTCGTCGTCGCCGTCGCCGTCGACGTCCATGCCGACCGGCGCCATGCCGTAGCCGACGTTGCCGTTCGTGTGGTCGTCGGAGCCGCTGACGTCGCCGAGGACGTCGTCCCACTCCTCGAGGTACCCGCGGCCCTCGCTGGAGAAGACGGAGAGCTCGCCGTAGCCGTCGTCGTAGTAGAGGATCATGTCGTCGACGCCGTCGCCGCTCCAGTCGCCGATGCGGCGGAGGCCGGACGCGTCGGGGCTGGACGAGCCCCAGTCCCAGTAGGCGAGCGAGGCGTCGTCGATGTCGGTGATGGGCGAGCGGCTCCCGCCCTCGACCATGTAGAGCGCGGCGTCGGTGTCGGCGATCCAGAGCTCGTCGGCGCCGTCGCCGTCGGCGTCCTCGCCCATCTGCGACACCATGCCCGCGCCGGCGCTGGCGGAGGCGCCCGAGTGCAGCACGGTCGCGGCGGTCTCGATGTCGACGGCGGCGCCGGCGTACCGGGTGGTCTGGCCCCAGAGGACCCACACGGCGCCGTTGTTCGTGTAGCTGCCGTAGTCGGCGCTGCTGTCGGACAACACGAGGTCGTCGTAGCCGTCGCCGTCGAAGTCGCCGCCCACCGGGGCGTTGCGGTAGAAGGCGGCGTCGGCGCCGTCGGTCGTGTAGCGCGCGTCGACCGAGCTCAGGGAGAGGTCGGTGGGGGAGGCGCCGCCGTACTCGATCGCCACCGCGTTGTAGGAGCCCGTGTAGTAGGGCATCACGAGGTCGGCGAGCCCGTCGCCGTCGAGGTCGATGTCGGTGCCCATCCCGCGCCCGAGGTAGTTGGAGCTCGAGCCCGTGTACTTGGCGAGGGCGTCGTTCTGGTCGCCGTGCAGGGTCTCGTAGCCGCCCACGAGGTAGACGTTGCCGCCGTTGCTGGAGGCCGCGGGCTCGCCGAGGGCCACGTCGTTCGTCCCGTCGCCGTCGAAGTCGCCGACGACCGACACGAAGCTGCCGAACTGCGAGTTGTTGGACGTGCCCTCGAGGTAGTTGTCGGCGCGGTCGATGTCGGTCCCGGTGGGCGCGAGGCTGCTGCCGCCGTAGAAGACCGAGACGGTGCCCTTCGCCGAGGTGCCGGCGTAGGGGTTGCCGACGAGGATCTCGGCGTAGCCGTCGTCGTTGAGGTCCCCGAGGGCGAGGCTGTAGCCGGCGCGGTCGGTGGAGCCGTCGGCGTCGTAGATGTACTCGGCGTGCTCGGCGAGCGAGGCGTTGTCGACCTCCTCGTCGCAGTTGTCGTCCTTGCCGTTGAGCTGCTCGACGCCGTCGCGGTTCACGTCCGGGTCGTCGTCGTCGCAGTCGTAGCCCTGGTTGTGCGCCTGCGAGCCGGAGCCGTCGCCGTCGGCGTCGTAGTCGTTCTCGCCGTCGCAGTTGGTGTCGCGGCCGTCGTAGGGCTCGTCGGTCTGGCCGGGGTGGAACTCGGTGCTCGTGTCGTTGCAGTCGGGCTCGGCGGGGTGGTGGTCGTCGGTCTCGGCGTCGTAGCCGTCGCCGTCGCGGTCGAAGTCGTTGCCGTCGTCGCAGTTCTGGTCCTCGCCGTCGTACCACTCCTCCTCGGCGCCGGGGTTGACGTCCGCGTCGTCGTCGTCGCAGTCGTCGCCGCCGGCGTCGGTGGTGTCGTAGCCGTCGCCGTCGACGTCGCGGATGGTGGCGGCCATGACGGGGATCGTGACGGTGCCGACGTCGTCGGAGTCCGTGATGATCGTGAGGTCGACCGCGAAGTCCTCGTAGGTGGTCGCGGTGACCGTGACGGTGATCGTGCTGTGGCCGCCGGACGAGAGCGTGGCCTGCGGCGGCGAGACGGTGAAGGGCGCCGGGATGGAGATCGTGGTGAGCGCGAGGTCGAGGCCGCCCGGGTTGGAGATGTTCAGGCCCGCGATCTGGACCTCGCCGTAGGGGATCTCGCCGAAGTCCACGAGCTCGGCGTCGAGGACGAGCTGCGCAGGGGAGTCGTCGGTGTCGGTGTCCTTCGGTGCGTCGGGCGTGCCGCCGATGCCGCCGCCGCACGCCGCGAGAAGGAGCAGGAGAGGAAGAGCCACACGACCTCCAAGCGCCCGACAGGATAGCTCAACTCGCCTCCTGGAGAGCGCGTGTCGGATCGCCTCGCCGCCGCCCGCGACTACGTCGCGAAGAAGCCCACCGACCGGTTCGGCCTGTACGCGCTGGCGATGGAGCTGCGCAAGGCGAAGGCGTGGGACGAGTGTTTCGCGACGTTCGACCGGCTTCTTCAGCACCACCCCGACTATGGCGCCGGTTGGTACCACTACGGAATGGGCAAGAAGGAGAGCGGCGATCGCGCCGCCGCCATCGACGTCCTGGAGAAGGGGCTCGCGGCGTGCGCGCGCAGCGGCGACGGCAAGACGCGCGCCGAGATCGAGGACGCGCTCGACGAGCTCAAGGACTCATAGGAGCCCGGCGGCGAGGGCCACGGAGAACACGAGGTCCATCAGCTCGTCGTTGTCGCACACCTCGGCGGTGAAGGTGCCCGTGACCTCGTCGGGGTCGAGGTCGAAGTGGCCAGACACCTCCTCGTTCGACTCGGCGGTGATCGTGAGCTGGGCCGGATCGTCGAGGCGGTCCTCGCCGTCCTGGGCGATGACCTCCCACGCGCCGAAGCCGCCCTCCTCGTCGTCGTCCAGCACGCCGGCCTCCTCGACGTGGAGCCAGAACCCGGTGGAGAGGCGGGGGTGCAGCGCGACGAGGTCGTCGGCGTCGTCCAGCGCGGCGGAGGCCATGTGGTACTCGCCCTTCATCTCCACGTCGGGGTCCACGAAGACCACGAACCCGACGACGAAGGCGCCCTCGCGCGTGAAGGCCGACCCGAGCTGGAGGAGCCAGTAGTCCTCGGCCTCGGCGGCCTCGTCCTGCAGCGTGGTCGGGTCGTTCTCGCTCGTCTCCGGCCGGCAGGGGATCGGCGAGTTCGCCACCACCACGACCGCCGCGCGTCCGCCCTCGAACTGGATGGTCTGGGCGGGATCGGGGATCTCGTAGAAGAGCGCGCCGCGGACGAGCTCCTCGCCGTCCTCGTGCACGATCTTGTCGGCGCAGGCGAAGAGCGTGGCGAGCAGCATCAGAAGCTCCCCGGGGGACGCGCGGCGGGGGCGAGCCCGACCTCGCGGCAGGCCTCGGCGTGGATCGCGTCGGCGTGGGACTGATCGCCGCTGTTGAGGCGGCGCAGGTAGAGGGCGTCGCGGTCGAAGGGCGGCCAGTCCGCGGTGAGGCGGAACGGGCGACCCAGCTCCCGCAGGAGCGCGGACCAGTGGTCGACGAAGGCGCGGACCTCGTGGCGGTTGCCGTCCTGCACCACGAACGCGAGGTGAGCGACGGGGCGCGGCGCGTCGCCGCGCAGGCGCAGGAAGCGCTCCACGTTGCGGTAGACGAGGTCGCGCTTGTCCTTGCCCTTCACGAAGGCGTAGGCGTCGCGGGAGTAGGCGTCGACGGAGAAGTGCACGGCCTCGAAGACGTCGCCGTCGCGCGCGAGCCGGACGAGCAGCGCGGCGCGATCGGCGGGGAAGATGACGGCGTTGGTGTGGAGCTTGAAGTGCCGGAAGAGCCGGCGGTCGCGGTTGACCGCGAAAGCGTACTCCACGAAGCGGTCGAACTGGGGGTGGAGCGTGGGCTCGCCGAGCCAGTGCGGGCAGAGGTGCACGTCCGGGAGGCCCTCGAGCCCCAGCAGCGCGCGGCGCCACGTCGCGAAGTCCATGAACCGCATGGGCGCGCCGTGGGCCTCGTCCCGCATCGACTGGCTGCACATGCGGCACGCGATGTTGCAGTGGTCGGTGAGCTCGATGTTGGCGTTCACAGGCGGGCCCGGATCGCGCGCTCGTGCGCGAGGATGTTCTCGGAGCATTCGGCGCAGCGCCCGGTGGGGCGTCCGGCGCGCATGCCGGCGCGCACGCGCTCGAGGTACGGCGACGTCGGCCACAACGCGGCGAGCGCGGTGTCGGCGACGCTCTCGCCCTCGCCGGCGAGCACGCAGCACGGAGCGGTGCGCCCGTCGGCCTGCACGACGAGGTGATGCCACGCCTTGAGGCAGGGCGCGCCGGCGAGCCCCGGGCCCGCGCCGGCGGCGGGCGGACGCGCGCCGCGGTCGAGCGCGTCGCCGGCGAGGAAGCGATCGAGCGTGGTGGAGATCCCGAGGCGGTCGGCCTCGGCGATCGCCTCGCGCGCGCGGTCGGGCAGCTCGGCGCGCTGCCGGGCGTCGAGCGCGAGGGCGCGCTGCTCGGGCCGGTATGCGACGAGGGCGTCGAACTCCACGCGCTCGCAGCCCAGCGCCGCCGCGAGCCGCACGATGGCGGCGAGCTCGGTCACGTTTCGGTTCGTCAGCACCGTGTGGATCGCGAGCCGCGGGAGCGGGCGATCGCCGCGGAGCCGCCGGAGCGCGCAGACGTTCCGCACCGTCCGCGCGAAGGCGCCGGGCTTGCCTCGCAGCGCGTCGTGGGTGGCCGGCGAGGCCCCGTCGATCGAGACGTGCACGTCGTCCCAGGCGACGTCCACGAGCAGGCGGCGCGCGGCGGCGTCGAGGCGGGTGCCGTTGGTGGTGAGGAACCCGGCGAGCCCCAGCTCCTTCGCGCGGCGGATCAGCCGGGGCGTCGCGCTCGCCAGCATGGGCTCGCCCCCGCCGAGCAGCGCCACGCGCCGCGCGCCCATCGACGCGGCCTCGTCGAGGATCGCGACGAAGCGGTCGGCCGAGAGCTCGTTCACGGCGGGCCGGTGGCGGTCGGTCGTGTCGCAGAAGCCGCAGTCGAGGTTGCAGCGGAGGGTCGGGTAGAGCTCGAGCGTCCAGGGCCCGACGGCCTCTCCGTCCTCGCGCGCGCGGACCCGCGCGGCGATGGCGTCGAGCTCGTCCATCCCCCGAACGGTAGCATCGAATGGGGGGACGGGGCCGGGCGTCCACGAGGCGAACCCTCTCGGAGGACAACATGCGCTCTCTCCTGCTCGTCGCCCTCGCCGCCGCCCTCCTCGCCCCCTCGGCCGCGCTCGCGAAGGACCGGCACCACCACAAGCACCGACACGGGCACGTCGTCGTGGCCCCGCCGGCCGTGCGCATCGTCGTGAGCCCCTGGCACCCCGACTACCGCCCCGACCCCCGCCCGGGGTGGGTGTGGATGCCGGGCCACTGGGAGGGGCGCGACTGGGTGGCCGGCCGCTGGGTCCCGGAGCACCACCGCGCCGGGTACGTCTGGGTCGACGGCTACTGGTCGGGCCACCACTGGGTGGACGGCTACTGGCAGCCGGTGGGCCGCGTGGACGAGCGCGGGCACGTCGAGGCCGAGAAGCGCCACCACGACTACGAGTAGCGTCCGCGCGAGGCGCGCTACCGCCCGGGCCCCCGCCCGGGCGGTATGCTTTTTCGGCTCATGGTCCCGCGCCTCGACGGCAGCTACCTCGTGTTGGAGACGACCAACACCTGCTCGCTCAAGTGCGGGCACTGCGCCGTGGCCGACCCCGAGAACCCGCACCACGCCTCGCCCGGGTTCTTGCCCCTCGCCCTCGCCGAGGCGCTGTTCGCCGACCTCGCGGAGGTGGGCGCCCGCTTCGGCGCGCTCATCCCCTTCTGGCTCGGCGAGCCGCTCGTGCACCCGGAGTTCGCCGCGCTCTACCAGCTCGCGCTCCGCGCCGCCGGCGAGCACGGCACGTTCGGGCAGATCGAGGTGCACACGAACGCGACGCACCTCGACGACAAGCGCGTGCGCGTCGCGCTGAACGCGTCGCCGGTGCGCCAGGTGTGGCACCTCACGCTCGACGCGGTGACGCGCGAGACCCACCTCCGCGTGAAGGGCCGCGACCGCTTCGAGGAGGTCGAGCGCAACGTCGAGGGCTTCCTGCGCGCGCGGGCGAGGACCGGGGCGCGGTGGCCTCGCCCGGTGCTGCAGTTCGTCGTCCGCGAGGACAACGCGCACGAGGCCGCCGCGTTCCGCGCGCGGTGGGAGCGCGTGACGGGGCCGATGCGCGCCGCGGCGCAGGAGGTGCCGGCGGGCGACGACCCCGTGGTGTTCTACCGGCAGCTCGACGCGCCGACGCCCGAGGCGCAGGCCCGCGCCAACCGCGTGTTCCGCGAGACGATGGCGAGCATCGGCGTGCCCCTGTCGAAGCCGGCGAGCTCGCCCGAGACCGTACGCGCCGAGCCGGGCACGTGCGCGTGCTTCTGGAAGAGCCCGGTCGTGGGGTGGGACGGGCGCGTGACCACCTGCACGCGCGACAACCGGCTGGAGAACGCGCTCGGGAGCCTCCACGAGCGGCGCTTCTCCGAGCTGTGGTGGGGGCCGGTCATGGCCGCGCGGCGACGGCGCGTCGCGAAGGGCGACTACACGGGCCTCGCCGCGTGCGCGGGGTGCTTCGTGCCGCAGTCCGCAAACACCACGGACATCACCCCGGCCGAGATCGCCGCGCATGCTTGACCGGCTCCGGCTCGCGTCCGCGCCCGCGCGCCCGTCGCAGGTCCACCTCTGCGTGACGGACCGCTGCTTCCTGCCGTGCGCCCACTGCGACATGTGGCGCAACAAGACGCCGGACCTGCCCGAGGAGGTGTGGGCACGCGTCATCGACGAGCTCGCCCGCTGGACGGGGCCCGCGGCGATGAACTTCGTGGGGGGCGAGCCGCTGTTGCGCAAGGACCTCGAACGCCTGATGGCGCGGGCCACCGACCGCGGCTTCACCGTGACCTTCAACACCAACGCGTGGCTCCTCACGGACGCGCGCGCCGCCGCGCTCTCGGACGCCGGCGTCCGCATCGCGTACCTCTCGCTGGACGGGTTCCGCGAGTCCACGGTCGACGCCTCGCGCGGGCGCGACGGGAGTTGGCGCAAGGTGATGGAGGCCTGCGATCGCCTCGACCGGTTGCCCAACCCGCGGGTGGTGATCGCCTGCATCCTGCACGGGCACAACGCGGCGGAGATCCCGGACCTGCTCGCGTGGGTGAAGGCGCGCGGCTACGAGCTCGTGGTCCAGCCGCTGTACCAGAGCTTCGGCGACAACGCGCACGACCCGACGTGGTGGCGTCGCTCGGAGCTGTGGCCCACCGACTTCGGGGCGATCGACGCGGCGATCGACGTGTTGATCGAGGAGCGCCGGAGCGGCGGGAAGGTGTGCAACGTCGTGCCGCAGCTGCAGGCCTTCAAGCGCCACTTCCGCGACCCGGCGACGCCGAACGGGCAGGTCTGCAAGGCGGGCCACACCGACATCGCCTTCGACCCGCGCGGCAACGTTCGGCTCTGCTACTTCCTCGAGCCCGTCGGCAACGTGCTCGACGAGCGGAGCCTGCCGCGCGTGTGGAGCGCCCTCGCGACGATGCGGCGGCGACACGAGGTGACGCGTTGCACGCGGAGCTGCAATCTGCTGAACTGCAACTTCGAGGGGGGCTAGCGCTCGAGGGTGAACGTGCAGCCGTCCCGGCACGTCCCGGAGATGGTGTCGGGGTCCTCGAGCGTGCCTTCGCAGCCGCGGACGGAGTTGTCGTTGGCGAACGACACCACGTTCCCGGAGATCGTCCCCGAGTAGGGCATCCCCATCGTCATGCCGGAGCTGTACGTGATGGTGAAGCTGCAGCCGTCCACCACGATCTCGCAGGGCGTGGGCATCTGCGGGCACTCGCCGTCCCAGGACCAGTCCTCGCCCGAGCTCATCGTGTCGCAGCCGGCGTCGGTGTCGGTGTCGGTGTCGGTGTCCGCGTCGGCGTCGGCGTCCGTGTCGGCGTCGGCGTCCGTGTCGGTGTCGGCGTCGCCGGCGGAGTCCTTGTCGTCCCCTCCGGGACAGGCGAGCAGGAGAGCGAGGGCGAGCATGGGGACCTCCGAGCGAGGCGGGATGCTAACCCCCGGCGCGGGCCCGCGTCCGTGACCGCATCGGTCACACGATAAGGAGGGGCGTGGTCCTCCCGCCGAAAGAGCTGGCCTGGCGCCTGATCGTGTGGTCGCTCGTGTTCGGGTGGGCCGTGTGGAAGATGAGGGACCTGAAGATGGAGGACGTCGCGCCGCCGCCGGTGGGGGCCGTGGACGTGACGCTGGTCTCGCGCGAGCCCGCGAAGGGCGCCGCGCCGGCGGTCGTGGACGTGGAGGCCGCGACGCGCGCGATGGACGCGGCGATCGCGGGCGCGCGGGCGTGCGGCGCCGGCGGGACGATCGCCGTCCGGCTCGACGCCGGCGGGCTCGCCGAGGCGCACCTGCGCGGGACCGGGGACGTG
The DNA here is from genome assembly GCA_049322475.1 of Myxococcota bacterium. GTDB lineage: Bacteria > Myxococcota_A > UBA796 > UBA796 > SXON01 > JBMOQZ01. Next base: position 13,862 of record JBMOQZ010000283.1, on the reverse strand, counting down.
GCCTGTGTCACGCGGGCGGTGACCGAGCAGGCCTGGCCCGCGACGGCGCAGGGGTTCGAGATGGAGCGGGGCCTGTGAGACACCTCACCCGGCCTTCGGCCACCCTCTCCCCGCTTCGCGGGGAGAGGGGCATGGGGCCTACGGTGCCGTCACTTCCAGAGGTCGGGCCAGGGCTGCAGGCGCGCGAGCAGGATGGAGACGGCGATGACCGGCGCGTGCGCGACGAGCGTGGGCTCGAACTTCTCGCCGGCGGCGAGCTTCTTGAGGTTGCCGACGCGACCGCGCAACACGAGGATGACCATGCCGACCGGCAGGATCAGCAGGTAGGTGAACAGGGCGGCGCGGATGCCGGCCTCGGGGCCGAGCAGCGAGCCCGCGGCGGCCAGCATCTTCACGTCCCCCGCGCGGATGGCGCCGCCGAACATGAACCCGGGGAGCGCCACGGCGAACGTGGCGAGCAGCCCGACGACCCCGAGCGACCAGTGGGCCGCGAACAAGGGCGCCATCGCGACGCCCACCAGCATCGTCGGGAACGTCAGGACGTTCCTGATCTTCTGCGTGCGCACGTCGGTCCACACGGCGCCGAGCATCAGCACGAGCAACACCACGTCGCGCGGGTCGAAGCTCAGAAGACCCCCAGCGCGATCGCCGCCTCGTCCACGAGGCGGGCGAGCCAGGGTTGGAACACGTCCATCTCCACGCACGCGACGAAGACGGCGAGCACCACCCCGACGGTGATCACGAGCATGGGCTCGGCGGTGGAGGGCTGCGGCCGGACGTCCACGCGGGCGTCCTAGCCCCCGTACGTGTAGTTGGCCACGATGCCCTGGAAGGCGCGGTCCTCTTCCGTGCCGTCGGTGGCGTAGAGGTCCGCGGCGTAGCCCGTGCCCTCGACGATGCGCCAGACGGTGTAGAACCAGCCGGCGTTCGCGGTGAGGTAGTAGTCGCCGCTGTCGCCGTCGATGGCCAGCATGACGGGCTCCCAGTCCTCGTCGGCCCACGACTCCTCGAGCACCCAGTCCGTTCCGCCCCAGGAGTAGACGCCGTACGCGCCGGTGGACGCGTCGATGCCCGGGGTGTACCAGCCGCCGCCGTCGCGGTGCGCGCCGCTGAAGCTGTAGATCTCCGGCGAGACGTAGTCGCCCGTCTTCGCGATCGCGAGCCCCGCCTCGGCGCTCCAGGTGGCGAAGCCCCCGAAGTAGTCGAACAGGGCGACCTCGCCGGAGACGGGATCCACCGCGACGGCGGCGGCGGCGAGCTCATGGTTGGCAGGGTCCTCGAAGTCCACCGTCCAGGTCGCGAGCTCGGTGATCGTGCCGTCGCCGCCGACGCTCACGAGCGAGCCGATGGTGACGGCGTAGACGGTGCCGTCGGGAGCGGTCGCCACGCCCCACACGCCGTACTCGTAGACCTCGGCGTCCGTGAAGTCGCCGACGCGGGTGCAGGTGCCGTCGGGCTCGACCACCGACACGTAGGCGTAGGTGTCGTTGACGACCCAGCCGTCGCCGAGGTGGTCGATCCAGAAGGGCATGCACTCGCCGAGGTCGATCGCGTCGTCGACGCGGCCGATCGTGTCGATGACGAGCAGCTCGCCGCCGCCGGCGTAGTCGGGGTAGGCGACCGTCAGCCCGGACCACTCCTCGTCGATCCGGCCGTCGCAGTCGTTGTCGACGCCGTCGGAGTCGTCCTCCTCGCGGCCGGGGGCCACGCGGATGTTCGTGTCGTCGCAGTCGCCTTCCTCGACGGTGAAGCCGTCGTCGTCGAGGTCGCCGTCAGTGTCGGCGGTGTCGTCGGGCGTCGTGTCGGTGTCGGTGTCCGTGGTGCCGGTGTCGCCCGTCTCCTCCGGCTTGGCGAGGGGCTGGACGGTCTGGGGGCAGCCTGCGAGGGCGAGGAGGAACATGGGGTCCATCTTAGCGGCTCGCTCGCCCGTCGCGGCGGTGGGCTAGTCCTCGTCGTCGTCCGCGGCGCCCATCTCGTCGAAGAAGCCGTGGTCGTCGTCGTCCTCCTCGGCTTCTTCGTCCTCGTCCTTCGTCGTCCACTCGACGTCGCAGACCTTCTCCACGAGCGAGACGATCTCCTCGCCGGTGTACTCGAACTCGTCGTTGCTCTCGAACTCCTCCTCGAGGAGCTCGAGCAGGCTGGCGTCGAGCTCGCCGGAGGTCTCCAGCTTGAGGACGACCTCGTCGCCGTCGTCGAGCTTGAGCTCCTCGGCCACGGTCCCGATCAGCTCCACGACGAAGGAGGCCACGGTCTCGCCGTCGGGCGCCGTGCTCTGCGCGTCCAGGTACTCGTCGAGCTGCTCGACCAGCGAGTCGCGCATCTCGTGCGGGAGCTGAATCATGAGGGGCTGTCTCCGAGGCGCGCGTATAGCGAGGGTGCTCGCGGGGAGCAAGGGCGCGGGCTATGTCGGCCCATGACTCCTCAGCCGAATCTGACCGACGCGCTCATTCGTGCTCTTCCGAAGGCCGATCTCCACGTTCACCTCGACGGCTCGCTGCGCGTCCGCACCTTGATCGACCTCGCCCGCGAGCGAGGAGTCCAGCTCCCCTCCGAGTCCGTGGAGGGCATGAACGAGCTCGTGTTCAAGCCGTCGTACGCCAACCTCGGCGAGTACCTCGCCGGCTTCTCGTGGACCTGCGCAGTGATGCAGGACGCCGAGGCGCTCGAGCGAATCGCCTACGAGTTCGCGCTGGACAACTGGGCCGAGGGCGTGCGCTACGTCGAGGTCCGCTTCGCCCCGCAGCTGCACCAGCACCAGGGGCTCGACGGGCGCGCCGTGCTCCGCGCGGTCGAGGCGGGGATGGACCGCGCGATGCGCGAGATCAACGCCGGGCTCGCCCCGGAGGAGCCGCCGTTCCGCTACGGGCTCATCGTGTGCGCGCTCCGCATGTTCAACGAGCAGTTCTCGACCTACTACGGGCAGCTCATGCGCGCGCTCTCGAAGGCGCCGCGCCGGAAGGTGTTCGGGCTGGCGTCGCTCGAGCTCGCGCGCGAGGCCGTGTGGGCGCGCGACGAGGCGGGCATCCCGGTCGTCGGCTTCGACCTCGCCGGCCAGGAGGACGGCTACCCCGCGGTCGACCATCAGGAGGCCTACGACTTCGCGCACCAGCACTTCATGCACAAGACCGTGCACGCCGGCGAGGCGTACGGCGCGGAGAGCATCTTCCAGGCCATCACGTCGCTGCACGCCGACCGCATCGGCCACGGGTACCTGCTGTTCTCCCCGGAGCGCATCCAGGACCCGAAGATCGCCGACAAGGAGGCGTACACGCGCCGCCTCGCGGACTACATCGCCGACCGTCGCATCACGATGGAGGTCTGCGTCACCTCCAACCTACAGACCAACCCGGCCATCGGCCGTCCGGAGGACCACCCGGTCCGCAAGATGCTCGATCAGCGGCTGTCCGTGGCGTTGTGCACGGACAACCGCCTCGTGTCCCACACGACGGTCAGCAAGGAGATCCGCCTCGCGGTCGACCACTGCGGCGTGGACCACCGGCGCCTGCGGGACATCGTGATCCACAGCTTCAAGCGCAGCTTCTACCCCGGAAACTACCGGGAGAAGCGGGCGTACGTCCGCAAGGTGATCGACCACTACGACCAGACCCTGGCGCGGTTCGCGGCGCCCGATTCCTGACGGCACGCGCCGTCATTTCTTGCCGAAGAGCTTCGAGAAGAACCCTGCCTTCGGATCCGGGGGCGGGGCCGCGGCGGCCGCGGCCTCCTTCTCGCGATCGAGGCGCTTGAGCTCGCGCGCGGCGTCGGGGTTGGCGGGCTTGACCTTGAGCGCCGAGACGAACGCGCGGCGCGCGGCCTCCTCCTGCCCCTTGGCGCGGTGGACGAGCCCCAGGAGGACCCAGACGCCGTCGAGGCGATCGTTCGCCTCGAGCGCGGCGCGGATGCGCGAGACGCCGCCTTCGGCGAGCGCCTCGTCGCGACCGTTCTGGAGCTTGAAGGTGGTGTAGCCGGCGTAGGCGCCGAACTCGAGCTCCTCGGGGACGGCGTTGGCGGCGCGCGTGAAGAGGTCGTGCGCCGAAGGCAGCCGCCCCGCGTTGAACTCGGCCATGCCCCGCCGGAAGTCGTTCTCGGCGTCGAGGATGGCGCGGACCTTGTCCATCGCCTTCTCGTCCTCGGTCTTCTCGCCGCGAATCTCCTTCGCGACGTAGTCCTCGCGCTTCTTCTCGTCGCCGAGGACCTCCCACGCCGCGCGGATGCGGTCGAAGACCTCGGTGGCGACGCGCTGGATGTCCGCCGACTCGCTCGCGAAGCGGTCCGGGTGCAGCTCGCGGGCGAGCGCGAAGTACGCCTTGCGCACGACGTCCGAGGGGTCTTCCGGGCTCACGCCGAGGACGGCGAAGTGGTTCTGCGCGGCGCGGACGCGGGCGAGCACCGGGCCGAAACGGGCCTCGGCCGCGTCGACGCGCTTCGACGGCAGCTCGACCTCGTGGGTGCCGATGGTGTCCGAGATGAGGCCGGCGATGTCGTCCGCGGCGACGCCGCGGGCAGGCGACGCCGGCTGGACCGGGGGCGGCTCCTCGCGCGGGGCGGACCGCCCTTGCGCGACCACGGTGGCGCTCGCCGCCTCGCCGCCCGAGAAGTCGACCGCGCCGAGCGCCCACGCGACCGCGAGCGCGCGCTCGATGGCCTCGGGCTCCGCGGGGCCGATGTCCACGACGTCCGAGACCTCGCGCGTGCCGTCGAGCTCGAGCAGGTACTCGAGCACCCAGGGGAGCGACGGGATCCGCATCAGGAGCGGCGCGGCGCCGGCGACGGCGCGGGGCCAGGCGTCGCGCGGGGGCGCTGGGAAGTGCTTCGCGCCGGCCCACAGCAGCGTGACGACGTCGGCGGGGTCGCGCTGGGGCGGCGTGCCCCCGGCGTGGAAGCGCACCACGCCGCCCGCGGCGCCGAGCGCCTCGGCCACCCGCGTCTCCAGCACCCGCTGCTTGAGGTCCGCGCCCGAGAGGCCCGGGTTCTTCTCGGCGACCCGCTCGAGCGACTCGGACTTGAGGTTGGACTGCGCGAGCACGAGCTCGCCCGCCTCGAAGAAGTAGAGGCGGCGCTTCTTCTCGTCGCTCCACTCGACCACGCCCGTGAGGCGGTCGCGGACGCACCGGCAGAGCTCGAGCCGCAGCGCCTCGCCGCTCATTCGCCCAGCTCGGCGAGCGCGTCGCGCGCGGGCTCGAACTCGTGGTTCTTGGCGACCGCGGCGCGCAGGAGGCGGCGGGCCTCGTCCTTCTCGCCGCGATCGCCGAGGAGGCGGCCGAGGTAGGTGAGCGCGAACTCGTCGTCGGGCTCGAGCTCCAGCGCCCGCCGGATCTCGCGCTCGCCCGCGGTCGGGTCCTCGGGGCAGGCCCGGTGTCGCGCCCACCCCAGCATCGCGAGGATGTCGGAGGCCTCGCCCTCCAGCGCGACGGCCATCTGGAAGAGCGCGGCCGCGGTGACGAACTCGCCGCGCCGGAACAGCTCCCTCGCCCGCTCCGCCTGCAGGACCGCGTGGTCCTCCAGACCGATGTCGCCGCTCTTCAGCTGCGCGTCGCCCGCGAGCCGCGCGTCGTAAATGGCGCGGCGCGCGGGGTCCCCGAGCACGCGACCCGCCTCGAGCACGCGGTCGTGGATGGCGCGGGCTCGCCGGCGCGTGTCGGCGTCGAGCGCGGCGGGCAGCGCGTCGGGGTGGAACAGCGAGAGCGCCGACATCGTGGCGATGCTGACGTCCTCGCCGTCGGCGTCGGGCCGCACGCCGAGCACGATGTAGTGGTTCGCGTCCGAGAGCGCGGTGTGCTGGGCGTGGATGCGGGCGGCGACCGCCTCGACGTCCAGCTCGGCGAGCCCCGCCTGCGCCTGCGACGCGAGGGGCGGGTCGATGGTGAGCGTGAGCAGCCCGTAGGCGCGGAGGAGCCCCAGCAGCGCGCCGGCCGAGGGGCCGCCGACGCGCACGCAGTCGCCGACGGAGGCCCCGCCCTGCAGCAGCGCCCGGAGGACGCCGTGCTGGTTGTCGGGGTCGAGCAGGGGCCAGAGCAGCGCGGGGACGTCGACGCGGACGAAGCGCTCGGCCTCCTCCGGCCCGGGGGGCTCGGCGGCGCCGGGCTCGAGGCGCCACTCGATCGCCGCGGGGTGGACGTCGAAGCCGGCGAGCCCCATCGGCTCGGCGTGGCTGACGACGTAGCGGCCGTCGGCGAGCCGCCCGATCCCCACGGCGCGCTGCAGGACCTGCTCGCGGAGCGCGCGCTCGACCGCGCGGCGCTCCAGCAGCTTCGAGCGGAGCAGCACCTCGCCCATCGGGAGGCCCGTGCGGCGGCCCTCCTCGATGCTCTCGGCGAGGTGCGCGGCCGAGAGGATGCCGAGGCGCTCGAGCACGCGCCCGAGCTCGGTCTCGGCGTCGTTGCTGCGCGCCGCGGCGGGGCAGCCCCGGTTGAAGAAGAGCTTGACGCGGAGGGTCTCGCCGGCGGCGCCGGTGCCGGTCGCCTCGAGCACGCCCGAGAACTTCGCCTGCCAGAAGCGCCGCAGGAGCGCGCGCAGCACACCGGGGCCGAGGCTCCCCTCCTCGGGCGGCGGCGCGCCGCCGTCGCCCACGGACGGGATGCGCACCGGCGCCGGCACGCCCGGCGTCTCGACGGGAGGGGGCTCGGGGCGGCGCGCCAGCGCGGCGAGGAGCTCGTCCTGACGGAGCGGCTTGGCGAGGAACACGTCCGCGCCGGCGGCGAGGGCGGCGTCGCGCGCGTTGCTGCGCGCGGACATCAGCACGATGGCCACGCGCTCGCCGAAGGGCTGCAGCCGGATGCTGGAGCAGAGCGTGGTGCCGTCGATGCCCGGCAGGACGAGGTCGCACAACACGAGGCGCGGCCGCACCTCCGCGAAGCGCTGCAGCGCGTCGGCGCCGCTGCTCACGTGCACGACGCGCCAGCCGGCCTCGGTGAGCCAGTCGGTGCAGAGCGCGGCGGTGAGGCCGTCGTCCTCGACGAGGAGCGCGACGCGGTCGGGCATGTGGGCAAGGGCAAGTATACCGGCGCTCGGGGGCGGACAGAATCTGGCCCCTGTGCCGGGCGGCCGGGTGTTAGGGTGCCGGGCGCGAGGGTCACATGGTCAACAAGGTCATCCTCATCGGAAATCTCGGGCAGGATCCGGAGCTCCGTTCGACGCCGGGCGGGCAGTCCGTGGCGTCGCTCCGGCTCGCGACGACCGAGCGCGTGAAAGACAAGGAAGGCAACTGGCTGGACAAGACCGAGTGGCACTCCGTCGTCGTGTGGGGGCGGCAGGCGGAGAACGTTCACCAGTACTGCAAGAAGGGCAAGCAGCTCTTCATCGAGGGCCGCCTGCAGACGCGCAAGTGGCAGGACAAGGAGGGCAAGGACCGGTACACGACCGAGGTCGTGGCCGAGAACGTCCGGTTCCTCGGCGGTGGCGGCGGCGGTGGAGGTGGCGGCTACGGCGGCGAAGAGGGCGGCGGCGGCCGTGGCGGCGGTGGGTACGGCGGCGGCAACCGCGGCGGTGGCGGCGGTGGTGGGGGCGGCGGCTACGGGGGTGGCGGCGGCGGCGGCCGTGGGGGCGGCGGCGGCGATCGCGGGGGCGGCGGGCCGCCTCCCGACGAGTCCCCGCCGTTCACGCCGGACGACGAGATCCCGTTCTGACCCGCGCGGCTGGGGCGGGCCTGTTCGCCGTGGTCGTCGGCTGTCGCGAGGCGTGCCCCGAGCCGGCTTGGCCCTCGGAGGCCGATCCCGACTACGTCGCGGACGTGCCGGACGAAGAGGGCGCCGGGCAGGAGCTGCGTTGCTGGTGCGACGAGACGACGGCCACCTGCGTGTTCTGGGTGTACCGGCCGGCGGCGCCCGGCGTGAACGGCGCGTCCTGCACCCACGACGAGGCGACGGTCGACCTCACGAGCGGCGTCGTCGACGTGGGGGGCGTGCGCTGGGAGGGAGACGACGCGGAGGCGGTCGCGCAGGCGTGCGAGGCGTAGTCGCCTACCAGGGCCTCCCGCCGTCGACCGGCGACTTCTCCGCGTCCACGAACCAGACGGGCCCGCGCTTCACCCAGCTCTGCTCCACCGTCTCCACGGTGAGCCGCGTGCCGGCGACGTCGTAGACCTCCACGCGCACGAGCGCGACGCCTTCGCGCCGCTCCGGGAGGCGCTCCTCCGGGAGCTCGGCGCCCACCTCCACCTGAACCACCTTCACGTCCGAGATGCGCGCCGTCGGCGAGGCGATCACGCGGCCCAGCGCGAGGCGCTCCTCCGGCGTCTCGAGGAACGGCGTGGCGCGGCCCGCGTCGCTCCAGCGCACGGCGTCCCAGTAGGCCTGCACGGCCTCGGCGAGCGCGACGCGGTCGCGCTTCTCCTTGAACGTCGCCCGCTTCTCGGCGCCGCACGCGCCGAGCGCGAGGACGAGGAACCACCACATGCCCGCGATACGTAGCCGCGTGCTCCGCGCCGCGCTGCTGCTGTCGCTCCTCGCGGGCTGCCCGAAGCCGGTGGAGCTCACGACCGCGCCGGCCGGGGCGTTCGTCCAGCAGGGAAAGCGCCGCCTGGGGAGCGCGCCGGTCGCCGTGCGGACCGGAGTGTTCCGCGCGAGGCAAGTCACGGTGAAGCTCGCGGGGTACCGCACCCTCACCTTCCGCGTCACCCGCAAGATGGCGCGCGCCGGCGCGGTCGAGGTGCGTCTGGTGCCCGAGCACGGGGGCGCGGGGACGTGGGCGCCGGAGGACGTGCCCTAGCGACTCAGACCGGGCTCAGAAGCGCCCACCCACGCGGCCCATAGGGGAAGGACCGAACTCCCCGGAGCCCGTGATGTTGCTGCTCGCCGCCTCGATCGTCGCCCCGCCCGCCGAGGCGAAGACCAACAAGGTCCGCCACACCGCCGTCGTCGCGCCCGCGTGGTCCGGCACCGTGCCGTCCGCCGTCGGCCAGCTCACGGACCTCGAGGTCCGCGGGGACGTCGTCTACGTCGCCGGGTCCGCCGGCATCGCCGCGTTGTCCGCCGCGGGCGAGGCGAAGTGGACGCTCACGCTCCCGCCCGCGGCCTTCCGCGGACTCCACGTCGACGACGGGGGCCTCGCGTTCACCGCCTACACGTTGAAGGACGTGGACCCGGCGAAGGGCTTCCGGGCCTTCGTCATGGGCTCGGTCGGAGACGTCCCCACCTACGACGGCGCCACCATCGGTGCCGTCACGCTCGACGGCGCGCTCGTGTGGCAGGTCGCGAGCGAGATCCAATCCCCGCTGTCGCCGCCGGGGCTCTCGCCCGGGTCCGTCGCGGTCATGCGCGGCAAGGACATGATCGTGGTCGACCGCGGCGACGGGCACACCCTCGCCGTCGCCGACCTCAAGTACGTCGGCGAGGACAGCAAGTTCTTCGCCGGCTTCTTCGCCCGCGGGCACCGCGGCCAGCCCGTGTGGTGGGGCGACCGGTTCTACGCGAGCTTCTACGGCACGATCGTCAAGACCGACGGGCAGGGCGGCGGCCGCGAGACGGCGTTCGGCCCGCTCTTCCGGCCCTTCTACAACGTCACCTGCGAGCTGGTCCCGTTCGGCGACACCCTGCTCGGCGGGAGCACGGGCGACTCCCAGAAGGGCAACACCTGGTTCGCGATCGATCCGAAGTTCGACGCGAAGATGAACGAGTGGTCGCCCGACAAGCAGTCGGGGTGTGGTTCCATCGCGGTCGTCGGCGAGCGCGCCTACCTCGCCTCGAATTTCTACGTGTGGTCCATCAACGCGAAGGGCCGCGTCCAGTGGCAGTCGGTCAACAAGAAGGGCGGGCTCTACCCGTCCAGCGCGCGCGGCGTGCGCTACGTCTCGGGGCTCGGCTTCCGCAAGTCGCCCACCGACCTGCTCGTCGCGGACGACAAGCACGTCTACGTCGCGACGGACAACGGCGGCGACGTGGTCACCGTGCTCGGCGCCGGCGACGGCGCGTACGTCCGTACGATCGACGTGAAGGCGCCGATCGTCGCGCTCGGGCTCGCGGGCGACACCCTCGTCGTGGCCACCGACGGCGACGTCCGCTTCCTGCCGGCGGGGGGCTGACCAACGTTACGTTGGCGGCGCATGTCGCCGCCGTTCGTCCGCCTCCGCGGTCCGGACGGGGTCCTCCACGAGGTGGGCCCCGAGGCGATCGTGGGGCGCTCTTCCGCCGCCGCCGTCCGCGTGGACGACCCGCGCGTGTCCGCGGTGCACGCGGAGATCTCCTGGCGCGCCGAGGGCTTCGTCATGCTCGCGCGGGGCGGGCGCCTCCTGTGCGACGGGCGCGGCGCCCGCGCGGTCGTCCTCGCGTCGGGCCAGCACGTCACGCTCGCGCCGGGCGTGGAGCTCGTGGTGCTCGCCGTCGAGGGCGGCTCCGCGCCCGTCGTGCCGCCGACCGCGGGGCGGGATCGCCTGCGCTTCGTCGTCGAGGAGGCGCGCGTGCGCGTGTTCCACGGGTCGGAGCCCGAGCCGGCGGTCGATTTGCTGGGCCTCCCCGCCCGCCTCCTCGCCGCGGCGCTCGCCCGGGCCGACCGGGGGGCGCCCTGGGCACGGATCGCCGAGGCCATGTGGCCCGAGGACGCCGCGGTCCGCGCGAGCGCCGCCTGGACCGAGGTCGACGAGCGCCGCTTCCGCAACCGATGGGACCAGGCGCTCGCGTCCGCGCGCCGCGCCCTCGCCGAGGTGAGGGACGGCGAGGTGCTCGTGCAGCGTCACGGCGTGGTGTTCGTGGAGCTCGGGCCGCTCGACACGGTGGAGGCGTAGCGGACGAGCCGTACGCCCGTGTTGTACGCGAACTCGTCCGGCGCGTTCGCGTATCGCGAGGCGGTGCCTTTCCCGACGTGGTTCCAGGACCCCCCGCGCATTCCCCGCGCGGCGCCGTACGAGGGGCCCACGGGGTCGACCTGCGCCGCGGCGCCCGCCTCGCCGTGCAGGTCCCACACCCACTCCATCGCGTTGCCGAGGGTGTCGTACACCCCCCACCCGTTGGGCTGGAAGCGCCCGACGGGAGCGAGGACCGGGAACCCGTCGTCGCACGGGACCTCGTTCCCCCACGTCTCGAGCGCCGAGGCGTCACGTACGTTCGCCCAGCCGCACAACGCGTCGCGAGAGGGCGCGCCGGCCCACGGGAGCTCGCTCCCGCCGCGGGCGATCCACTCCCACTCGGCCTCGGTCGGGAGCCGCCACCCGTCCGCGCCGCGGTCCCACTCGACGCGCTCGCCGATGCGGTAGGCGGGCACGAGCCCGTCCCGGAGCGACCGGGCGTTCGCGTAGGCGACGGCGTCGCGCCAGCTGAGGCACACCGCCGGCAACTCGGCCCCCACGAGCGAGACGCCGAGCGTCTCGTCGCACCGGAACGGCACGCCGGAGGTGGACCAGGTCCGCGCCGCCTGGGGGTAGCCACCCACGAGCCCGGCCCACGCCCCTTGCGTCACCTCGGCGGCGTCGACCCAGAGCGCGCGCGTGAGGGTGACTTCGTGCGGCGTGGAGTCCGGCACCCAGCGCGCGTCCGCCTCGCCGTAGCCCATCTGGAACCGGCCGTGCGGCACGTAGACGATCCGGACGCCGTCCGGCGCGACGCAGGCTCGCCCGTCGCGGGTGTAGCCCGCGGGGCAGCCCGGATGCCCGACCCCGCCGGGGACGAGCGCGAGCGCGACCACGACCGGGAGCACGGACCGGCGGCGAGCCTCGCTCGCCGGGCGCTCGCCCATCGCGGCGGCGAGGGCCGCCTCGAGAGGCGCCAGCGACGGCTCGCGCAAGCGCGGGTCCGGCTCCAGCAGGTCCTCCAGCGCGAGGCGCAGGCCGGCGAGGCCCGGCGCGGCGCGCTCGAACGCCGCGCGGTCCTCGGCCGTGACCCGGGCGAGCCCGCCCCGCTCGAACGCGCGCGCGAACGGCACGGAGCGTCCAGCGGCGAGCGCGACGCGCGCCTCGTCGCGCAGGGCCTCGAGCGCGTGGAGCGGCGCGGTGGGCCCCTCGCCGGCGAGCAAACGCCACACGGTGGCCGCGAGAGCGAAGCGATCGCCCCGCGCGTCGGGGGCCCCGCCGGCCACCTGCTCGGGCGGGGCGAAGCCGGGCGTGAACGTCCCCGCCTCGCCGGCGAGGTCGGCGAAGAAGGGCCCCGCGTCGTCCTCGCCGAAGAGCACGTTCGCCGGCTTGAGGTCGCCGTGTACGACCCCGACGCGGTGAAGCTCCGCCAGCGCGCTCGCCAGCCGCGCGGCGAGGGCCACGCGCCCGGCGAGCCCGGCGCCCTCCGCTCGCGTGGCCAGGGTCGCCGGGAGCCACTCCATCACCACGAACCGGCGCTCGTCCCAGATGCCCGTGTCCCACACCGGGACGATCCGCGCCCCCGCGACCGGGTGCGCCCCGAGCGCGGCGAGGCGCGCCCCCGCGTGGGCGAACGCGCGGTCGCCCGGGTGGATCGCGACCTTCAGCGCCACGAGGCGGCCGTCGTCGAGACATCGCGCGGGGTACACGAGCGCCTCGCCGCCCACGCGGGGCTCCCCCACGATCTCGTAGGCGGCGCCCGAGTCGCCGGCGATCACGGCGCGCGCGCGAGGCGGAAGCCGATCCCCAGCGCGCGGGTCTCGGGCGGCCGCGACATCGTGAACGAGAGGCGCAGGTGCTCCTCGCCCCCTTCGAAGCTGGTCCCGCGCTGCCGGCCCGCCGGGTCCCACACCCACTCGGCGACGTTGCCGGTCATCGACCGCAGGCCCCACGCGTTCGGGGGGAACGCGCCGACGGGCGCGGGGCCGGCGTAGCCGTCGTCGCAGCCGAGCGCGTCGTCGGTGCGCGGGGAGAGGCGCAGGAACGCGAGATCGCGGCCGTTCTGCCACGCGCACAGGTCGGCCGAGTCGTCCACCTCGATGCGCCCCGTCCTGCCGGCCCGCGCGGCGTGCTCCCACTCGTCTCCCGTCGGGAGGCGCCAGCCGTTCGCGCCGCGATCCCACCGCACCAACGGCGCCTCCTCGCCCGCCACCTCCTCGATCGTGTAGGCGGGATCGAGGCCGTGGCGCTCGCTGAGCGCGTTGGCGAACCGCGCGACCCCCGCGAGGTCGACACACACGACGGGGAGGTCGTCGCCGACGTAGTCGACGCCCGCGTAGGTGGTGCAGTACATCCCGAGGCCGCCGTCGAACACGCGATGGGAGGACGGGTCGATGCCAGTCACCTCGCGCCAGAGCGCCTGGTGGACCTCGCCGGCGCCGAGCCGGAAGGGCGCGATCTCGACCGTGCGCCGTGGCTCGAGGGGGTAGGCGCCGGCGGGATCGCCGAGCGTGACGGTGCCGCCGGGCACGAGCACGTCGGCGTAGGGCGCCGGCGAGGGCCGCGCGAGGAGCGCCGCGCCGGCGATCGCCGCGAGGACGGCGAGGAGCGGCCAGCGGCGGGGGGACCAGGGACGCGACGCGGCGAGCGCGCCGGCGATCTCGCGCGCCGTGACGTCGCGGCGGTCGGGCCGAGGGGCGAGCGCGCGGGCGAGGACGGCCTCGAGCGGACCGTCCACCCTCCGACGGAGGGCCGCCCGATCCGCCGGGGTGAGCGCGGCGGCGCGGTCGAAACGCCTCAAGCCGAGGAAGGCGCCACCTATGCCGCCAAGGTCTTGCCGGCCGAGACGCGCATCGACTGGACAAGGACAGGGCGCGAAGTCGACTGTCACATCCGCGGGCTTTCGCCGGCGCCGGGCGCCTGGTTCGAGGCCGGCAAAGGTGGGCGCATCAAGGCGCTGCTCTCTCGCCCCATCGATGGAACCGGTCGACCGGGAGAAGTTCTCGAAACGGGCGCAAGACTCGTGGTTGCATGCGGCGTCGGCGCGGTCGAACTGTTGCGGCTGCAGAGAGCGGGCCGGGGGGCGCAGGACGCGACGGAGTTCCTGCGCGGATTTCCTCTGCCCACGGGCGCGCAGCTGTGAGCG
>JBMOQZ010000282.1:0-10035 GCA_049322475.1 Myxococcota bacterium | reverse complement strand
CCGCCGCCGTAGCCACCGCCGCCGCCGCCACCGTAGCCACCGCCGCCCTCACGCGGCGGCCCGCCCGTCCGGTACACGGACGGCGGCGCCCCCTCGGGACGCGGGCGACGCGGACCACCGGGGCCGGCCCCACCGCCTTCGCGCGGGCGAGCGATGTTGACCTTGAGAGGACGACCGTCGAGCATGAAGCCGTCCATCGCCTGGACGGCCGCCTCGGCCTGAGCTTCGTCCTTCATCTCGACGAAGCCGAACCCACGGGGGCGTCCGGTCTCGCGGTCGATGATCAGGTTGACGGAGACGACTTCTCGACCATCGCGAGTGAAGACATCCCGCACCTCTTCATCCGTGATGCGGTAGGGGAGATTTCCCACGTAGACATTTCGGGACATTCGGCCCGTGGCTTCCTTCTGGTTGAGGGCAATCAATAATCCGGCATCGAGCCGACCGCGTCAAGGGGCCCGGCTCACCATTGAACCATCCCTTCGATGCCGAACTGGGGGCGCACGAGGAAAAACGTCTGGATGGGGTAGGTCTGCACGGCGTCGTACATCCACGCGCGTCCCGACGCACGCACCCCCACGTTCCCGAAGCGCACGAGCAGGTCCGCGCCCCCGAAGCCGCCGATGTCCGCGTTCACGTCGTAGGCCGTGGAGCCGCCGGCGTCGTCGCCGGGCCGGGCGTCGGCCAACCAGATGACCCCACCGCCCGCGCGCAGGAAGAAGTCCCAGGCCCAGCTCTTCGGCTGCGCGTGGGGGATCCGGAAGCCGGGCGACGCGTACACGCCGTGCCGGAGGAGCTGGTAGTCGCCGAAGTCCTCCGCCCCCTCGAGCGAGAGGTCCTCGCCCAGCGGGATCGGCGAGGCGAACGCGGAGAGGTCGATCGCGACGATGCGCGTCAGGCGCGAGTCGAAGCCGCCGGTGACGCCGACGCCCGACGGCCCGGGGATCACGCTGGCGCCCGCGTGCACGCGCACCTGGGGATCCAGCGCCATGCTGGCTCCGAGGGCCGGCGCGGTCAGCGCGGCGAGCGGGAGGGCGATCACGGGGGCTCCGGGCGGCGCGCCACTATAGCCGCGTTCAGGCGCTTCCGCCGAACAGGTGGGGGTGCAGGGCGAGCAACCCGTCGAGGTCGTTGACCTCGTCCGGCAGTCGGGGGACCGTCTTCACCCACGTGTCCCGGCCCGCGGCGCGCGAGACCTGGTCGACCCGAGCCCCCTCGAGGAGCGCGAGATCGCGGAGGCGCCGGTGCGCGGCGCCGAGCCGCGCGAGCACCGAGGGCGCGACCGAGGGATCCAGCTCGCGGGCGGCGGCGCCGAGGAGGGTGTCGACGTCCGGCACGACCTGCGTGCAGCGGTGCACCTGGTTCACGATCACGCCGCCGAGCGGCAACTTCCTCGCCCGCAGCTCCTCGAGGAAGAAGGTGGCGACGTCGACCGAGGGCTCGGTCGGCGCGCTCACGACGACGAAGGACGTGGTGTCGGAGCCGAACATGCGGCCGACCGCCTCGTGCCGCTCGCGGAAGCCGTCGTAGAGGTCGCGGAAGAGCGTGAAGAAGACGGACAGCTCGTCGAGGAACTCGCGGCCGAAGATGTGGCCGAGCAGCCGGTACACCACCGCCGACGTGCCCATGATCAGCCGCTTCCCGAAGACCTTCTCCTCCTCGTAGGGCGTCAGGAACCACTTCATGATCTGCCGATCGAGGAAGCGGGCGAGCCGCCCGGGCGACTCGAGGAAGTCGAGCGCGTTCTTCACCGGCGGCGTGTCGAGCACGATGAGGTCGTACCGATCGCTGGCGTGGACGTCGTAGAGGCGCTCCGTCGCCATGTACTCCTGGCTGCCGGAGAAGCTGCCCGCCATGTGCCGGTAGATCTTGTTCGCGAAGATGGCGTCGCGCGTGACGGGGTCCTTCGCGACCCGCCGGATCACGTCGTCCATCGTGCTGCGCGCGTCCAGCATCATCGCCCAGAGCTCGCCGGCGGAGGTGCGCTGGCCGAGGTCGATGCGCACCTCGGTGTTTCCGAACTCGGACAGGCCGAGCGAGTTGGCGAGGCGCCGCGCGGGGTCGATCGTGAGCACCAGCACCCGCCGGCCCGACAGGGCCCCGCGCAACGCGAGCGACGCGGCGGTGGTGGTCTTGCCCACGCCGCCGCTGCCCACGCACACGAGCAGGCGGCGGTCCCGGACGAGCGCGTCGAGGTTCACGGCGCCCTCAGGTCGACGGGCTTCGAGGAGGCGCGCGCGACCGCGGCGGTGAGCTGCTGCACGACCTTCGCGGCCCCCTCGCCCCGGGCGAGCACCGGCAACGCGAGGACGGGGATGTCGAGCTCCTTGCCGAGGCGCTCGAGCGACTCGCCCGTGGCCGCCTCGAGGGCCGCCTCCCAGCGACCCGCGCCCACGACCTCCGCGGCGAGCCCCTCCAGCGGCAGCGTCTGCAGCTGCGCGAGCAGGTCCGCCTCCGACTGCGACAGCGTCGGCGTCGTGGAGCGGTTGAGCAGGATCATCGGCACGCGCAGGGGATCGAGGTCGGCGCGGACCTTGCGGGCGGTCTCGATGGTCTCGTTGACGACCATCTCCTCGGGCAGGCCGACGAGCACGAGCCGCGTGTCGGGGCGCGCGTAGAGCGCGACGAGGTCTTCGGCGCAGCGGCGGATGGGGCCCGCCTCGAACAGCCGCCGGGCGGTGTGCGCGACCGACAACATCGCCACGGCGTTGCCCGACGCGGGCATGTCGGCGACGACGAGATCGTAGCCCTTCGCCAACGCGACGAGGCGAGAGAGCACGACGAGGTCGCGCGCGCCGGGGGTGGCCTCGAGGAACACGCCCACGACGCGGTTGCGGACGATGAGCCTCACGACGCGCGGGACGCCCACGATGTCCTTGAGCCAGTCGTCGAGCGCCTCGTGCCAGGTCACGTTGGAGATCGACAGGTTCTTGTCGACCTGAACGGGCTCGTAGGCGGGCGCCGCGCCGAAGATGCCGGTCAGCGACGGCCGCTGGTTGTCGAGCTCCACCACGAGCGTGCGCCGGCCCTGGGCCGCGGCGAGGCGGCCGACGGCGGCGGACACGGTCGTCTTGCCGGTGCCGCCCTTCCCGCTGACGAGCAGGAGGCGGGACCGGAAGAGCAGGCTCGAGTCGGCCGCCGCAGCCGCCATCTACCAGCGCACCAGCGTGGCGCCCCACGTCAGCCCGGCGCCGAACGCTGCCAGCAGCACGAGGTCGCCCTCCTTCACGCGCCCCTCCTGCGCGGCCTCGTGCAGCGCGATGGGGATCGAGGCGGCGGTCGTGTTGCCGTACTTCTGGATGTTGTGGACCACCTTCTCGGGCGGGAAGCCGAGCTGGCGCGTGACCATCTCGTTGATGCGCATGTTCGCCTGGTGGGGCACGAGCAGCGCGACGTCGTCCTGCGTGAAGCCGTTCTTCGCGAGGATGCTCCGGATCACCTCCGGGAGCCGCTCCACGGCGTGCTTGAACACCTGCTTGCCGTCCATCTTCGGGTAGTGGCGGCCCTGCTCCATCATCTCGGCGGTGAGGCGCGGGTTCAGCCGGCTGGCCGGCGCCTCGACCATGAGGATCTCGGCGTAGCGGCCGTCGGCGTGGAGCTCGCTGTCGATCACGCGGCTCGGGCCCTCGGTCGGCACGACCACGGCGGCGCCGGCGCCGTCGCCGAAGAGCACCGCGACGTCGCGACCGCGCGTCGTGACGTCGAGCCCGGTGGAGTGCACCTCCGAGCCCACCACGAGCACGCACTTCGCCATCCCGGAGCGGATGAACGCGTCCGCCGTGGCGAGCCCGTAGACGAAGCCCGTGCACTGGTTGCGGATGTCCATCGCGGCCACGCCGGGGAGCCCGAGGCGCGCCTGCAGGAGGCACGCGGAGCCGGGGAAGTTCAGGTCGGGCGAGAGCGTGGAGAACAGGATCAGGTCCACGTCCTTCGGCTCGCGGCCCGCCTCCTTCAGCGCCCCGCGCGCGGCGTGCTCGGCGAGCTCGGCGGCGCCGACGTCGCCCTCGACCCACCGGCGCTCGCGGATGCCCGTCCGCTGGGCGATCCACTCGTCGGTGGTGTCCATCCACTGCTTCATGTCGTCGTTCGTCACGACGCGCGGCGGCACGTAGTGGCCCATCCCGGCGATGCGGCTGCCCCTGTTCATCGTCTGCTCCGGTTCAGATGTCGAGGTTCCGTACGTTCAGGGCGTTCTGCTGGATGAAGTCGCGGCGCGGCTCCACCTCGTCGCCCATGAGCAGGGAAAATACACGGTCGGCGTTGACCACGTCGTCGACGTGCACCTGCTGGAGCGTACGCGCCTCGGGGTCCATCGTCGTCTCCCAGAGCTGCTCGGCGTTCATCTCGCCGAGCCCCTTGTAGCGCTGGATGTCGATGCCCTTGCGGGTCGCCTCGAGGATGTCCTCGCGCAGGTCGCGGTAGGTGTGGCGGTCGGGCCCGTTCTGCACCCGCGCGGGGAGAGGCACGTCGCGCACGAGCTCCTCTCGCAGCTGGCGCAGGGCCTCCTGCTCCTGGGCGCTCGACGGCGCGCCCAGCACGGTGACGTGCTCGTTGCTCTCGTGGAGCACGCGCACCTGCAGGCCGCGCTTGCCCTCGACGTCGTCGACGACCGCGATCTCGAGCACCTCGAGGTCCGGCGCGACGAGAACGAGGCGCGCCTTGAGCTCGGCGGCGAAGGTCTCGCAGGCGACCCGGTCGTCGGGCACCTGCCCGCCGAGGTGCAGGAACTGGTCGAGCACCTGGGGCTGGTAGCGGCGCGCGAGCCGCTCGAGCCGGGCCACGTAGCGGCCGATGCGCTCGGTCAGCTCGGAGATCGCCTCGCCCTCGACCGTCTTCTCGCCGGCCTCGACCGTCGCGTGCGACGCGCCCTGCTTGAGCAGCCACGCCTCGAGCGCGGCGTCGTCGCGCAGGTAGGTCTCGGTCTTGCCGCGCTTCACCCGGTAGAGCGGCGGCTGGGCGATGTAGAGGTGCCCGCCGGAGATGAGCGCCGGCATCTGGCGGTAGAAGAACGTGAGCAGGAGCGTACGGATGTGGGCGCCGTCGACGTCGGCATCGGTGTTGTGGGCGCACAGGCCGCCCATCCCGGCGACGAAGTTCTCGTCGCCCTCGACGGAGTAGTCGTAGACGTAGCCGTTGCTCGCCTCCACCCGCTCGACGGACTCGATCTCGAGCGAGACGAGGTCACCGCCGAGGGGGCGGAACCGGCGGTTCACGGAGGGGTGCTCGCTCGCGAGCCGTTCGCGGATCGCACCAGCGGCGGGATGATCGGTCCACACGGGCTCGAGGAGCGCGAGGTCCTCGCGCGCGGACACGGTCAGCGTCCAGTAGGGGTGGCGTGTCTCGCACAACGCGCCGCGCACCTCGCGCGCGACGCCGTCGGGCTCCATGCGCGTCATCGAGGCCACGACCCCGAGCGACGACAGGAGGAACGAGATCCCACTCGCGAGATCCTTCGAGGAGCTCGTCCAGGAGACGCGACCGCCGGCCGCCGTTCCGTCTCCTCGGAAGTACCCACGAAGCAACGCGAGGCGAAGCTCGGGCGAGGCGTCGAAGGCGACGGCTGGGACGCGCTTGGTGGTGGAGTCGACGCCCGCGAAGCCGAAGACGTGTTGCCACGCGAGCGCGGCGACGCGGTTGACGAGCCGGAGCTCGCCGATGCGCGTGTCACTCTCGTAGCTCTTCGCGTCGAGGCCGAAGGCCTCCGCCAGCGCTTCCGCGGCCTCGGCCGCCATCCGCGCGTTCGACGGTCCGATCGCGAGGCGGATCCCGGCGCGGTCGGAGCAGCAGCCCTCGGCGAGGAAGAAGCCGAGCAACGTCATCAGACGAGGCGTCACGGAAACGAAGCGTCGTACCCCCTTCTTCCCGTAGTGCTCCGGCGTGAGCTCGAGATCCTCGCGGTCGGCGAACCACGCCACGTCCTCGGCGTCCAGCGCCGACAACCGGACGTAGGGCCGCACGCGGTTGCGGGGGGCGCCGTTGTACTGCTCTTCCCAGACCCGTTCGAGGCGGCTTCCCCCGACGGTGACCCGCGACATCCAGGCGCCTTCGTCGGCCCCGATCGCATGCAGGTAGGCGCGGAAGTGCTCGACCGTGGGCCGGGAGGTCCCCTTCTCCCAGGCGTAGAACGTCACCGGCTGCCGAATGCCCACGCGCTCGCAGAGGTCGCGCTGGCTGATCCCGGCGGCCTTGCGCAGCGCCGCGAGGGCCGCGCCGACCGCGGGGGGCACGTCCACCCGCGGGGCCGTCATCTGCGGGTCGTCCGCGTACTCCTCGGTCACGCGGGCCTTGTACCAGTCTTCCACCGCGGGGCCCCGCACCCATACCTGCGAGGCAGCCTCCGGTTCGGCGTGCAGGGACGCCAACAAGTCGACGCGGTCGGGACCGTCGGCCGGCAGTCGAATCCTCCGCGGCGCGACGACCCGATCCCCCGCCCGAAGCTCCGCGCCCCGCTTGAGCACGATCTCGCCATCTTCCTCGACGAAGAGGCTGTGGCTCCCGGTCACGCGGACCGTCCGCCCGTAGCTGGTGCGGATCCTGAAGAGGGGCTCGTCGACCGGGTGCCGGATCACGGCACGGATGGGCCGGAAGGTCACGTGCCGATCGCCGAGACCGAAGCACATCACCTCGCCGAGGCCCTCGCCGACGCGCTTGTCGTAGGCGCCCCTCTCCGCCGGAAGCAAGGAGTCGACGTGTTCGCCGATGGTGACCATGCGCGTCCCGCGCGCGTCTCGGACGACGACGGGCTCCTCCGCGTCGACGCTCATCAGGATGACGCGACCGTACCGAAGCTTGGCGGCGTCGAACTCCTCCCCGATCCCACACCCCAGCGCGCTCACCATGATCTGGATCTGCTCGCTCGAGAGCATGCGATCGAAGCGCGCCTTCTCGACGTTGAGGATCTTGCCGCGCAAGGGCAGGATCGCCTGGTACTTGCGGTCGCGCCCGCCCTTCGCGGAGCCGCCCGCGGAGTCGCCCTCGACGAGGTAGAGCTCGCACTTCGCGGGGTCGCGCTCCTGGCAGTCGGCGAGCTTGCCGGGGAGGCCGCCGCCGTCGAGCACCGTCTTGCGACGCGCGAGGTCGCGGGCCTTGCGCGCGGCCTCGCGGGCGCGTGCGGCCTCGATCGCCTTGTTGATCACGGACTTGGCGACGACCGGGTTCTCGTCGAGGAAGAACTGGAGCTGCTCGTTCACGATGGCCTCGACGAGGCCCTTCACGTCGGAGTTGCCGAGCTTCGTCTTCGTCTGGCCCTCGAACTGGGGCTCGGCGATCTTCACGGAGAGGACGGTGGTGAGGCCCTCGCGGATGTCCTCGCCGGAGATGGGCTCGATCTTGCCCTGCTTGAACAGGTTGTTCGCCTGCGCGTAGCCGTTCACCGTGCGCGTCAGCGCGGCCTTCAGGCCCGTGACGTGGGTGCCGCCCTCGATGGTGTTGATGTTGTTGGCGAAGCTGAAGATCGTCTCGCTGTAGGACGTGTTCCACTGCAGCGCGATCTCGACCTCGCAGCCCTCCTTGCCCCCCTTGAGGTAGACGGGCGGCGCGTGCGTGGGCTCCTTGCCCTGGTTGAGGTACTCCACGAAGCTGACGATGCCGCCGGCGTAGTGGAAGGTCTCCTCGCGGGCGTCGCGCAGGTCCCGGATCTCGATCGTGAGGCCCGGGTTGAGGAAGGCGAGCTCGCGCAGGCGGTTGGCGAGCAGGTCGTACTGGAGGTCCTGCGTCTCGCGGAAGATGCCGACGTCGGGCAGGAACTGCACGCGGGTGCCGCGCTTCCCGCCCTGCTCGCCCACGTTCTGCAGCTGGGTCTGCGGGATGCCCTTCGCGTACTTCTGACGCCAGTGCGCGCCATCGCGCCAGATGTCGACATAGAGCGTCTCCGAGAGCGCGTTCACGCAGGAGACGCCCACGCCGTGCAAGCCGCCCGACACCTTGTAGCTGTCGCGATCGAACTTGCCGCCGGCGTGCAGCACGGTGAGCACGACCTCCACGGCGGGACGCTTCTCGGTGGCGTGCATGTCGACGGGGATGCCTCGCCCGTCGTCCTCGACGGAGCACGAGCCGTCCTCGTGCAGCGTGACCCGGATGTGCGTCGCGTGGCCGGCGAGGTGCTCGTCGACCGAGTTGTCGACCACCTCGTACACGAGGTGGTGCAGGCCGCGCGAGCCGACGTCCCCGATGTACATGGACGGCCGGACGCGGACGGCCTCGAGGCCCTCGAGGACGGTGATGCTCGACGCGCCGTATCCGTTCGAGGGGGGGGTACCCGTGCTGTCCATCCGAAAGGGCTCCTGCGGGGAAGGCGGCGAGAGCGCCGGATCGCGGCGGCTCGTCGCGGCCCCCCCATCCCCTCGTTCCTAACCCGTCGTCCCGCCCCCGGCACGCTCGGGAGCGGGCGATGAAGCGAGCGCGCGCGGCGATCGTCCTGGCCCTCGTCGTGGGCGTCAGAATTGCCATTGACGTCGCGACGCTCGTCGGCGACCCCACCCGCTACCAGCAGTGGGAAGAGGCCTACAACGCGACCGTGGCCCTCTGGGCGTGGAACGGCCTGCCGCCGGAGGCGTTCCTCGCGCTCCAGTACAAGTCCTTCTGTGGCGGCTGCTCCGTCGTCTCCGCGATCGGGACGCCGCTCCTCGGCGTCTTCGGCGACCGCATGCTGGCGTGGAAGGGGGTGCCGCTCCTCTGGACCGCGGCGACGATGGCGGTGGGCTTCGTCGCGATCGACCGGCACGCCGGCCGCGCGGCGGCGTGGGCGTTCGCGGCGCTCTTCGCGCTGCCCCCGACGGGGCTCGTCGACCTCTCGCTGATCGCGTGGGGCAACCACGTCGAGACCACGCTGCTCGTGCTGGCGATGGCGGCGCTGACGAGCCGTCCGGGGGCGCTCGGCGCCCTCGCCTCGGCGGCCGCGTGGTTCGGCCGCACCTCGCTCTACGGCGCGGCGGTGTGGGTCCCGATCGCGCTGGCGAGGACGGGGCGCCTCCGGTGCCTGCTCGGCCTCGCCGCGGGCGCCCTGCTCTTCGCGATCCCGGCCGGCTCGGGCGACGCCGGGCTCTACGAGTTCGACCGGCTGCTGCCGGACGGCTGGAGCGGCGCGGCTCGCCGCGCGGCCGCGTTGCTCTCGCCGGCGGATCTCCACCAGCGCGCCTTCCCGATGCTCCCGGAGGGGCAGATCGCGGCGGGCATGCTGCTGGCGGCCGCCGCCATCGGCGTCGCCTGCGTCGCCGTCGACCGGGACCGGAAGCGCCTGCCGTTCGTCGCGATGGCGGCCACGTTCGCAGGCGTGTTCTGCCTCGGCGGCTTCGCGCTCCTCCCGATGGGGCCGGGCTCGCTCCCGATGAACGGGCGCTACCACGCCCCGTGGCTGGCGCTCCTGCTGGTCGTGACGGCCGCGGGCGCGGGCCCGTGGCTCGCCCGGGGCGGCGCGCGGCGCGCGATCGGCGCCCTCGCGATCCTGCTGGCGCTCTCGGCCTCGGCGTGGGGGGCGGTCCACCGCTTCTCCGGCTGGCGGCCCGACGAGGGCGTCGCCCGGCGAGGCGCCACCGACACGCCCCGGCTCGTCGTGTTCGCCGGCGACCGCCTGCCCGCGCGGATCCTCGCCCCCTTCCACGCCGACGATCCCGACGTGGAGGCCGCCGTCCGCGCGGCCGAGGGGCTCGCCCGCGCCCGCGAGGCCGTCCACCGCGGCGAAACCCGCGACGAGGTGCTCCACGGGCTCGAGCCCGCCGTGCTCCTCGGCGCCGGGCTGGCGTTCGCGGCGCGGCCGATCTCCGACGCGGACGTCGCGAAGACCAACCGCTGGCTCGCCGCGCTGCCCCCCGCGTCCGCCGAGGCGCTCGGCACCGGCATGGGGGCCAACCTCGGGTTCGCGCTCGCGCTCGGCCCGAACGCGACCGACGTGTCCGGCGCCACCACCGCCGCCGTCGCCCGCCTGCGCGACGGCGTCCCCGAGGGGAAGCCCTGCTGGTTGTGCGTCGCCGCGGGCCGGACCGCCGCGAGCGGCTGCGGCGCGTGGCGTCCCACCCCCCCGCCCTCGCTGCCGGCGTG